>DHJA01000152.1:401-9282 GCA_002404095.1 Planctomycetaceae bacterium UBA4732 | reverse complement strand
GCGGAAGTGGCGGCCTATCAGGCGCTGCCGCTGTCTGAGAAATTCGCCGCACCGGCCGGGGTAACGCCGCCGGCGTTGGCCGTGGTCATGGTGGACAGCGGCCGGATGCAGATTCTGGACCGGCGTGCCAAGGGGGAGAAGCCGGCTGCCGCCGCCAACCCGAACGCATGAAGGATAGGAGGCAGGACGCGCATCAAGACTATCGCGTAGAGCGGCAAGCGCCCGTCGAGACGAACGGAGCAACCGCCGCCCACCGCGCCGGCGCGCAACGCCCGCAGCGCCGCCCGCAGCACCCGCGCTGTCACAACCGTGTCGGCGTCCACGAAAATGAACATTTCGCCCGTTGCCGCCCGCGCCCCCGCATTGCCCGTCGCCGCAATCTGTCGGCGGTTGACGCCGACCACACGGGCGCCGTGTTCCAGGGCGATGGCTTCGGTGCGGTCGGTCGAGGCGTCGTTGGCCACGACGATTTTGTAGGGTTCGCCCAGCGCCCGGGCCGACTCGTGCAGCGCCGACAGGGTGCGGCCTATCAGCGCTTCCTCGTTGTGGGCCGGGACGATGAACGAGATCACGAGGGGAATCCTTGCGGTCGCGGCGGCGGCGTCTTCGTTGCCGCCGCCGTGCGTCTCAAGAGGGGAATCGAGGCAAATCATCGCGGGCCGTCGCGTCACACGCGGCCGTGGAGGTATTCGCTCATCATAAAGATCGTTTGTTGCTGATCGGCGGTTTCGAGGGCGTTGAGGTCGCCGATGGAGATGACGCCGAGTACGCGGTCGTCGTCGCCCACTACGGGCAGATGGCGGACGCGACGGTTCTTCATGGCAGATTTGGCCTCCTCCACCGACGTGGCCGGCGAACAGCAGACGACCTGGGTGGTCATCCTGTCGCCGACGGACGTTTCGCCCGGGTCGCGGCGCTCCGCCACGAGCCGCAGAATGTCGCGCTCGGTAAACATGCCGGCGACGCGCCCTTGATCGATGACGACCAAGGCGCCGATTTTGTGTTCGTTCATCAGGAGAGCGGCCTGAAGCGCAGTCGCGCTCGTGCCAATCGACCACACCTGCGAACCCTTCTGAAGCAGAACTTCGCTGATAATCGCCACGTTTCTTTCCTTTCTGAATGGCGGCGGCCCGAGACGGCCCCGGATGCGCCGGAGAGGCATTGATCGGAGTGTACCAGCCGCGCCGCCAATAGGAAAGGAAATTGGTAGTGGTACAGTTTGAATTATTTTTCTTTCCTGGCGTCAGTTGGCTTGGCTGGCCGGCATCACGGGCGGATTTTTCGTCGGTTGTTTTAATCAGTCGCGGTTTTTTGAGAGAGGTCCGCCCCAAATATCGTCGCAAGCTCGCAACACGGCGTCCGCCGACCGAACGCCGACATACACCACGACGACTACGAAGGTATAGTGGACCCCGAAAACTGGACCACCGAGTAAGCTACTCGGATGGCCCAGGAAAGGGGAACTGATGACGGGGAAACGGAAGCAACACACGGCGGCGACAATCATCATTGGCCAGCCGCCGTGAAAACCCTCCCACTGGGTTTCGTCGTCGAGCGGTGGGCGAAAGTGGTCGCGCAGCGGCACGGCCGTATCCTCCTCAGGTCATTGTAACGCGAAAATCCCCGCGCTCCCCTTCGGGTCCCGGCTAAACGGCGCCTTTAACGGACAATTGCTTTCCCGTCCGCTCCGGCAATGCGCTGGCGATAAGCGGCGGCTTTCCCCGCATCGCCCTTACCTTCGTAATACTCGGCCAACGCCTGGAGCGTCGGCCGATGTCCGGGGTCGAGTGCCAGGGCGCGATTGAGCCAGTATTCCGCCTGGCGGTCCTGACCGCCACGGAGAAAGATCGCGCCGACCTCGTAGAAGTCGCTGGCGTTGCGGGTCGGATGCTTCGGGTCTGCGTCTTCCCCCAGCATCCGATTGACCTTTCGCAGAAGAACCATGTCTTTCTCGTGTTGTTCCTGCGCGGCGTCGGCCTCTTTCAGACGGCCTTGCGAACGAAGACTGGCCGCCAGAATATTCTCCGCCTCGGCGTCGGTCGAGTCCGCCTTTAGGGCTTGCCGCGCCCATTGCTCCGCTTCGACCGCCTTGCCATCTCCCAAATTCAGTTTGGCCAACGTGTTGAGGAGAGGGCCGTCTTCCGGCCGTTGCTTCACGGCCGCTTCCATCAGGCGCCCCGCCTCTTCGGTTTGACCTTGCAAAAAGCGACAGCGCCCGAGCAGCGCTATCACCTCGGGATGGTCGGGGAATTGTTTGCTCAGCGGCTCCAGATAAACGAGGGCATCGGGCGGGTTCGCCTTCTCCAACATGAGTTCCGCCATGCGAAGGCGAACCGCGATGAGGCCGGGATCCAACTCCAGCGCCCGCCGATAATCCTCTATCGCCGCATCCGTCTCGTCGAGGCGCTCCAAAACCCATCCCCGCCAATGGTGGGGCTTGGCCTCCTCGGGACTCGCTTCGATCCAGCGATCCAGACATTGCAAGGCCGGGCCATAGCGGAGTTTGTCCATATAGGCCCGGGCCATTGTCTCCGTAATCAAGGTAGATTCCGAGGATTTGTTCTGGACGTGCTGGAAGAGTTCCTCCGCCACGTCGTCCACTTCTCCTCTTTGAACGCGCATGAGGAGAAACTCGATTTGCACGTCTGCCGACGCCCCTTTTTGGAGCCTCAGGCACCGTTGGAGCTGCGCTTCCGCCCCGGCAAAATCACCCATCATACGGGCGCGACGGGCCGCGAGGATATGCACCGGGACGCTATAGGGCCAGACCGACAAACACAAGACCAGGCCGGCGCGGGCTTCGGCCGGCCGACCCTCTTTCACCGCCGTCCTGGCCGCATCCCACTGTTGAAACACATAGACATACAGCCCCACGCCAGCCCCGATAAGAACCAAGAGGGCCAGGACCAGGGCCGTCGTCTTGGGACGCTTCCAGATCACATAGCCGAGGGAACGAAACATTACCTAGCCCCGAAGACGGCGATCGCGTAGTGAAGGGCGGAGAGATGGGGAAATGCCAAGGCGAGCCGCCGGGTTTAGGCGAGCCGCCGGGTTTATCCCGGCGGGAGGAACGGCGGGCGTGAAGCCCGCCGCTCGCTCTCCATTGCAATGGTCGCGCTCAGTCGGCCAGCTCAAAATTCAGAGTCTGCTTACCGGAAGTCAGCTTTGCCGTCAGCGTAGACTCTTTCGGGTCAGAATACTTCTTGGGGATCTTTACGTACTTCCCCTCGGGGAGCGTCGCCTTCGGCGCATTCGCGGGGATGGAGCTTGGCATCTCCTTCCCGCCCGACCCTGGATAGGCCTGCGCTTTCTTATCCGGGTTCAAGGATTCCGTGTCAACGGTCACCGTGAAATCGCCCGAAGGCGCTTCCGTCAGCGAGTAGGTGCCGTCCGGGTTGAGAGAGGCGGGGGAAACCACCCCGCCGGCTTCCGTCTTGGGATTAAACATCAACATGCCGCCCGTGACGGGTTGACCCTTGTAAGTCACCTTCCCGGTCACCGAGGCCGCCGCGTTGGGGTTTGCTTTTTCGCACCCGTATACGACGACAAGACACAGCGGCAGAACCAGTACCAGTTTGCTCTTCAAAGTCATGGATTGATCCTTTGATTGTGTAACACTTTGCTGATGGATCGATACGACGCTCGACAAAGCCCAAGCGCAAGTGATGATCCGGCTTGACTTCGCCTGCGCTTGGGAACTTGTCGTCAAAGTAGGGGCGAGGTCTCCTCGCCCCTTCCAGACGGGCGGGGCAACCCCGCCCCTACAGCAATTCTTCCGCCCTCATCTTTACCAATCGCTGCCAAGGGGCTGGTAGTCCGCAGGGTCCACCGCTCGGCCGAAGGTCACTTGGCTGACGCCGCTATTGACCAAGCGGACGCTGCCGTCGCCCATCCCCGCCATCATTCCGCCGGCGTAGAAGCCTTGCAGCCTCGTGGGGTCGCATACCCCTGCCGCAGTCGGCCTAATCGGCGGTTGGTTCTGCGGGAGGGCCATGAAGGACCAAGGATAGTTCGATATCTTATCTATATCCGACGGGGTATTTCCCGTACCTGAAGGCGGAAGCGCAAAGAAGGAGGGGGCCCATAAAACGCCGCTGCCGCCTGCGCCAAATCCATTATTGACATAGCCGCACGCGCCGGCGTTCTGACCGTCTTCCTGCCAGATGTGTTCAACGTACTTGGATTGGTTGACGTTCTTGAATTTCACGTCGCCGCAGATCACGTATTTTTCCGCGAAGAAGATCGTGTTCGAGGTTCCGTCCGGGATGCTGCGCGGGTAGGACATTTTGGAGGTTGTTCCCCAGTCCTCGCCCCAGCCGCCGCGGAAGACGTGCCAGTTGGCGGAATAACTGGTCTGCCCGCGACTCCAATTGGGAGTGGAGCCGTTCGCCGGCGCGCTCGGGTCGCCGGGAGAAATGTACGGTTTGACAACCTCTTGGAGCCGGTACGAGTGTCCAGAAGCTGTCCCGTTGGAGTCGACGGCCGGGTCAGTGTAGACGTTGCCCTGTTCAATGTACGGCAACAGGTAGTAGAACTGGTTTCCGAAGTGCGATGGATTGTAGGGAGTGCCCCACGTGGCTGAATTTGTGTCGACGGCTTGGAATTGGCCGCAAGTGGTTGGAATTTTGCCCCCATTGGCGTCGGCGCAACTCTGGACGGCAAGGCCCAGCTGCTTGAGGTTGTTGGCGTCCGAGATGCGTGCGGCCGCTTCACGGACCTTCTGGACGGCCGGCAGCAGCAGTCCGATGAGGATGGCGATGATGGCGATCACCACCAACAGTTCGATCAGCGTGAAGCCGCGCCATCTGCGGCCGAGACGGAAAACTGGCATGGAAACACCTCCGACAGAGGAAAAGAAAAAAGCACGAGAACCATTCTCGTTAGATCACAATGAAGCAGAAGACTGGTTCGCGAGAGGCCGATGAGGGAAAGGCCGAAGTGGCGAAATATGCCGACCCATTCTTCTCAATCGACCGCGAGCCTAACTTTAATTTGTATACCTCGCGGACCGGGCAGTCAAGGAGAAAATGAGCGGAGTATGAGAATTTCGCCTCGGCCGATGCTTGAGGAGGCGCTTGACCCATCTGGATTTCACCCTTATGCTGAGTCATACCCTTATTTCAGGCCGTTCTCCTTCCCTTCCCGCGTGACCTCATGGCGCTATCCAACGAACTTTCGCCCTCTGCCTTGCCTTCGCACCTTGACGCCCCCCGGTGCCAGAGTTGGGCGGTACTGTTCTTCGTATCGGCTCTTGCTTTCCTGCTGGCATCGTTTCCCGCGCGCAACAGCGACCTTTGGCTCCACTTGGCCGCGGGAAGACGCCTGGCTCAGGGAGAATATCCCTCGGACGCGGCCTCGCGATCCTCTTCCGACCGCCGCGTGAACCCCGCGCCGCTCTACGACCTTGTTACCTACGGCATCTATTCATTGTTCGGCGGCTTCGGCCTGGTGCTTGGAAAAGCGCTTGTGGCGGTCGTGATCGCCCTGTGCCTTGTTCGGTTGAGCGGGGTTGATTCCGGGTGGTGGATTCCTGCCGCCTGCACCGCCCTGGCCCTTCTAGCGATGGGCGCGCGTCTGCTGCTCCAGCCGGCCATTCTCTCCTGCTTGTTCCTGGCTCTGACCTTTTGGTTTCTTCGGCGCCGTCCTGAAAGTTCCGTCGATCAACGCCGTTCTTTGCTTCCCCCGTGGCCGCTCGCGCTCTTGTTCCTGATCTGGGTGAACGTGGACGGTTGGTTTGTACTCGGCTTGGGGACTGTCGCCTTTTTGTGGCTGGGTGAGGTTTTGGATTATGCGACTGGAAGGGGGGAAGAGGTGAAGAGGGGAAAAGGGGAAGAGAGGAATCTAAAAGGTGTTTTATCCTTGTCTCTCTGCCGTCTCGTTTCCTTGACTCTTTTGACGGCAGTATGCCTGCTCAACCCTTCCACCGTCTATGCCTTCGCCCCCGCGCCGGGCCTCTTGGGATGGTCCGGCCCACTGGTGGCCGGGCACGCGGCGTCGCCGTTCCAGAAGGATTATCTGGCAACCGTCGGGGTCAACGCGGCGAGTCTGGCCTACTTCCCCTTACTTGGTTTGTCGCTGCTCTCGTTCCTCCTGAGCCTTCCTCGCTGGAACTGGCGACAATTCCTGCCCTGGCTTGGACTGGCCGTGGTAAGCGTTTTCCAGGCGCGGGCCGTCCCGTTCTTCGCGGTCGCGGCCGGCCCCGCGCTGGCTTGGAACCTTCAAGATTTTTTTGCCCGGCATCCCGTCGCGCTCAGGTGGCGGGAACGCATCGCGGTGGGCGTCCTGGCAGTGCTGTTGGGCCTCGGCGTTCTCGTCTGCGCGTGGCCCGGTTGGCTTCAGTCTCCGCCGTTCGAGCCGCGCCGGTTGGCCGTCGAGCTTCCCCCTTCGCTCGAGCGCGGCGCGACCACAATCCGGCGCTGGCGCCAGGAGGGAAAGCTGGGGCCGCACGCGCGCGGTCTCCATCTGTCCCCCGAAACGGCCAACGCCTTCGCCTGGTTCTGTCCCGAAGAGAAGGCGACGCTTGACGACCGCCTGGCCTCGGCCATCATCGCGGATCGCGAAGCGCGCGGCGAGTGGACTCAAGGACTGCGGTCGGCGGGGGCCCACCATTTGATCGTTTACGATTCGGATCATGGGCGCCTTTCTTCCATCCTCGACCGGCTGTTTGCCGACCCCGTGCAATGGCCGCTCCTCTACGTGGAAGGAGACTTGGCCGTCTTTGGCTGGCGCGACCCCGACGCGGCCGAGACGGCGGACCCTTTCCGGGAAATAGAATTGGACCTGAATCAGTTGGCCTTCCACCCGGCCCCGGACAAGAAGGCGCCGCCCAAGCCGTCGGCCGGCAAACCCGAGGCGCCGCCCATATGGGACGCCTTTTGGAAACCATCGCCTCCGCGCCCGATCGACCAGGAAGAGGCGAATCTGCGCCTGTTCCACGCCGACGCGCTGCTCCGGTCGGTCGGCCCCCGGCAGCAGGCGCTGGCCGGCTGGGAAGCGGGTCAAACCGCCGCCCTCGTCTGCGCGGCCGGCGGTTGGGCGGGGCCGGCCAGCCTCTTCGACGCTCGGGTGCGTCTGACGATGGTACTTACGCCGCCGGCCCGCCCAGACTACGACCTGAATACGATACCGGCCCCCGAGCGTTGGGCGGTGGCGTATCAGTGGGAATATGCGCTGCAACAGGACGATACGCCCCCCGCTCTGCTCTATCTGGCAGTACGGGCCGCCCGGCGCGCGCTGGCCGTCAATCCAGATGACGCCCAGGCCTACGAGGTTCTGGGCGAAAGCTATTTGCGGATGATCCGCAGCACGCGCGAACGCGCCTGGGGCCGGAGCTTACCGCAGATCGTGCAACTCCGTCATGCCCAGGCTAGCGCCGCTCTGAACCAAGCGATTTTGCTCAAACCCGACTTTGTCCAGGCTCGCCTGAGTCTCGGCGGCTTGTACGAGGAAATGGGTTGCTGGGATCTAGCGCTGGAACAGCTGCGCGCCTACGTCAAACTCTTCCATGAAGCCGGCCCAGAGAGAGGGGTCGGCGCGGCGGAGTTCCATGAACAGGAGAGCCAGTTCCAAGCGAAGTTGAGCCAGCTGGCCAAAGGGGTGGACGAACAGGAAACCTCCTACACGCTCGCGTCACCCGGTTTAAGCGTAGTGGACCGGGCCTTTCTGGCCGTTGACAAGAGGCTGATAGGTAAAGCCCGCGACCTGCTGCTGGAGTCGGACGTTTCCGCGTTCGGCGCCCGGGGAATGGAGTTGGAGTTGAAACTGTTGCTGCGAACGGGGCGCCCGAAGGCTGTTGCGGAGTGGACTAACTCCGCGCAGGAGGCCATACTGGGACCACCCACTTACCACTGGCTGCGCGTCCAGGCGTTCGCGGCTTCCGGCAATTACGCCCTGGCCGGAGAGGAGTGCGCTCGCTTGGCGCCGTCGTGGGTGTTGGGTGACCCAGAGGGCGAACAAGGCGAACAATACCGAGAGATCATGACCGTGTTGATCGCGCGGAGGGTACTCGACGAATTACCCGGCAAAGTGCCGTTTGGTCGGGCCAAGTTTGGCCAGAGCCTCGGTGCTCTTTCCGAGAGCCTCAAAAAGGATGCGAATATCCTCATACTCCGAGGGATTATCGCCCTGGAGGAAGGAAAGGTGGACGAGGCGGGCGATGCCTTCCACGTCGCATTGGACCTATGGCGGGACGAGGCCACGGGGGGAGGATTGGATTTCGAGGGCCGCGTCATCGCCCAGGACTGTATGAATTGGCTCGGCCGCAATAAATAGCGCATAAAAAAATCCGGCGCCCTCTTGCCAGAGCGCCAAGCGTACTTTATGGGTCCCGTCCATCCCTTCGGTAGCTGGGAGCCTTAAACCATCCCCCCCTCGGGACGGTCAAGAGCCCATAGCTTGGCGTCCCCGCCTCACGACGGGTTTGCCTTTATCGAGGACGGTCTAAATGCACCGTTTATAGTGGACCCCGAAAACTGGACCACCGAGTAAGCTACTCGGATGGCCCAGGAAAGGGGAACTAATGACGGGGAAACGGAAGCAACACACGGCGGCGTTCAAGACCCAGGTCGCCCTGGCGGCGGTCAAAGGCGACCGAACCGTCAACGAACTGGCGGGGCACTATGGCGTCCACCCGACGCTGATCCACGGCTGGAAGAAGCACTTGCTCGCTGGGGCCGAGGCGGTGTTCGCCAGCGGGGCGGAAAAACCATGCCTCGAGGAGAGGCCGAGGGGCGACGGACGCCTCCGGGGTGTAGCTAAGGAAAGCCATTTTTTGGTCTAGACAATGGGGTCCACTATATAATCTCACCGCAGAGAAAAACAGAAGCAAATTACTCTCTTGTCTTTCTCGGCGCTCTCGGCGTTCTCTGCGGTGAGATTTGTA
>DHJA01000152.1:0-211 GCA_002404095.1 Planctomycetaceae bacterium UBA4732 | reverse complement strand
CCGCTGACGGCCGGCCGCGCCCGATTCGTGGTACTCGGCGTCCTGATTCACTTGCCAGAGGTCGTATATCTTCCGCTCGGCCAGGATGTTCTGCACACACAACATCGCCGTCATCATGGCGTGATCCTGGTTGTTGTATTTGTGCATGCCGTTGCGGCCGATCAGGTGCAACGTCGGATATTTCTCCTCCAATTCATCCCTTACAGCGGCC
>DHJA01000273.1 GCA_002404095.1 Planctomycetaceae bacterium UBA4732 | reverse complement strand
CATAGGTTTTTTCGGAAAGTGCAGCCAGTCGAATACCATCGTATTTGCCGAGAAGTACGGCCGGTGCGGCGGCAATGTCGGCAATCCTTCCAATAACGGGGGCAGCCTTTGGGCTCGCAATAACCCGACTAACAGCACTTATGGTCCCTACTTCAACGTTCGGCTGGCAGGGCCGACTTTCTCTTTTCAGTTCCAGCCTCATCCCGTCGAGAATCCCGCCACGTGTAATTTCGCACTGCCTTCGACCGCACACACGGGAGGCATTCTCGTAGGCTTAGGCGACGGCAGCACGCGCCTGGTCAATCCCGGCGTTAGCACCCAGACCTGGTGGTTTGCCTGCACCCCGGCTGGGGGCGAAACTCTTGGCGCCGACTGGTAGTCGCCTAGAACCAGACTTTCCGGTCGGGCATATAGCCGGCTTTGGCCGGCTGTATGCCCGTTTGGCTTCCATCATCACCTCGACAAAGCAGGAGTGAATCGATGTCCGAACGACGAGTCTGGGTCGGTCAAGGTTGGTTGTCGGCCTTCTTCACCGCTGCCCTTTTCGCGGGGGGCTGTGGGGCCGGCGGAGACAAGCCGGCCTCGGTTTCGGGCCGCGTCACCTTTAACGGCAAACCTGTCACGTCAGGGGTCGTCGTACTGGTTGGCGCCGACGGCAAGTCGAGCGATCCGGGAGCGGTTCAGGCGGACGGCACGTATTCCATCGCCAAATCGCCCGCCGGAAAAGTCAAGGTCGCCTTCGACAATCCGCCGCCGCCGGTTAATGTTCAGAGGGGCGCGGCCAACCCGGAGGCCAAGGAAGAGGCCGCCGCCGCCGCCCGCTATACGCCCACACCGCTTACGTACAATAACCCGGATCAGTCCGGTGTTACGCTCGACCTCAAAGCGGGAAAGAACGAGAACATCGAAATCAAATTGCCTCCTGGAGCATTGACGCGGCCACACTCTGTCACTGCGGATTGACAATTGCCACCGACGAGCCGCGACCGTTAGGGAGTGGGGGAAGCCGCCCCCGCTCCCTAACGGTCGCGGCTCGTAAGGTCGTGGGAAACGCACAAGGCCGCGGGACGCATAACGTCGTCCCACGGCCTTGCTCTTTCCGAAGAAAGACTTAGTTGCAGCCGCAACCGCTGTTGCAGGAGCCGCCGCAAGTGCTTTCGCAGCCGCAGCTGTTGTGGTGGAAAAGGCCCTTCATCCGGCCGCCCATGTGGAAGCCGTGATGGCCGCCCTGGTTCTCGCAGCAGCTAGTGCTACCGCAGCAGCTCGTGCTAACCGCTTCGCAAGCGACCTGCTTCTCGACGCAGCGGGACACCATCCGGCAAGCCGTGTAGGTCTCCTGCACCGGGACGCAACGGGTGACGTTGCGGACGCCTTCAAACGTGACTTGGTGGGGGACCATGACCGTGCAGGTCTTGGTCACACACTCAGGCACGCAGTGGAAGCACGACACCGGGACGGTGATCTGCTCCGAAACGTGCTTGTAGCAGGTCACGTGTTCGACGGTCGGCACGCAGGAGCAGTGACGGACCATGTGCGTGCAGGGGACGCACTCATCGACCTTGCAGGAAACCCAAACCCGTTCGGTGCGCGTCCGGGGAGCTTCGCAGCACTGGGACTCGCAAGCGCTTTCGCAGCACTCATTGCGCTTGTGATGCTTGCAGAGCTTGTGGAAACGCTCGGACAGGGTCGGGCCGCAGGCCACTTCACGGCACTCGTAGTGACCTTTATCCACGCACTTGTGGGTATAGGTCGTTTCCGGGCAGCAGGTCACGACCTGCTTCATCACCGTGCGGTCCTCGCAGTAGGGGATGCACTTGCAGATGGTGCGGCACTCGTTGTGGGTCTCGCAGACCGACTTGTAGACCGTCACCTGATGCGTGCGCTGTTCGGCGACGCACTCGGTGCGACAACCGGTGTACTTCTCCTGAACGCACTCTTGTTTGTAGACGGTGCGACACGCCTGGTAATGCTCGGGAACCCACTCGGTCACCGAAATGGTGCGGGTGGCCGGGGCGCATCCGCCGCAGTCGCCGGCCGGAGCGGCAGAGCCGCAATCGGCGCGGGCGAAGGTGGCGGAGGCGGCGAGGACGACGCTACTCAACAGAACCGCGGTAAAACGAAACCAACGCATGACTGCTTCTCCTTGGTTGCGGAAGCCGTCGATCCTATCGCCGCCCGTCACATTCGGGCCGACCGGAGCGACTTTCTATGTGACTGGTGCTAATATGCCCAATTAGAGAAGGTTGGTAAAGTGAAATAACTTAGGTAGGTTGGAAAATCAAGGAAATATGGGTGTCATGTATGCCGGAGACGCCGGTAGGATGGGGTGTAAGGGTGATTTGTAAGCAACTCTGGCGAGCCGGATCGCGTCAGCGCCCGGAGTTGGTTTCAGCGATTGCATCCAACTCCGGGCGCTTACGCGACCCGGCCCGCCAAATTAATTCGCACAATCCTCAATGTTGGTCTTTATCTTTGTCCTTGTCCTTCGGCGGCGGAGGCGGCGGTCGCCTGGCAGGTGGAGGCGGAGCCGGTCGCGTTGGCGGAGGCGGGCTCAATTTTGTGGTAAGCGGCGTCGTCGGCGGCAGCGCCGGGTTCACGAACGGATGGGGCGGCAGCGTCTGCGTCGTAAGCGGCCGCACGGTCGGCGCGACGGACGGCGTCTTGGGCGCCGTTGTTATCGTTGAAGGAGTGACGTCCGGCCGGCTAAAGCCGGGCGCGGCAACGGCCGGCCGATTCGCGCCGGGGGCGCTTACCGCGGCGGACTTCGGCGCGACAGGTTGAGCGGACGGGACGTTGAACGACGCGACTCGCGGCTGTTTCGGCGCTCCGCCGGGCGCGGCGAACTCATTCTTGCTGCGCTGTGCTGCAACCTGTTGGACCGCCACGGACTGCTGCTGGGCCGCCACTCGCGTCGCGGGGTCGAGCTTAACTGTTTGGGTTCCGTTTGCCGCCATCACCTGGGAAGCAGGCGCCAATACGGCCGTCTTCATCACGTTCCTATTCACCGTGACGTTATTGGTATTATTTGCGATATTGGTTGTCGTGTTATTCGTGTTGTTGGTTGTGGAAATGTTGTTGGTGGTATTGTTCGCGATGGTGTTATTTTGGACGATGGTGGTTTGCTGAATGAGGGTGCGCGGCGGCACCGGAGCGCGGCCCGCAAAACGGTCGTTGGACAGGTCGATCTGGACATTGATCCAGTTCGGTTCCTCCCGGTGTTGGTAACGCTCGTAGACAATGATCGAGTCATAGTTGGTCCGACTATAGACAACGCAACTGGTATAGCCGGCGTCGCGATATGACACATCGTAATAGTCGCCGAAATAATAGCTACAGGTGGTAGGCCGCACGAATAGCGCATCCACCACGAGGGTGTCCTGGACGGCGTATGTCGGCGTGTAGACGAACGAGGCGTCCACGACCAACGGATCAATGATCACGGGCGCGAAGAGAACCCCGCGTCGTCTGACGGAGTAGTCCCAATAGCCGGCGATATAGATATAACCGCCGGGCGTCCAACGATAATGGGAGGAAATCCAGACGTAATTGGGTTGGACGCGCGCCCAGTAACCGCCGCGCCAGAGGTAGAGGGCGCCGTTCCATTCCCAATGGCCGGGGACGTAGAAAGTGTCGGCCGAGGGCGGCGCACCAGGCGGGGCGATGGCCGGCGGGGCGGGCGGCTTGGGCATGTAGGTCACTTCCTGCGGCGCGTCCTGCTTGGCGGCGGCGGTCCAGAAGCCGGGCACCCACTGCCAGTTGTCGCCCTCCTCGCGCCAGTAGCCGGCCACCCACTGCTTGTTGGGCGGCGGCGTTCGCCAGATGCCGGAAACCCAGAGGAAATCGCTGCGATCATCGTCCCAGGCCCAGTAGCCGCCCATCCATAGAACGTCGCCTTCGGGCTTCTCTTCAGGAGGCATTTCGTCCAGCGGCTTGGGCGGCTTCTTGGGTACAACCTTGGTCGGCTGTGGTTCGGCGGTGAGGCTGGCGAAGGCTTCGTGAACCGGACCGCGCGCTAACACTTCGACGCCCTTGGGAACGGGCGGCGGAGCGTCAGTTGGCGCGGCGTCTTGGCCGCGCAAGTGCGTTTGTAGGACCAGCCCGGCGCCGACGATCAGGAGCAGGGGCCATATTTTGCGGGACCGTGCGAACATGGGTAGGAGGCTCCACTCGAAGAGACGGGGCGAGCGCGCCATCCTTGGCGCGGCGGCCGGAGGGCGGACGACGGGTATAGCGGTCGGGTTGGCGGCGGTCCATAGCAATGGGGCGCCCCAAGGTGGGGCGGTGGGGCGCACCTCAATGTTCCTGC
>DHJA01000011.1:15699-18303 GCA_002404095.1 Planctomycetaceae bacterium UBA4732 | reverse complement strand
CTGCAAACCGTGTCGTGCGCCCGAGGCGGTGGAGGTCGCGTATCAGGAACACGGCGAACCGCGGCCGCAATTCGAGGCGTGATGCGGCGCGGATTGCTTGTTCGCATCACGACAAACGAGAAACCATGACCGCGCTGGCACGACTTGCGGCAGACACGGATGCGGCCGCGATCGCGCCGCCGCGGCTGCTGCGCGTGCTGTATGCAGCCCACGTGGACCCGTCGCGCAAGTTCGGTTCGATGGAGGAGCAAGCCTTTCTGCTGGCGTTCGCGTTCCGGGAGCGCGGCGGTCTGTTCCTGCCGGTTTTCTCGGCCGCGCCCGAAGCTGTCGGCCGCGCCCGCTATGAGGCCGCCGATCTAGAAATCGCCGCCTTGGACCTGAGCCGATTCCGTTTGAATATCCTGGCGAAGCTGCTCCGGCTGACGGCGCGCCACGGCATTGAGGTCGTCCACTGGAACTTTTATCCGCCGCTCACCAACGGTTACGTCTGGGCCTTGAGCATTTTCGCCCCGTGGGTGAAGCACTACTTCACCGACCATAACTCGCGCCAGCCGGACGGCCGTCCTGCGCGAGGAAGGCTAAAAATCTTAAAGCGGATCTTATTAAAGCGTTATGCGCGCGTGGTTGGCGTCAGCCGATTCGTGGCAAACTGCCTGCGCGATCAACAGGCATGGCCGGCGCCCGACTGCCTCCTGCATTTCATCAACACCGACCGCTTCGCGCCCGACGCCGAAGTGAGGGGCGAAGTTCGCCGCCGCCTCGACGCGGACGGCCGCTTCGTGCTGCTAACCACGGCTTATCTCATCAAGGCGAAGGGCGTCGATACGGCCGTGCGAGCGCTGACGAAGCTGCCCGATTCCGTGACGCTCTGGGTGGTAGGCGACGGCCCGGAGTTGGCCGCCTTACAGGCGCTGAGCCGGGAAATTGGCGTAATAGACCGTGTGCATTTCCTGGGTTTACAGAGCCAAGTCGAAACGTACATGCAAGCGGCGGACGTCTTCGTCTGCCCGTCTCTGTGGGAAGAAGCCGCGGGACTAGTCAACCTTGAGGCGCAAGCATGCGGCCTACCGGTACTGGCCTCACGCGTCGGCGGCATCCCCGAATACGTGATGGACGGCCGCAGCGGCGTTTTGTTTCCACCCGGCGACGCTGAGACGCTGGCGCGGGCGGTGCAGTCGCTGTTGGACGACCCGTCGCGCTGCCGGGAGATGGGCCGTGCGGCTCGCGAGTTGGCCGTGGACCGGTTTTCCGCGCCGGCCCGGCTGGACGAGTATCTCAGCCTTTATCGGTCTCCAGTATAGTTTTATAGGTGAACGGCCTGGCGTCCATCCGAGGCTGATTTGCGAGGTAGAGTTGCGCGTGATGATGAACGTGGCCATCGTGGACGGTGACGTATCGTATCCGCCGTCGAGCGGCAAGCGTTTGCGGACGCTGAATCTGATGCTGCGCCTCGCGGGCCGCTGTCGCATTACTTATATTGCCCGCTGCCACGGCGGCCGCGAAGAGATGAAGCGAGCCGAAACCTTCCTGGGCGACCACGGCATTACGACGCACATCGTCGATCAACCGCTGCCGCGCAAGAAGGGCGTGGCCTTTTACGCACGCCTGGCCGCCAATCTCATGTCGCCGCTGCCGTATTCGGTGGCTTCGCACGATTGCCCCCTGGTGCGCCAGGCGGTTCAGGAACACGAGGCAAACGGGAGTGCTGATCTCTGGCAATTCGAGTGGACGCCGTTCCTGAATATGCTCCGCCGGCCGGAGTGCGCCCGCCGAGTATTGATGGCCCACAACGTCGATTCGCTGATCTGGCAGCGCTACCATGAAACCGAACGACATCCACTGAAGCGCTGGTACATCGGCGGTCAATGGCGCAAGTTCGAGCGCTTCGAGCGGCGCATGTTCGCCGAGGCCGATTGCGTCGTTACGGTCAGCGAGGCCGACGCCGCCCTGGCGCGCCAACGCTTCGGCGCCGAGCGCGTTGAGGTCGTGGACAATGGAGTCGATAGCGCCTATTTTGGATCGGTAGACGGGCTGAAACAACCGGATCGCGTATTGTTTCTCGGCGCCCTTGACTGGCGGCCCAACCTAGACGCGATCCAAATACTCCTTGATGATATATTTCCGGCCGTGCGGGCGCAAGTTCCGACGGCTCGTCTGAGCATTGTGGGCCGGTCGCCGCCGGAGTGGCTGCGGCGGCGCGTGGCGGCGCTGGACTTTGTAGACCTGTATGCCGACGTGGCAGACGTGCGGCCGTATCTTGGCGATTGCGGCGTGATGGCGGTGCCGTTACGGATCGGCGGCGGCTCACGGCTGAAGATCCTGGAGGCATTGGCGAGCGGTTTGCCGGTGGTATCGACGCGCATCGGCGCCGAGGGGTTGCACCTGGAAAACGGCCGCGACCTGACCGTGGTGGAGCGCACGGAAGACATTGCGCGGGCGCTAGTGGATTGCATTCGGTCGCCGGAGGAGGCGCGGCGGATGGCGGAACAGGGCCGGCGGCTGGTGCGCGACCGTTATGATTGGGATGTATTGGCGGACAAGCTGGAAGCGGTGTGGGAGAGAGTAACTACTAGAAAGAGATCGTTTAGCCGCGACCCCAAAGGG
>DHJA01000011.1:0-15532 GCA_002404095.1 Planctomycetaceae bacterium UBA4732 | reverse complement strand
CCTTCGGGTCGCGGCTAAACGAGTCTGTGGTCTGCGGGTCATAAATACGGAGCGGAGCAAGCGTGCGTATTGTTCACCTGATGGCGTCGCCGTTCGTTGGAGGGCCGGAACGCCAAGTTCTTGGCCTCGCGGAGGCGTTGCGCCCCCAATGTGAGACCGTTTTTCTCTCCTTTGCGGAACGAGGTCTAAGTCGGCCGTTTCTGGCGGAGGCGGCCGCTGACGGCTTTCAAACAGTGTGTCTCAAGGAGAATGCGCCGCACATCTTCCGCGCGGCACGCGAGGTTATCGGCTGGCTGCGACGGTTGAAGGCCGACGTGCTGTGTTGCAGCGGCTACAAGCCCGACTTGATCGGTTGGCTGGCGGCACGGCGGGCCGGCGTTCCCGTCGTCGCCATCGCCCACGGCTGGACCGCCGCCACGCTCAAGGTGCGTGTGTCCGAAGCGCTCGACCGCTGGGTGATGCGGCGTATGGACGCGGTAGTGTGCGTGTCCGAGGCGCAGGCCGTCAAGGTCCGCCGCGCGGGCGTGCCGGCGGATCGCTCGCCGGTGATCCGCAACGCCATTCGCGCGGAGGGCTTCGGCCCTGCCGACCCGGCTTGTCGGGAGGAATTGCAGAAACTCTTCCCGGAACGGCGTGAGCGCATCATCGCCGCGGCCGGCCGGCTGAGTCCCGAAAAGGGTTTCGACCAGCTGATCGACGCCGCCGCGCTCGTCGTCGCGCGCGACCCTCGCGTCGGCTTCGTCCTCTTCGGCGAAGGCCCGTTGCGTGATAATCTGACAAAACGGATCGCCGAACGCGGTTTACAGGGGCGTTTCCTCCTGGCTGGCTTCCGGTCGGACCTGGCGCGCGTCCTGCCGGTGTGCGACCTGGCGGTGTCGTCGTCGCACACCGAAGGTCTGCCGGTGGTCGTGTTGGAGGAAATGGCGGCCGGTCTGCCGGTCGTGGCCACCGCGGTCGGCGGTACGCCGGAAGTGGTGGAAGACGGCGTTACCGGCTGGCTTGTCCCGCCGAGTGACGCCGCCGCGTTGGCTCGCCGTATGACGGATGTGTTGGCGTCCCCGGAATCGGCGCGGGCGATGGGATTGGCCGGACGGCGCCGAGTTACGACGCATTTTACCTTCGCGGCGATGGCGGAAGGCTATTTGGGCTTATTCCGGGCGATTACGCGACCCGGCTCACCAGTGCATCGAACTCCGGGCGCTTACGCGACCCGGCTCGCCAATGTTACGCGAGTCTCCGACTATGACGCCCGTTGAAATCTGCTTCTGGATCGCCGCCGTCGCCGTCGTATACCCGTACGCGCTTTATCCGGTATTGGCGTGGGCGTTGGCACGGCTACGCGGCCGGCCTATACATGCCACGAAATCGGCGCCGCGTTCGGCGTCCGTGATCGTGGCGGCCTACAACGAAGAAGAAAACATCGCCCGCCGGCTTGACGAGATGACGGACCTATTGGCCGCGGCCCAATCGGACGCCGAGGTGATTGTCGTCACCGACGGCTCGACCGACGCGACGGCCGCCGCCGCCCGCGCTCACCCGTCGCCGATGGTGCGCGTCCTCGAATTGCCGACGCGAGTGGGCAAGGCGGCAGCCCTGTCGGAAGGCTGTGCCGTCGCCGTACATGAGGTCCTCGTCTTCGCCGACGTGCGCCAAAGCTGGGCCGTCGATGCGTTGCCGCGAATGCTGTCCAACTTCATGGACCCCGCCGTCGGCGCGGTGAGCGGCGACCTTGTCGTCCACCCCTCCGCTGGCGTCCTCGGCGGCGTTGGACTCTACTGGCGCTTCGAGAAATGGCTACGACGACAGGAAAGCCGGCTGTGGTCCGGCGTCGGCGCCACCGGCGCCATTATCGCCGTGCGCCGCGAACTGTTCCGGCCGATCCCGCGCGGCACGATCCTGGACGACGTCTACTGGCCTATGCAGGTCGCATTACAGGGTTATCGCGTCGTCCACGACGACCGAGCGCACGCTTTCGACCGCTTGCCGGATCGGACGCGCGACGAGTTCCGTCGCAAGGTGCGGACGCTCTCCGGCTGTTTGCAGCTGACCGCGCGGCTACCGGCCGTGTTGTCGCCGTGGCGAAACCCGGCTTGGCTCCAATTCGTCTCTCACAAGTTGCTGAGGCTGTTGGCGCCGTGGGGTTTACTCGTCCTGCTCGTTACGAGTCTGCTGGCGCCGGGGCCGTTCTACCGGACGGTGTTCGCGTGTCAGGCGGTGTGTTACCTTGCCGCGTTGCTCGGTCTATGGACGCCGGCCGGCCGTTGGCGGCCTTTCGCGGCCGCGTCGTCGTTTCTTGTACTAAATGGCGCGGCTTGGGTCGCCTTCTGGGTCTGGGCCGCGGGCCGCACGGAAGGCGTTTGGGTTAAGGCCACGTATCAGGGGACAGCGGCTGGCAGCCCGTGGCCAAGGGATTTGGGTAGGCGCCCTCGCACCCCGGACTCAGGAGTACCTTCGCCTGGGGCTTTATTACAGTCGCCCGAAGGGGCTCCGGCCGCTGAACCGTGTCCGGTCTTGGAGCCCGGCTGAGGGCGACCGAAATAAAGCCCCGGGCGAAGTGTACTCACGAGTCCGGGGTGCGAGGACTGCCTGCCGGCCCTTGACCCTGGCCCCTCGATAAAGGACAAAGGATGGCTTTTCGCGACGTTGACCGCTGGCTCGGCTCCTACCTCAAGGAGGTCTTCAAACGCCGTCTTCCGCGGCGCGGCGAAGATGTTCATCTATTGCTATGCGTCGCCGACCACTATGAGCCTAAGCAGAACCGGCCGGCCGCCGAGGTCAGCCGGGCGCGCGTCCAACGCTGGGTCCGTGATTATCCGCGTCAGTTCGGCCGCTTCCACGACAGCGACGGCCGGACGCCGCGACACTCTTTCTTCTACCCAGTCGAAGAGTACGAGGCCGAATACCTCGACGCCCTCGCCGGCCTCTGTCGCGCCGGCTTCGGCGAGGTCGAGGTGCATTTGCACCACGACAACGACACGGCCAACAACCTCCGCGATACGCTGCGAGAGTTCACCGAATTGCTGGCGGAGCGCCACGGTCTCTTATCGCGGCGGCGGCATAACGGAGAATTGGCCTACGGTTTTATCCACGGCAATTGGTCTTTGTGCAACGCACGGCCGGACGGCCGCTGGTGCGGCGTCAACAACGAGCTGGACGTGCTGCGCGAGACCGGCTGCTACGCTGATTTCACCATGCTGTCCGCGCCGCATCCAACACAGACACACAAGATCAATAGGATCTACTATGCCTGCGATTCGCCTGGCCGGCCGCGCTCGCACGACAACGGCATAAACGTCGGCGCCGGACCGCGCCCGGAAAAGAGTCTGATGCTGATTCAGGGGCCACTGCTCTTGAACTGGAGCAATCGCAAGTACGGTCTACTGCCGCGCCTGGAAAACGCCTGCCTTCAGGCCAGTCAGCCGGCCACGGACGCCCGTATCGACTTGTGGCTGCGCGCCCGCGTCCAAGTTCCCACGCGGCCGGATTGGTTCTTCGTCAAGCTGCACACGCACGGCGCCTGGGAGGCCAACCACGAAGTCCTGCTCGGCCAACCGATGGTATGCTTCCATGAGGCGTTGGCCCGGCGTGTGCGCGAAGAATCGCGGTTCCATATTCATTACGTTTCGGCGCGTGAGATGTATAATCTCGCTCGCGCAGCTGAGGCGGGGTGGAAGGGGACCGTGGCCGACGCGCTTGACTTCGAGTTGGTCTCGAATTTGGGAACGAAGCCGGAAGTTCCAATCTCGCGTGTGCCACGGCTGTTTCAGCCGTGTTGAGACTGTCCAACACGGCTGAAACAGCCGTGGCACACGAGAGAATGGCGTCGGCGGCGCGCTAATAGCGCTAACAGCGCTAACCCAACATTGATAACGGTGCAGGCGCGGCGCCAAGTTTTTTTGATACCGCCGCTTGAACCGTTTTGATAAGATAGGACGAAAGCAAGATCGGTTCTCCGCGTCCGCACCTTTGTGGTTGAGGTTGCAGGATCAGGGAGATCGGAAATCCGGGTTGGTACGCTTTTTGCGATCTCCAAGGTAACTTCGTCGTGGTTCAACTATGTTCTTCCTGCAACAGAGAGTAACGCCAATGACAACCCGTCGTCAGTTTGGGGCGACTATTGCCGGCCTGGCGTTCATGGCAGGCGCCCTCGCCCCGCTCACACCGTCAACCGTCCGCGCTGAAGGGCTTCAGCGCTACACCGGATACGCCAACCCCGGCACGCCGTCCGATGTCGTCAAGCCGAACGGCGACATCATCAGCGCGGCCGACGAACCGAAGGCGTTCGGCGGCTCGGTTTACTTCATGGTCCTCGACCGCGGCGAGGGACGCGGCAACGATTCTTGGGGATCGAAGATCAAGGACTTCGATCTGCAATACAAGAACGGCGTGGACGACGCGCTGAAGCCTTCGCCGGGCCTCGATAAGAGGGCGCGTTATCTGTACCTGTATCAGATCATCAACGACCGCGGCAGCAAATCGCCGATCCACGAAGCGACCATCCGCCTGGTCATCGACCCGGCGCTCATCACGTCGTGGGGCTATTTCGCCCGTTCCAAGGAGGACAATAAGGCCGTGGCGCAGGGCATCGGCTTTACGACCGACGCGGATGGCAAAATCAAAGGCGGCGTCATACCGATCTCGACGGAAAACCCGGTCGGGCCGGTGAAGCGGGCCTTTGTGCAAGACGCCCCGCGCGTCTCGGCCCCGCATCCTTACGGACTGAGTGCAATCGAAGTGGGCAACCCGCCCAAGGCGGTCGCCGACGATCCGGAGGGCCAAGACACCGGCCGCGCTCCCGTGGCCGTCGTGTTGCTCCGAAGCGCCGATTTTCAGGGTGCGCCGGAGATACACACCCACGGCCGTCTTGTCGGTTACGATGCGGATCGGACGGGACGTTATAACGTCGGGGCGGGCGCCTTGCCAGTTTCGACGCCATATACCGACGGCTTAGGCGTAGGCGCCGCCTATGACTCTCCACGCTTCGGCGGCTTTGAGTCTGACCTCGGTACTAGCTCAGGACAGTTCGGCGAAGGGCTGAGCCTGAACGCCCCCACTCTGGCGCCGCGGCCGGTGATCTACGCCAGCCCAGACGCCGACGGTCGGCCGGACTCTAGCCGTTCGCCAGCCATCCGTGCCGTTTTCTACGACGTGGAAGGCGACATCCCGGTACGTCAAGGCGAGCGCAGCGTGTTGTTCGGCTTCACGTCGAACTTCCCGCCGATGTTTGAAGCGGGGCGACTCCGCGGCAGTGAGTTCGTTAAGGCGGCAGGTATTGCCGACGCCCCGGCCGCCGGATCGGCCAACCTGACCGTGGACGCAAGCGAGATTCCGACGCCGGTGGCCTTTGAGCAGCCAACGGGCGGCGGCGTGGCGGCCGGAGGCGGCATCGGCACCGTGGCGGGAAGCCTCGGCGGCGGCGATGTCGGCGGCGGCTCGGGCGGCGGTTTCGGCGGCGGCATCCCCGGCTTCGGCGGCGGCACCGGCGGCGGCTTGAGCGGCGGCGGCGGAACCAGCGGCGGCGGCGGCCAAACGGGAAACGGCCAGCAGGCTCAACAACAGCAACAGCAGCCGATCCCGACGCCGAATAATGGCATCACCATTACTCAGCAGCAACAACAGCAACAGCAACAACAGCAGGAGCAAGAGCAGGACAATGGCGGCGGCGGCAACGTGGTTCCCGAGCCGGCCTCGCTGGCGTCGGCCCTTTTGGGCGTGCCGTTCCTGTTCCTGTTCCTTCGCCGGAAGAAACCGGCGGGGACGGCAGCTGTGTAGCAGTATTGTTTAGCCGCAACCCGAAGGGGAGCGCGGCACATGCAAGGACCATCAATCGGCCGTGTGCGGCGGAGAGTCAACCGACTTTCCGCCGCGCGCGGCCGAATATGTTAGAGTTGCCTCGTCCGGCGCGTTGAACGCTCCCGGCGCTGGCGCGTCCCCCATCGTGGACGCAATCAAGAGACTTCGGCCCGCCATGAACAAACAGGTCAATTTCCGCCTTTTCCTAGGGCTTTTGGTCGCCGTCGCCGTTGGCGCCACGGCCGTGGTCGTTGTCCACTCCTGGCAAGTCCAGGGCCAGTCGGCCGCTTTGTTGGCCGAGGCGGACCGCGCCGAAGCCTCCGGCGACGGCGCCCGCGCCGCCGAATACTTAAAACGCTATCTCGTGTATGCGCCAGGCGATGTGGATTTATTGGAGAGGTATGGGCGCTTGTTGCACGGTCAAGCTCGCACCCTCGCCGATAAAGAGCGCGTCCTTGCCGTGTACGAACAGGTACTGTTGCGTGAACCGGCGCGGCACGACCTCCGCCGCGCGACTGCGGATCTTGCCCGCGAAGTGGGCTATTTCGCCCGCGCCAAGGACCACCTGGAAATGCTTGTCCGCCACAGCCCCGATGACGGCGAGTTGGCGGATCTCCTGGGTCAGTGTCAAGAGGCGCTCGGCGACGCGGAAAAGGCCACGGCCTCCTATCGCGACGCCGTCGCCCACGCCCCAGATCGGATCGACGTTTATTCCCGCTTAGCGCGGCTGTTGCGCGGCCCTCTGGGCCATGCGGCGGAGGCCGATCAGGTGATGGACGACCTCGTCGCGGCCAACGACCACGCGGCTGCCGCACATCTGGAGCGGGCCGCCTACCACATTGCCAATGGTTCACTCGACGACGCCGAGAAGGACGCCGCCCGCGCGCGTGAACTGGCGCCGGACGACGCGCGCGTATTATTGACGACGGCCGACCTTGACGCTCGCCGCGGTCGCGCCAACGCCGCCCGCGCTGGCCTGCGGCGCGGCATCCAGCTGCATCCCGACGATGTGGATTTGCGTCTCGCGCTGGCCGGGCTGGAGTTGAAGGCTGGCAAGCCGAACGAAGCCGCCGAATGCCTGGACGAAGGGAGGAAGGCGCTTACGGATAAGAATACCGGATCGAATGGGGCCGAATTGCTCAATCTCTTGGCCGAAACACGGCTGCAACAGGGCCGCACCCAGGACGTAGAAGCGATGATCGCCGAGGCCCGCAAGAACAGGGCGATGGGCCGGGCCGAATACCTTGCCGCGCGCCTACAGATGCACCGCCGACAGTGGAGCGAAGCGGCCCAGACGCTCGAGGAATCCGCCAAGACCTCCGTAATGTCGCTAGATCAGGCCGTCCGTACACTACTCTGTCTCGGCAAATGTTACGAGCATCTCGGCGCGGGGGATCGTCGCCTGGATGCGCTGCGACAAGCGGTCGCCTTTGCCCCGTCGTCGGCGCCTGCGGGCGCGGAATTAGGCGCGGCCCTGTTGGACGTCGGCCGAACCGATGAAGCGGTGGCGCAGTTGCGCCGGACGGTGCAGCTGCCGCAGCCTCCGGACGAGGCGTGGGCATCGCTCGCTCACGCTTTGCTTCTGCACAATCAGACGCTGCCGCTGGACAAGCGCGACTGGCAGGAAGTGGACCACGCTCTCGGCCTCGCCGGTCAAACGCCGCGGACGGCCCAGTTGGGCGCGGCGGTGTACCAAGCGCGGAATCAGCCCGAGCAGGCGACGGCCTTGCTGGAGCAAGCGCGGACGCAACATCCCGATCAGCCCGGCGCATGGACGGCGCTGGCCCTCGACGCCGCGCGGCGCGGCGAAGCAGCCAAAGCGACGGCCATTCTCGCGGACGCCCGCCATAAGCTAGGCGACAAGGTGGAGTTTCGGTTGGCCGCGTTGCAGCTGTTCGCGGGAGTGGAGGGAGCGGCGGCCGATAAGGATTTAAGCGATCTGGAAAAGAACCTGGACGCCTTCACGCCCGAGGATCGGACGCTGTTGCTGTGCCGGCTGGCGGAGACGTACTATCGGGGCGGTAAAGCGTCGGAAGGCGACCGTTTATGTCGTCTACTTGCCGCCGAACCTGCCACGGACCTGAGCGCCCGATTGCCGTTGTTGCAAGCCGTCCTGCTGAGCGAGGACGACGCCTTGGTGAACGACGTCCTTGCCGACGTGGGCCGTTTGGAGGGCGAAAACGGAGTGTGGCAGCGCTACAGCCGCGCCGCGCGCCTGGTGACGCGCGCATGTCGCGGCGACCGCGGCGGACTGGGCGAAGCCAAAACGCTATTGGCGGATGTGGCCAGTCGGCGACCGGGCTGGTCTCTTGTTGCGCTGCTTCAGGGACGGATCGGCGAGTTGGACGGCGATACAGCCGCGGCGTTGGACGGGTATCAACGGGCGTTCGACCTGGGCGAGCGTCGCTTGGACGTGGCGCAAGCGCTGGTGCGGTTGCTGGCCCAGCGCGGCCATTGGGAGGAGGCCGATCAGGTGGTGCGGAAGTTACAGGAGCAGCTGGTGTTTCACGGCGCCCTGGCCCGCCAAGCCGCTGAAATCGCCTTGCAGACGCACAACAGCGACCGCGCCGTGGAGTTGGCGCAGCTGTCGGCGCCAGTCGAGGACGTTTACCCTTATCACGTCTGGCTGGGCCGGTTGTTGACGGCGGCGGGACAGGATGCGGAAGGCGAAAGCGAATTGCGCCGGGCCGTTGCCTTCCCGGAAGCCGGTTGGGACGCGACGGCGGCGCTAGCAACTTACCTGGCGCAACACGGCCGAAAGCCTGAAGCGGAAGCGGTCGTCGAAGAACTGAAAACCAAACTGCCGCCGCGTTACGCCGCGTTGCCGTTGGCGGAATGTTACGAGGGGGCGGGGCGTCTAGACCGGGCGGAGCAGTCGTACAACGAGGCGCTGGCGAAAAGGCCGGACGATGGCGCGACGCTGTTGCGCGTCGCGGCTTTCGATCTGCGTCTCAACCGGGGCGCCGCGGCGGAAACCGTGCTGCGCCGGCTATTGAAGTCCGGCCGCGAGGTGTCGTCCGCGGATCGGGCCTGGGCGCAACGTGAGTTGGCGATGGCGTTGGCGTCGAACGGCGACGACTCGAAGGTTGAGGAAGCGTCATCCCTGCTGGTCACGGAGGTAAAGGCGAGCGCGGCGGATCGGCGGGCGCGGGCGTTCGTGCGGGGCGCCCGACCGGAAGGCCGGGCGGAGGCGATACATCTGCTGGAAGAAGAAGCCAAGGCGGCGCCGCTGCCGGCCGACGAGCAGTTTCGTCTCGTACAGTTCTACGACGCGGCCGGCGACTGGACGCAAGCGCGCGACCGAATGGTCGGACTGCTCACACAGGATAAGCAGAATCCTGAATATCTGGCATATCTAATTGACGGATTGCTGCGTCACGACCAGTCAGAGGAAGCGGGGCCGTGGGTCGCGCGGCTGGAGACGTTGGAGCCGGGGGCGGAGCGCGTGAAGGCGTTCCGGTCGCGGCTGGCGTCATCGGCCGCGCCTGTCGAGGCGAGAGTGGAACGCTGACACTCTTCCTCCTGGTTCCTCCTGGTTCCCACGCTCTGAGCCTGTGAATTTAAGAACTTCTGCCTGCTAGGAAACACAAAACAAGCATGGCACAGCCGATTGTTGTCCCGTCACGGGACGCAGGCGTCGGACTTGTCGGCGCCATTGCCAACTCCGTTTCATGAGTTCCGGGCGTCAGTCCCCGACATGACCACTCAGTAAGCCGCTCTTATTCTATATCACGTTCCAGTTCTCGCACCAACGCCACGGGGTCCACCGGCTTATGCACCCAGCGGTCCACGCCTGATGGCCCCACAGGCAGGTCGTACTCTCCCGGCAAATGTCCCGTTACCGCCACGATTTTCACGCCCGCGTAAGCCGGGTCTTGGCGGATGGCTCGCACCGCCGTCGGGCCGTCGCAGCGCGGCATTCCCATGTCCAACAAGATCACGTCCGGCCGGTTATGCGTGTTCAGATAACCCAGGGCGTCGGCGCCGTCTCCCGCCGTGTCCACGGTCACGCCCGCCAGCCGCAGGAATTGGGCCAACAACTCGCGCTCGTTGGCGTTGTCTTCGACCAGCAAGGCCGTGGGACGCCGACGGCCGTCGCGCGCCGGACGCTTGGGCGCCGGGGACGATTTCCCATTAAGAATATCTCGCAACTCCGTTTCCACCCGTAGGAGGATCGCCGCCTCTTCCGGCGGTAAGACGCCGCGGAAACGCTCGCGCAGGGCCGCCAGCTCCGCGCAGGCGGTTTTCAGGTCAACGGATCGGGAAGATTGGCTTGCCGCTTTCATTGACAGGATGGCGGCGGGCGCGTCGGCGAGTTCCTCGCGGAGGACGTTTACATCGGGCGGCGCGATGATGCCTAAGCGGACGACGTTTCCCTTGATTGCCACGACTTCGACGCTGGCATTGATGGAGGGCAGGAGGATTTTTTGATTCAAACGGCGGGATAGAACGAGCATAGCGGACTTCCTTTCCGGGGCACAAGGGAGGCAAGCCGTTGCGCGGCGCTCCACCGTGGCCCGACCTCTCTCCGGAGGGTGGTCACTGGAACTAGGAGATAAACATTTAGGGCGTTACAGAAACAAATCGCAATGCGGGTAGGGAGACACAGACGGCAGTACGCCGCCGGCGAGAGATAAGAAGTGAGATCCTCCGTGATCGTCAAAAGCAGGTCGAGCATCAATGCTCACGGGAGCAGCTGCGAAAGTACCCGAATCAGGGCTGCGGACGCAAGGCCAGTTTTGGAAAATTGCGCGCGCCGGATTCGGATAGGCTCTCCCGTTCATTTACGTCAGGGCGTATACCTCCCCGGCGCGGCGACATTGCCAACCACCGGTTGACCCAATCGCGGCGGCGCCGGCGCCGTATCGACGCGCGGCGCGCCAAGTCGAACCGACGACGGTGGGACCGGGACCGGCTGCCAGCCGGCCGTCGCCGCGCCCGCGGGTACGACCGCGCCCGGCGCCGGCGGCAGCCACCATTGCGAATCTTTTGCCTTCGGCGCCGGCGTATACGGTTCGGCGTCCGCCGCCTGGCCGCGAACGATCGCCCGCGGAGCCTCCAGCAACGGCGGCGCCGGCGGCGCCGTTTGTCGCATCACCACCCGCTCCGACGGCTTGGCCTCGGGCGCCGGGGCCGGCCGGCTCGCCAATTGAGTCGATGGCTGCTGCCGTGCGTGGTACAAGCTCTCCACCCATCCCTTTTCCAACTCTTCCACGCTGTTATATCCGTAGTTCGCCTTCAGCGCCGCGTCCCATTCGCCGCCCATCCCCTGGTGCACGAAGTTTAGGAAGACGCCCCGGTCGCTTTTGGCCACCAGGAAGTTCGACACCGAATAGCCCTCGGCGTACAGCACCATTACGTCGGGCGGATACTTGGTCATCGAGAACAGGCGCCGCAGCGGGATCGCCCGGCCTGGCGTGTTGAGGATCTGCCGTACTAACTGGTCGTGCCGGTTGCGCTCGATGTCGTCTTCCGATAACACCGCCCCGCCTTCGTCGGCCCAGCGCGGCACCGGCTGGCGGAAGTAATACGCGAAGACCGTATGCGTCACTTCATGCGGCAAGACGCTGGCCATCAGCCGGTCTTGCGACCCTTCGATGTGCATGTCCTGGCCCAGAATGCGGCCGTGGTCGAAGGCGAACGACGTGGCGCCGCCGGAGCCGTTCATCGTGATCGTCACGCGCAGCGGGCACGGGTCGGGCCATTGCGGCATTTCCTGGCCCAGCCACTCCAAGGCTTTCTCTTTGCGGTATTGCTCGGCTTTTTGGCCGGCTTCCCGGGCGATCTCCGGCGTCGGCGCCTCGATCACGAAATTGGGCGTGCGGTACCCAGCGCCCATCGAAGCAAGCGCCCCAGCCAGCACTAACCAGATCGAAGAGCGCGCAGCCATGCCAAACTACCTCCACGACGAACGCCGAAGGACAACGAAGGAAAGAGAAGCCCTCTGAAGAGACGTGTCCGCTGTAACTCTAACCGCAAAAGTTGAGCCGTGCCGCCTAATGGCCGCAGGGTTTTGCTCGGAAGTGTTCCCATTCTGCGGAGGGCACAAGGGTTGCGGTTTGTGACCGCGCGCGGCGCGGCGGAAATCGCTCCGAAACGATTGTAATTTCTACGCGATGGTTGTAAGAGACGGTGGAAAAATGGGGAGTTGGCTCGACCGGGGGAGGTACGAACTGGGCGCTTTACCGCGCCAACAGGAAGCGAACCAGAATCCCCAACGCCGCGCCAAGAACGATCAGCCCCGTTGTCACGACCGTGATGAAGACAAGTCTACGGCGGGCGGACAAGTCGCCGATCACGGTGGGGAGGATGGCGGAAACCGGGGCGACCTTGCGCTTGCCGTCGCGCCGCGCGCTCAGTGCGGCTTTGAACTCGGGAAATAACGTCAACGACTGATACTTGGCTTGCGAAAGCCGTCGCGCCACGACCCGATGGGGCAAACGGCGGTCGCGCAGGCGTGCGAGGATCTGGTCGGTGGTCGCCCGCGACTTGCACAGACGGCCTGCCCGGTTGCGAAATCGCAGCACCCAGACCTCGCCTGCCTCCGTCGGAGCGGGTTCTTCCTTGCGCACCGGCTGGTTCGGATCGAGGCGCGTCCGTTCGCTGGAGGACGCCAGACACGCCTGCATCCACGGGTCGTTCTTGGCCAATTCCGGGTCGGCGAAAGTCGGCAACGACGACGCCAGCCCGGAGCGCTCCAGGTCCACGATCAGCGCGCTGGCCGTCTGATAACGTTCGCCCGGCAGCCGGGCCAACATCCGCGAAAGGATGTCGTCGAGCGCGGCCGGCGCCTCTGGAATATGCGAGCGCAAGGGGGGGAAATCGCCCAGCTTCTTCTTCTCGACAATCTCCATGTGCTGCTCGCCGGAAAACGGCGTTACCCCGGCGGCCAGATGATACAACGTCGCACCCAGCGCGTAAATGTCGCTGCGATTGTCGGCCGAGCGAGCGTTGAAAGCCTGTTCGTAGGGCATGTAATGGGTGGTCCCGAAACCCTGGCGCATGGAAGTGAGATGGCTGGTTTCGTCGGTGCGCTTGGCGAGGCCGAGGTCGGCCAACTTGGCGACGCCGGCCCGCGTGATGAGAATGTTGTCGGGCTTGATGTCGCGGTGGATGACGTTGCGCGAGTGGGCGTGTTCCAGCGCGCGGGCCACGTCCAGGGCGATGTGAACGGCGTCGCCGACCGGTAGCTTGCCGAGTCGTTTCAGCAGGTCGAGGGCGTTGGGGCCGTCCACGTATTCAAGGACGAGATAATGTTTGCCGGTTTTCTCATCCTGGCCGTAGCTGAGGGTGCGCACGATGTTGGGGTGATTGAGGAGAATACCGCTCTTTGCTTCGCGATAAAAGCGGTCGATATAGTCCTGATTGCCGGCCAAAAGGTCGCTGAGGACTTTAACCGCGACTTGAGTATCGTCGTCCTCTTTCCAGCCGAGGTAAACCGCCCCCATGCCGCCTTCGCCGAGGAGCCGCAGCAAACGGTATCCGCCGAGAGCGCGCAGGTCGGCCGGCGGATCGGGCGAACGCGGCGCCGTTTGGGCGGGGTCGAGATGCGTGTTTTCCATGATCTCTCGCGGCGAGCCATCCCGTTTCGCGCCGGCCCAAGGCCCGGCGGTAGGTAGGGATAATGCTGGTACGAACGTCTTTAAGTTTAATGCCAACGCCAACGCACCGCAACAGCGCCCGTTCGCCCCTCCCTTCTCCTACGCATACCATAATCGGCAGGTTCAAGCGCGATCTTCGGAGAGTTCACATGGTCCGTTTTCTACTCGCGTCCCTGACGCTTGCCGCCGCTACGCCAGCCTTGCGAGCCGAAGACCGCTTCTTTCTCCGCGACGGCCAGCGCGTGGTCTTCCTTGGCGACAGCAACACCTTCGCGGGTCATTACATCGCTTACCTCGACGCTTACCTCTTCACGCGCTTTCCGGATCGGAAATTCGACCTAATCAATCTCGGTCTGCCCAGCGAAACCGCCTGCGGCCTTTCGGAGCCGGACCATCCCTATCCGCGTCCCGACGTTCACGAGCGCATCGATCGCGCCTTGACGAAGACAAAGCCGGACGTGGTTGTGCTGTGCTACGGCATGAACGACGGCATCTACTACCCATTCAGCGAAGAGCGTTTCAAGAGGTACCAGGACGGAATGCGCGACGTGATCGAGCGCGTCAAGAAGGCCGGCGCCAAAGTCGTGGTGGTCACGCCGCCGCCGTTCGACCCGGCGCCGGTCAAGGACAAGTTATTGCCGAAGACGGCAGACAAGTTCAGCTGGATGCGGCCGTATGAGGGCTATGACGACGTACTACAGCGCTATTCCGACTGGCTGCTGACCCTGCGCGGCAAGGGCGTGACCGTGGCCGACGCCCACGGCGCGATCCTACATCATCTGGCGGAAGCGCGTAAAGCCGATCCGAAATACTCCCTTTCCGGCGACGGCGTTCACGTCAACCCGTCCGGCCATTGGCTGATCGCGCAGGCGATCCTGCAATCCTGGGACGCCCCCGCGGACGTGGATGCGGCCGCAATCGACGCGAAGTTGGGGAAAGCGATGGCCGGCGAAGTGAGCGAGCTGACGACGGACAATGGCGGCCTGCGCTTCACCTGGCGGACGCGGTTGCCGATGCCGTGCGACCCGGCCTGGAACGACCGCCTAGCGGAGACGGAGAAGGTCGCCTACCGCTTCAATCGTTATCAGCTGACCGTGAAGGACGCGCCCCATGAGAAATATGAGCTATGGGAAGGAGAAAGAAAACTAGCGGAAGTCAGCCGCGAAGAACTCGCCGCCGGGGTGGACCTGACTCACTATAAGGAGTTGTCCACCAACGTGCGGGCCGCGGAACTGGGAAAATGGGTTGCGAAGCGCGAGCAATTGCTGGCATTGGCGTGGCTAACCGATGTGGGCCACAAGCGGCCCGGTACGCCGAAAGGCATCCTGCTGGCGGACGCCATGAAGCGGACGGCGGAGTTGGAAGCGAAGATTCGCAAACTCGCCGAACCGACGAAGATCGCGTTGCGGCTGGTTCCCGTGGGGAAATAATTCTCCATAATCTATCTGTTTACTACGGTATTGTCATCCTGCGGCAATAGCACAAACGGGAAAACGATCTTCACCCCGTCCTCGCGGTCGCTCTCGACAGTCGGCGCCATAGCTTCGACGGCGCGAGAATAGGCCAATAGGTCGCCTATGCGCAGCCCAAAAAAGCGAGCATCATCGCCGCCGAGGCGCTCGGCCGCGCTTCGGAAGACGGCCGCCGCCCGCGCGGCGTGACTGGCGACGCCGGCCGGTACGCCTTGGCGCACTTTAACGCCCGCGGCGGCTAGCTTAATCAAGCCGCGGAAGAAGTCGGCCGTCGGCCCCGTCCGGCCGCAGGCGTGCCATAGCCCTTCCCATACTTCATGCGCCTCCCAATAATATCCGAAATTGAACAAATCTAGGCCGTACAGGTAGGCGCGGCTTTCTCCCCAGTGATGCGGATCCGGCGCGGGTGGGCGCTCCGGCGGCTTGCCGAAAAGATGGCCGGCGGGGTCGCTCATTGGATGCGGGAAGCGACCCGGTACATAAGAGTACGGCGGCAATGGCGCATCGGGAACGAAGCGCGGCCGGGCTTCGGTTGGCACAGGCATGAGACGGCCGCCCCTTTCTCGGAATGTGTGAATGCAGTTGTTGTTGTTATAGAATGCAGGGATATGGCCGCGCCGCCGCGGTCCCCTTCGGGTCGCGGCTAAGAGCCTGTGCGAATAGTCG
>DHJA01000141.1:47161-48289 GCA_002404095.1 Planctomycetaceae bacterium UBA4732 | reverse complement strand
GGGGCCGCGAAAGCATGGCACCCGGCGCAACAGGTCGAGGAAGTCTTGCGGGATCATGTGGCGTTCCAGGTTCTGCCCCGCCATTAATGGCGCGGCTATAGTTCGACCATCAAACCGAAATTCATTTTATTTGGTAGATGGGCCGCTGTCCCGCGTTTACATTACGGTGATCCGATCCCGCTCCCGTTTGGAGTACGCCTCATGTCGCACTGCTATCGTGGTGAGCTGGTCTTCGTCGCCTTCTGTCTCACGCTGGCCGCCGCCCTGCCGCTGCTCAGTCGCGGCGATGGGCCGCCGTTGGGGGACAAGTACGCCCTGTTGGTGGGCGTCCGCCGTTACGACAAGACCGAGCTGCGCGACCTGCCGTATGCCGAGGCCGACATGCAGGCTTTGGCCGACGTGCTAAAGAAGGCCGGCTACAAGCGCGTCGTCCTAATGACGCAGACCAACGGGGCCGACCAGGCGCGGTTCCTGCCGGAAGCGGCCCGCATCCGCGCGGCCTTAAAAGGATTGCTGGCGGATCGCACCGAGAGCGACAGCGTACTGATCGCCTTCGCCGGCCACGGCGTCCAGTACAAGGGCGAAGACGAGAGCTACTTCTGCCCCATGGACGCCAAGCTGGCGGATAAAACCACACTGGTCTCGCTAGGCGATGTTTACAAGGAGCTGGAGAAGAGCGAGGCGGGGACGCATCGTTCAAGGAGAAGTATCCCAACGGCAGTTGGGCAGTATCCTGGGACGACGGTTATGCGTTCACATCGCCGGTGGGGAGCTTCAAGGCGAATCCGTGGGGTTTGTACGACATGCACGGCAATGTGTGGCAGTGGTGCGCCGACTATTATGATGCAAAATGCTACGAAAATAGCGATAAAACCGACCCTCTAAATAGCAGTAAATCAGACCGCCGTGTCTTGCGCGGTGGTTCGTGGAACCACGATCCCCGCCGTTGCCGGTCGGCCAACCGCTACGCCGACGATCCCGCGCTCCGCAGCGATAGCTTCGGTTTTCGGGTCGTGTTGCGCGTTCCCGCCAGGACTCCGTAATTGGAGGGCGGGGAGACCCCGCCCCTACCGCACCAACGCCGTCCTCCGTAGGGGCGGGGTTTCCCCGCCCGGACGGTGCAACGAC
>DHJA01000141.1:40413-47094 GCA_002404095.1 Planctomycetaceae bacterium UBA4732 | reverse complement strand
GAAACGACGTGACGGCCGGTCCACGAACCGTCCAGGGCGGGGAAACCCCGCCCCTACCGTACAGGCGCCGCTCCTACGTCCGCGGTCGGAGGAATCCTTATGCGCTACGACCCAGAACGCCATCACCGCCGTTCGGTCCGCCTGCGGCAATACGATTATTCCCAGGCCGGAGCCTATTTCGTCACAATCTGCGTGCAGGGACGAGAATGCCTCTTGGGCGAAGTCGCGGGCGCGGCCGTGGTGTTAAGCCCTTTCGGCCGGATGGTGGAAAATTGGTGGAACGACTTGCCGCGGCGTTTCCCCCGCCTGGACCTGGACGCATGGGTCGTCATGCCCAACCACCTACACGGCATCGTCGTTCTGGGCGCGCCGGCCCTTGAAACGACCAATAGCGAGCCGTTGACAGTCGAGGGCGGGGAGACCCCGCCCCTACCGAAGGAGCGTCCCACGGTAGGGGCGGGGTTTCCCCGCCCCGCGCCGTGCAAAGACCGAAACCACCTATCCCAATCCACCAATTCGGCCGCCATCGAAGCCGTCCTGCGGTGTCCGACGCTGGGCCAAGTCGTGGCCTATTTCAAATTCCAATCGACGAAGTCCGTTAATCAGGCGCGGGGTACGCCGGGCGGCCGCTTCTGGCAACGCAACTATTACGATCACGTCATCCGCGAGGAGACCTCGTTGGACCGGCTGCGAAATTACGTGGTCGAAAATCCTCTTCGGTGGGAACTGGACCAGTTGCACCCCGATCAGCCGTCAAAATGGTAGGGGCGGGGTTTCCCCGCCCGCGAGGTGAAACGACGTGACGGCCGGTCCACGAACCGTCCAGGGCGGGGAGACCACGCCCCTACCACGCAGGCGCCTTCGTCCGTTCGGTCGTCACTTCGACGCTTTCAGCGTTTGCAGATAACTAAAGAGGTCGGCAAGGTCTTCCGGCTTGAGCCCCTTGAGCAACCCATTGGGCATCAACGACCGCGTCGTCGGACTTTGGGAGGCGATCTCCGGCGTAGCCACGCGCACCGTCGTTGCGGCGCCGGTTTGCAGGATGACGCCATCGGCCGAAAAGAAGGCGACGATGCCGAAATAGACCTGGCCGGCGTGCGTCTCGATCCGCGTCACCCGGTAGGGCGGCGCCACGTCCCTACTCGGATAGATAATGGCGTCGAAGAGGTCGGCGCGCGAGAAACGGCTCGTCACGGCCGTCAGGTCGGGGCCGAGCCGCGTCCCGCCAGTGTGACAAGTCGCGCAGGCTCGGACGCGGAAGAGCGCTTCGCCGCGTCTCGCATCGCCCTTGTCCCACGGCACGGTTTGCAGCAGTTTAGTCCATACCGCCGGGTCTTCATCGGCGTCGCCCTGCGCCGCGGCGGTCCATTTCGGATATTTCTCATCAAACCATGCAAATACGGGCTGATAGACGCGCTTGAGCGCGACCGGATCGTCGCCCTGTTCGGTAAGCTTGAACGATTGGCCGCTCTGCCGGTTCAAAAGGGCGCTCGCCTGCTTACGCACCTCACGCTCTTTCGGTTCCAGGGTGAGTTGCCGCAGCAGTCGCACCAGCGGCGCGATGAGACGCGGCTCCTCATCGCGCGGCAACTCCGCCAACGCGCTCAGGCAAGCCAATACCACCTGCCGCTGGCTGGATTCCAATCCGCTTAGGAACCTTTCGCGGTCCACTTCCTCCGGTTTGTCCGCGAGCCGAAGGAGAAGAGCGTCGCGCAAGCCGAGATTGGGCCATTGCTCGCGGAACACCGGCCTCGCTTCCGCCGCCGGCAGCAGACTTAGCAGGTCTATAAGCGGCCCCGACCAAGCGAAGTCGTCGTCCTTTTTGACGGCAGAAAGAAATAGCCGGGCCGCGTCACGGCGATGAGCTTCATCGAAGCACTCCGTCAGGGCGACGTGAGCGGCTCGGACGAAATCCTTGTGCTGAAGTAGGGCGTCGGTCAAACGCGGATCTTTTTTGATAAGTTCGGGTAGAATCTCCACGAGCCGGGCGTTCCAGTTCTGCTTGTTGCGCTGCGCCTGCCCTTCCAGCTTGCGGTCGAGGCTAAGTATCGCGTCGGCGACCTGATCCGCGGATTTGCCGTCGCGCTTGCCGCGTAGACGCGAGTAGACGATTAAATAGTGCATATCAAGGGTCGCTGAACTCTTAGGCGTCCACATCGCCGCGACCTTGGCCGGTGTGGAGTCGTCGTCGTCCTCCACTATCGCTAGAAAACGGGCGGCTTCCATATCCAGGTGTTCGTCGCCTGACGGGAACCAACCGTGGATAAGCCGGCGGGCGTCGTCCACTTCTTTCTCATATCCCTTAAGCGATCTCTGTAAGGAATAGGGGCCGTACACTTCTGCGGACGGGTTTTTTAGGTTGAAATCCCCGAGCGACCGCACGAGCAATCGGATCGCATCCTGGCGGTCGCGTGCGGTCCCTACGATTCTCAAAAGTTCGACCGCGGTATGCACGTCCGCCGCGAGGTTTTCCCCAACGGGATGACGCAACTGCTTGGCTAACGCCCATGAAAAAGGCTCGGGATGAACGCTAAAATCACTGGTTAGCCTCAAATTGGTCCATTTGTAATCCAGGAGTAGAGACGCCAATCGCGCCTCCGCCTGCCGGACACGTTTGTCGTCATCGGCCAAGATCCAGATTACGGCGCCCATGCCCCGAACAAATTCCCGATCAGGATCGGCTGCATGGTCGGCCAAGGCTTCGAGAGCCTTGACGCGCAGGCGCTTATCGCCCTTGTCCGCCATCGGGGGTAATAAGGCCGCACAAGCCGGGTCTAGTTTTCGGCCCAGCGACCAAGCAACTCTGGCGTGAACCAAGGAGGGGTATGCTTTTCGGATGCTTTCCACAGTCGGGCGTGGAAGACCATCAAAAAGCTCTGTCAGCACTTCGACGGCCCGCACACGGTCGGCCTCCGTTCGCTTCTCATCAGTAATGGCTTCCAGGAACGGCTTTGCCCCAAGTTTCCTCGCCAACGGTTCCCACTTCGCCCGCGACCACGCATCCAACGGCTGCGGCGCCTGCAACACTTTATCGAGGTCCGTCTTCGGCGCCGGTCGTCGTTGCAGCGGCGCCTTGCCGTCGCCGACGTATTCGACGTGATACACCGCGCCGCGCGTCTTGCGTCCGCCCATGCTGATGAACAGCGATCCGTCGGGCGCCACCACGATGTCGGTGGGATCGAACCCGTTGGAGCCGACCGCCTCCAAAAACACTTCAGGCTTCGTCTTGTACGTCGCTCCGGTTGGCGTGAGCGGGCAAAAGTAGACCCTACCGAAAGTCCAGTCGCAGGCGAAGAGGCCGCCGCGATAGCGCTCCGGGAACTGATCGTGTCGATAACATGTCACGCCGGTCGGTGAGCCCCGACCGATCGGATAAAGAATATCCACAGTGTCCAGATAGTAATCCGGCCTACCCCAGCCCGGCCCCTGACCTGTCACCTGCCAACCGTGGTTGCCGCCGTAACCGATGTGAAAGAGCCGCGTCGGTTGATACCAGGGTAGGAAAAAATCCGCCTCCACGTCGCTGTCATAAGTGAAGATTTCGCCGTCGGCGTTGAAGTCGAAGTCGTAAGGGTTGCGGAAGCCATCGGCGATCACCTCGCACGTCTTACAGTCCGGCGGCAAGCGCAACAGGGCGCCGGCCGTCGGCTTCTTCACCGGCGAGTTCGGCCGCGTTACGTGGCGCTGGTCGATGCCGCTGTTGTTGCCGCCGAGGACGTACCAATAACCGTCCGGCCCTTTGCGCATGGCATGGCCGCCGTGTTCGCTGAAGTTCAGCGGCAGGAGTTTTTCTGGTATCGGCTCCAGCGTTCCCTTGGTCTTGCCGGCGTGGTAGCGCGAGAACCAGCCGTCGCCGCAGAAGTAGAGGTCGCCGCCGTCGAAACAGAGGCCCATGCCACCCGTCCTCGTCGGGGCGATGACCTCCGCCTTGTCGGCCCGGCCGGTCCCCTTGGTATCGAGCAAGCGTTTGATCCAACCCTCGCTGGTGACGACGACGCGGCCGTCGGCGTCCAGCGTCATGGCATAAATATCGTTGGCGAGCTCCTGATCTGCGTAGAGCGTGACGCGGAAACCCGGCGGCGCATGCAAACCGAGATCGTCGGCTGCGAATGTCGTCGGCGCTACGAATACGAGAATGCCCAGGCAGGTGGGAAACAGGCGTTGCATCATAGTTGCCCTGTGGGAATCAACGACCGCAACGGCAAGTGTATACCGCGCCTGACGCGCGGGCCAATTATGAGAAGAGAAGTTGGGAAGTCTGGGAAGAATGACGAAGGTTTCCTCTTGCTAAGCCGCACTGATCGGGTATGCTCAACCGAAAGAAGGGGGGTCGTTGTCCGCAAGGATCCACGCCTCACTTTGCCGTCCGCTTGGCCTTGTCGCCGTACGGACGGTCGATGGCTCAAGGCCGGCCGTCAAGGGACAAAAGGATTTTGCGTTCGGACCCCGAACCTCCTTTCCCCGAGCGCGTGAGCATGAGCATCGCATATCAACCGGAAAATCCGGAAATCCTGCATAAGATTTCGTTGCTCTTCCGCGACTATTTCGACCACGCCGAAAAGAAACGCCGCTGGAACATCCGGGAAGACGTCCCTTGGGGGCAGTGCAATCGGTCGCTTAACCCCGCCATCGCCGACGTCATGGAAACCTTTTGCGCCGTCGAAATGTACTTGCCCGATTATCTCGCCAAGCTCATCCCCCAGGTGCGCGCCAACCGCGGTCGGGCCTGGATGCTGGCCACGTGGGGCTACGAAGAATCCAAACATTCGATGGCGTTCGGCGACTGGCTGCTCCGTTCCGGGATGCGCAGCGACGAGCAGATGGCCGACCTAGAGAAAACGGTCTTCTCGCACGAATGGGATCTTCCTTGGGACAACGCCCGGGCCATGGTCTGTTACACGATGGTTCAGGAACTGGCGACCTGGCTCCATTACTACAACCTCCGCGAGCAACTAGCGGCGGAGGGCGGCGACCCCGCGCTCCACCGCGTCTTGACCCTGGTCGCCATCGACGAGCGCACCCACTACGATTTCTTTCGCCGGCTCGTGGCGCTCTATTTGGAAGACGACCGCGAAGGCACGTTGGAGCAGCTGCGGCGAGTGGTGAACGGCTTCGCCATGCCCGCCGTCCATTTGCTCGCCGACTCTCGCAAGCGGACCCAGGAAGTGAAGGATTTAAGAGTTTTCGACTATGATATGTATTATTATCAGGTATTTGAGCCGATCGTGAAAGCCTTGGCTCTGCGAAAAACTGACCTACGGCGTCACTCGCCGCGCGAGGTCATGTTGCCAACGGCCGCGCGAGTGTAACGTCGTTTCCGACATCTTGACCCCTACAGGCGCCATGACTGCTTCCCGTCGCGCGGTGCTGACCGGGATTGGCGTCGTGACCCCAATCGGCCTGGACGCGGCTTCCTTCGGGCGGAGCCTGCGCGAGGGACGCGGCGGCATTCACTCCGTCCACTCGTTCGACGCCTCCGCCCTCCCCGTCCGCTTCGGCGGTGAAATACTCAACTTCGACGCGCGCTCCTACCTTGAAAAGAAAGACCGCAAGCGCCTCAATGGGATGGTGCGCACCATCCAGTTCGCCGTGGCCGCCGCCCAGCTGGCGATGAACGACGCTGGATTGAAAAAGGATACGCTTGACCCCGCCCGATTCGGCGTGGTTTTCGGGACGGGCACGGTGCCCGGCGATCTGGTGGATCTAGGCTACGCGGGGTTGGAAAGCCTGGACGGATCGCCGAATCGGATCGACATGAAGAAGTGGGGCGAAACCGGCATCCCGCGCATCCCGCCGATGTGGATGCTGAACCACGTTCCCAACATGGCGGCCTGCCACGTCTCCATTTCGCATAACGCGCAAGGCCCTAACAACACGATTAGCCAGACCGATCTCGGCGGCTTGTTAGCGCTGGGCGAGGCGTTTCGCGCCGTGCTGCGCGGCCGCGCGGACTTGTTCCTCGCCGGCGGCACTGATGCTAAGATCAGCCCCTGCACGATGGCCCGCCAGTGCCTGTTCACGCCGCTGTCGCAACGAAACGACGCCCCCGAAAGGGCGTGCCGGCCGTTCGACCGCGGCCGCGACGGCGTGGTGTTGGGGGAAGGCGGCGGCGTTCTCGTGATGGAAGAGTTGGAACACGCCCGAAGCCGGGGAGGCCGTATTTACGCCGAGGTGTTAGGTTTCGGCGCCGCCTTCGACCGCAGCCACGACGGCGACGGCGTGGCCCGCGCCGCCCGCATCGCCCTGACCGAGGCGAACGTCGGCCAGGCCGATCTCGATCACGTTAACGCGCAGGGATACAGTACGCCGCTCACCGACGCCCTGGAGGCCCAGGCGTTGGGAGAAGTCTTCGGGCGAAATGGGCACGGAGTTCCGGTCTTCGCCCCTAAGAGTTATTTTGGCAATAGCGGAGCGGCATCGGGGCCGATGGAATTGGCGGCCAGTCTGCTTGCTGAGGCCGACGGCGTGTTGCCGGCCACGCTGAATTACGAGGAACCCGACCGGATGTGTCCGGTGGAGGTGGTGCGCGAGCCGCGGCCGGTGACGCGGCCGTGTTTTCTCAAGATCGGCTTTACCGAGTTGGGACAATGCGCGGCGATGGTCTGTCGGAAATGGTGACGGTCGGCTGAAATGGGTGTGCCTCTCGATTTAGGCATGAGGGCGGCCTCTTGCTCCCTCCCC
>DHJA01000141.1:17184-40265 GCA_002404095.1 Planctomycetaceae bacterium UBA4732 | reverse complement strand
CCCCCACAAGGGGGGAGGGAGCTAATCAGCGAGGTCGTTGCGAGCAGCATCGTCCGAACATATGCTTACGGTGGAAAGCCGTGGTCAACCCGTGAGAACGCCTTCACGCGGCAGCGAGCAAACAGTTTACCAGTATGAAACGTCGCGTCGTCATCACGGGCATGGGCGCCATTACGCCGGTCGCAAACCGCGTGGATGAACTATTCGCCGCACAGATTGCGGGCCGCAGCGGCGTCGGCGCCATCACGCACTTCGACGCTAGCACGTTTCCCACCCGTTTCGCCGCTGAGGTCAAGGATTTTCAACTCGACCGCTATGTGCAGGACGCCCAGCGTTGGGACGAGTGCGGCGCCAACACACGCTTTGCCCTTGCCGCCGCCCGTCAGGCCGTGGAGGACGCCGGCCTCCTCGCCATGAGCGGCGTGGACCCGACGCGGTTCGGCGTCTACCTCGGCGCCGGCGAGGGGACGCAGGATTTTCATTGCATGGTCTCCATTGCCGCCGGCAGTTATCGGGCCGAGCGGCAAGCTCTGGACCCGGTCGCCCTGTCCGCCGCCGCCCTCCGCGGTTTCCGGCCTGGCCACGAATACGAGCAGGAGCTGCACACCACGCCCGCGCATGTCGCGGAGTATTTCGGTCTCGAAGGCCCGAATTACAACTGCTTCACGGCCTGCGCCGCCGGAAGTCAGGCGCTCGGCGAGGCTCTGGAGATGATCCGCTGCGACGACGCCGACTTGATGCTGGCAGGCGGTTCGCACAGCATGATCCACCCCCTGGGCGTAACCGGATTCAACCTACTGACGGCCCTGTCCACGCGGAACGGGGATCCCACCCGCGCATCGCGGCCGTTCGACCTGCACCGCGACGGTTTTGTCATCGGTGAAGGCGCCGGAATGCTTGTTCTCGAAGAATTGGAACACGCCCGTCGTCGCGGGGCCAAGATCCACGCCGAGCTGACCGGCTATGGCTCGACGGGCGACGCCTACCGCGTCACCGACAGTCACCCGGAGGGCCGTGGCGCCGTGGCGTGCATGGCGAGCGCCTTGGCCGACGCCGGCCTAGCGCCCGACGAAATTGGTTACATCAACGCCCACGGCACCAGCACTCGCGTCAACGATAGGTCAGAGACGAAGGCGATCAAAAAAGTCTTCGGAGAGGGCGCGTATCGGACGCCGGTGAGCAGCAGCAAAAGTATGCTCGGCCACCTCATCGCCGCGGCCGGGCCGGTGGAACTTATCATCTGCGTCGAAGCGCTACGGCGCGGCGTCCTGCCGCCCACGATTAACTATGAGACGCGCGACCCCGAATGCGACCTTGATTACGTACCCAACCAGGCGCGCGAGAAGCGCGTGCGTCACGCGCTGAGCAACAGCTTCGGTTTCGGCGGACAAAACGTATCGCTGATCGTCAGCTGCTTTTCGGAATAGGGAACAAGGGAGGCGCCGTCGCGTCGTGAAATGGAACGTGATTACCGGAGCGACCGGGCTGCTCGGCAGCCATATCGCGGAACAACTTGTTCTCCACGGGGAGAAGGTCCGCGCCGTCGTTCGTCCTTCTGGCGATACGACGTTTCTCAAAACCCTCGGCGCCGAACTGGTCGTAGGCGACTTTAACGATCTGGATTTTCTTCAGCGCGCTTTGGGCGGCGCTGATGTGGTTTATCATTGCGCCGCCCGCGTCGGCGAATGGGGGCCGTGGCGGCAGTTTCAGGAACAAATCATTGACGTGGCTGCTCGCGTCTTTGACGCCTGCCGCATCGCGGGCGTCGGCCGTCTGTTGCACGTCAGCTCCATCAGCGTCTACGGCCACCCGCCCGATCGCGCGGACCTGTTTACCGAGGACGAGCCGATCGGTCAAAACCTGTGGAGCTGGGACAATTACTGCCGGGCCAAGATTGCGGTCGAGGAATTGTGCCGCGCCTATCCGCGCGATTGGACGATGGTGCGGCCTAGCTGGATCTTTGGGCCGCGCGACCGCAATTCACTGCCGCGCTTCTTCAAGGCGCTGGCGGCCGGGCGCGTGGCCATCACCGGCCGCGGCGACAACCTGCTCAACGTTATCTATGCAGGCGACGTGGCGGAAGGGGCGATTTTGGCCGCGAACCAGCCTGACGCGGTCGGCAAAGCCTACAACCTCAGCAGTGATGGCGAGGCGACGCAACAGCAATTCCTCAACATGCTCACCGACGCCCTCGGCCAGCCGCGCATCTCGCGTCACGTTTCTTTTCGCGTGGCTTTCGCCGGCGCCTATATCGGAGAGGTAATTGCTCGAATCATCCGCCTGCATCGTTCGCCGCACATTACTCGCTACGCCGTCGCCCTGATCGGCCGCTCGACGCGGTTCAGCAGCGAGCGGGCCAAGACGGAATTGGGCTGGCGAACTCATACGTCCATCGCGGAAGGGCTGAGCCGGACGCTGGAGGAGTATTACGGCCGCGAGAAGGCGAAGGCGGTTTAAGGCGAGCCGGGTCGCGTCAGCGCCCGGAGTTGGCCGCATCTCGCAACGCGGCTTCATATTCTTCCGGTGTGTTGAGATTGCGCAGCGACTCAAACATCGGGTCCACATCGGCCAATTCCGCAGCTTCGACGACGCGCGTGGGTACGGCGCTGAAAAGGAAGAAGGGTCGCAGCCGGTGCTCGGCCAGCAGCCGGGCCACGGCATCCGCAACCTCCAAGCGATAGACGGCGGCCAAGGGATGGTGATAGCCGCCGACGCACGGAACGCAAATCATCGCGTCACCCAGCAAGTCGATGAGGCGCCGCACGAAGGCGGGCCGTAGGAATGGGGCGTCGCATGATGACAAATAGATCGCATCCACTTGGCCGCGCAATGCGTTTAGCCCCGCGGCGAGTCCCTGAAGAGGCCCGCGGCCTTCCTTTTCGTCGCGGACGATGGCGATGTTTTCGGGCAACGGCGGTACGTCTTGACCCAGAGCGGCCACGACGGCGACGGGATCGACGGCTTCTCCCAGCAGGCGCACGACGCGGGGCAGCATGACCTCGGCGCCGAATGGCAGCCATGCTTTCGGCCGGCCCATACGGCTGCTACGGCCGCCGCATAGGACGACGCCGCCGACTTTCATTGAGTTTCCCTGTTTCGTTTCCACCGCCCGCCACTGCGCGTTTCAGGACACTCTTTTCTGTTTGAGCGACTTCCGGGCCTTGGAATGGAGCAGGGCTAGTAGGTGGCCCGCCTTGACGTAGCTCTGCAACTCCTCCTGCTCTTCGGGCGATAACTCCCCTTCCTGATTTCGCGTCGCCAGATCGCTCATGCGAGCCTGGTCCGCCTCCTCGAATCCAAGGGTCAGGACATGGCGAGCTAGTTCCCGCGAAAGGCCGCCGGACTCGACCTTGATTAGCCGCGCGAAGATGGCGATTTCGCTTATTCGGGACTTGGCGGCTTGGATCCCTGGCATGAAATCCCCTCAAAGCGATTCGTCTTCGGTCCGTACAGGCCCGGCCAGGAAACTCGGAGCTATGAACCAGTGTAGCCCCATTCAAACCTTTGGCCTAGCACACTTCCATCGGCGGAACAGCCCTCGTTCCCAAACAGGAGTTTGGGCACGAGGGGCAAGGCGCGGCCGGTTCGCCGGCGTCCCGCCACAACCTATTCCGGATAAAGCGCCGTGCTCAAGTAGCGTTCACCAAGGTCCGGCAGCACGACCACGATGAGTTTGCCGGCGTTCTCCGGCCGCTTCGCCACCTCCACGGCGGCCACGACGGCGGCGCCGCAGCTGATGCCGCCGAGGATGCCTTCCTCCCGCGCCATCCGCCGGGTCATCTTGAAGGAGTCGTCGTCCGTTACCTGGACCACCTCGTCGATAATGTTCACGTTGAGAACGCTGGGGATGAAGCCGGCGCCGAGTCCCTGAATCTTGTGCTTGCCGGGCTTCAGCTCCTCGCCCTTCATCTTTTGCGTGATGACCGGGCTGGTCACCGGCTCGACCGCGATGGCTTTGAACGACGGCTTGCGCTGCTTGATGACCTCGGCTACGCCGGTAATGGTGCCGCCGGTGCCGACGCCGGACACCAGAATATCCACCTTGCCGTCGGTGTCGCGCCAAATCTCTTCGGCCGTGGTCTGACGGTGGACCTCCGGATTGGCCGGGTTGTCGAACTGCTGTGGCATGAACGAATTCGGCGTCGTCTTGAGCAGTTCCTTGGCTTTTTCGATGGCGCCGTTCATGCCCTTTTCGCCCGGCGTCAACACCACCTCGGCGCCGAACGCCTTGAGCAGTCGGCGACGTTCCAGACTCATCGTATCCGGTAAGGTGACGATGAGTTTATAGCCGCGCGCGGCGCAGGTGAAGGCCAAGCCGATGCCGGTGTTGCCGCTGGTCGGCTCGATGATGGTGGTGCCCGGTTTGATTTTGCCGTCGCGTTCGCCGGCCGTTATCATGGCGACGCCGATGCGGTCTTTGACGGACCATTGGGGATTAAAGCTCTCCATTTTGGCGACAACCGTCGCCTTGGCGTCGCCGACCACGCGGCGCAGGCGGACCAGCGGCGTGGCGCCGATGGTTTGGGTAACGTCGTCGTAAATACGGCCGCGAAAGGTTGGCTCCTGGCTCATGGTTTGCTCCTTGTCCTGGGTCCGTGAAAAGCGAACGGTCGATTGCTGGACGGCGAATCGCTGCCGCGATTATCCTATTACTTGCAGGGTACGCCGCAAGAGAATCGCGCGGCGGTTAGGCGAAACCGAATACGCGACAAAAGGAGGGCATAATGCCAACGCTGATCGAAGGGCCGACCCGCATGGAAGCAGCGGGAAGCAAGCCGAAGTTGATCGACGAATACGTCGGCCACGCCAGCAGCGGCGACGGCGCGGTGAGCGTCGCCCACATGCGCAGTCCCGGCGGTTGGGTTGAGCCGGGCCAGGCGCCCGAGTTCGACGAGTTCACCGTGGTGCTCCGCGGTTTACTGCGCGTGGAGTATCACGGCGGCGCCCTGGACGTGCGCGCCGGTCAGGCCGTGATCACGCGCCGCGGCGAATGGGTGCGCTACTCGACGCCGGAACCGGACGGGGCCGAGTACATAGCGGTATGCCAGCCAGCCTTCTCACCGGAGACGGTCCATCGCGAGCGGGAATAACAGCCACTAATAACAGCCGGAAAGACGGATTAGTCGACCTTGGCCGCGGCGATTACCGGCCGATGCCGGGGAATCTCGGCTTTGAAATCGCCGAGGCTGGGCCATTTTATGCGTCGGTCCAGGTCCACTTCCGTCACCGCCACCGTGCCCCAATCCTTGGCCTGCGCGATGATCTCGCCGGTGTGATCGAAGACGGCCGACGGCATCCAATTCAGTGCCACGTCGGAGTACGTGCTGCTCACTACATAGACGTGATTCTCACAAGCCCGAGCGCGGGCCAACAGCGGGTTACAGCCCCACACCGGCCAGGCGATCACCTCGGCGCCGTTGTTCGTTAGTTCGCGCGCGACTTCCGGGAAGAAGCCGTCGTAGCAAACCATCAGACCCACCTTGCCGAACCGTGTCGGAAAAACGGGGTACTCCGAACCCGGCGCGACTCCGCCTTCGACCTCGCTGCGAGGCAGGCAGGTCTTGCGGTACTTGCCGATCACCTTCCCGTCGGGGCCGATGAGCACCGCGACGTTGTAAATGAGATGGCCGTCGCGTTCCAGCAGACCGGGCACGAGATAGAGGTTGTGCTTTTTCGCCAGCTGGCCGAAATACTCCGTGGACGGGCCGGGGATTGGCTCCGCCACTTCGTCGTACTTCTTGCCCAGGCCGACGTAAGTAAGCGTTTCGCCGAGGACCACCAGGTCGGCCTTCCGCCGTGCGGCTTCGGCAATAAGCGGCTCGTACTGACGGCAATTGTCCTGAGGCGTCTTGCCGCCTGAGGGTGTGAAGTGGACGGTCGCCAGCCGCACCGTGCGCGGCGCCGGCGGGTTGGCCTCGGCTAGCGACACGCTGTCCCACCTCACTTGGCCGCCGGGAGATGGCCAACGAAGGTGCAGTTCAATGATGGCTTGTGTCGCCTTGGCGGGCGCCTGGTAAACGTCTGTTACTTCGGTCCAGCCCTGTTTGTCGATCTTGCGCGTCGTGGGAAATTCCGTTTCGGCGTCGGCGGTGTAGCCGCGTAGGTATTCGGTAACCATCTGCTTATCCAGGGCAACCTTCGCGCCTTGCTCGTCCCGCCAATGAATCTCGGCCACGACGCTCCGCCGCGGCAAGGCCACGCCCTTCGCCAAGAACCTCGCCTCGAAGCGGTAGTGCTTGCCGCCGGTGATGGGGAAGGTTTTCTTCCAGCAGCCATCGAGACCCTCGCGGAGGTCGGCGTTAATGAGGAAGCATCCGTTGCCGTCCGGCCCGCCCTTGGCTTCGTAGGCGAAGTCGGGCCGGATTTCGTCGCGCGGTGCGGCGGTCGTCCAACCGTCGGGGGCCGTATCGGGAGTGCGCGGCGCGTCGGCGGCAACACCCAGCCAACTCCAGGCAAGCAAAGACATGCCGGCCAGAGCGGTTATCAGAAAGGCGATGCCGAGTCGGTAACCGGATTTACTCAAGAGCATCATCGAAAGGCTCTCCATGCAGGCGATGCGAGACTTTTCCACCTTACGCTTGGCCAGGCGGACTCGCAAGGAGTTATTCCATGCGTCGTGCAGAATGCTTTTCCTTGCTTCGGGCCGGCATTCGGGTATATCACGAAGAAGGTTTGATACTATGACGAGGTGCGGATCGTGACCACCAGGGCCGAATGGCAAAAGCTCGCGGAAGACCGCATTCTGGACGCGCAAGCCCACTTGGCGCCGGGAGTCGGCCGGTGGTCCGCCGCCTACTATCTGGTCGGATACGCCGTGGAATGCGGGCTAAAGTCATGCGTCCTGGCCCGCGTCGCGGCGCAACCGGGAGTGATCTATGAGGAAAGGAAGTTCGCCCAAGACCTGTGGACCCACGACATCGAAAAACTTGTCGGGTTGGCCGGACTGGAAACGGATCGTGATACGGATGCAGCGGCAAATCCCGCCCTTTCCGACAATTGGAGGACGGTCAAGAAATGGAATGAGCAGGCCCGGTATTTGCAGAAAACTCAGGCGGAAGCGGAAATCCTCTTCGAGGCGGTTGCCCATCCAATTAACGGGGTGATGCGATGGATCAGAATCCACTGGTGATAGACGAGATCGAAGCGGGTAAGGAGCTTATCCAGCGTTTGAACGATCGTTTTCCCGTGATCGCGGCTTGCTGGCTGCGAGATGACTCGGGAGGCGGTCGGAATCTTTATATTGCCCTTGATGAATTGACGCGGCCCAAAGAGGTTTTAGCTAATGCCGAGGTACGCCGAATCGCGGACGAGGTGAAGGACCACTACATCGACCCTTTCTGGGTGAGCATCATTGAGCCGACGCACCCCATCGCGAAAGCCGTCACGGAGATTTACCGACGCTTCCCCGGCCGTAGACCCCCCTCGCGCTCCAATGAGTACGGCTTCGGCGGCGTCGGCGTGGCGGAGCTATACATCTATCCTCCCCTTCCTAAGAAGCCGTAGGCGGTTTCCCTGCCGCCTTCCTCGCTTACACACCGAGGATGCCATGAAACGATTCCTGATTTTCGGCCTCAGTCTGTTCGTCACGGCCCTGCCGGTTCGGGGCGAGGCACCCGAGAGACAAAAGGCCGCCGTCGCCTATCTCCAAAAGCTCCAACAGAAGGACGGCGGTTTCGCTCCGTCCGTGGACCTGCCGAAGTCCAGCCTGCGGGCGACCAGCGCCGCCGTGAAGGCTCTAAATCACTTCGGCGGCGAAATCCCCGACAAGGCCGCCTGTGCCGACTTCGTGAAGAGTTGCTTCGGCAAGGAAAGCGGCGGTTTTGCCGACCAGCCCAGCGGTAAACCCAACGTCGAAGTCACCGCCGTCGGCGTTATGGTCGTGGCCGAGCTGAAGCTGACGGCCGAGCCGTATGAGGCGCGCGTCGCCAAGTATCTCGACGAAAACGTCAAGACGTTCGAGGAGATTCGCATCGTGGCGGCCGCCTTCGAGGCGATGGGCAAGCGGCCGGCCCAGGCGGACGCCTGGCTAAAACAGATCGCCGAACTCCGCAATGAGGATGGAACCTTCGGCAAGGGCGACGGCGCCGCCCGCGACACCGGAGGCGCCGTCGCGGCCGTGATTCGGCTCGGCGGCAAGGTCGAGCATCCAGACGCCGTACTCCAAGCAATGAAGTCCGGCCAGCGCCCCGACGGCGGTTTCGGTATGCAGGATTCCCCTTTGTCGGACCTGGGGACGAGTTATCGCGTGATGCGTTCCCTCCACATGCTCCAATCGCGGCCGGAAGATGTAGATCGACTAAGGGCGTTCCTCGATTCTTGCCACAACGCCGACGGCGGCTACGGCGTCGCCAAGGGCAAGCCGTCGAGCGCTTCGGGGACTTATTACGTCTCCAGTATCCTTCATTGGATCGACGAGAAGTGAGCGCATGGCCGCGACCGTCTATATCGCGCTCGGCAGTAATCTCGGCGACCGCCGCGATTTCCTCGACCGCGCACTTGCCGATTTGCGCGGCCGGCCGGGTGTGGAAGTGACGCGCGTTTCTTCGGTATACGAGACGGCGCCAGTCGGCGGGCCGGCGGGACAGGAGCCGTATCTCAACGCCGTGGCCGAATTGCGCACCACATTGGCGCCGGCTGCCGTTCTACAACTCCTGCTGGACGTGGAAAGCCGCTTGGGCCGCGTACGCGCGGAGCGCGACGGCCCACGAACGATTGACCTCGACCTACTGCTTTACGATGACGTGGTGCGCGACGATACCAAGTTGATGCTGCCGCATCCACGGCTGCACCAGCGCCTGTTTGTTTTGCAGCCGCTTGCCGAGATCGCGCCCGGACTGATCCATCCCCTATTAAAGCGCACCATCGCCGACCTTCTCGGTGATCTGCTTCAACTGCGGCCTTTCGGCGTCTCGCCTGGGCGGGAGTTGACCGGATTACGCGCGCTGGTGACTGGCTCGACCAGCGGCATCGGCCTGGCCGTCGCCTTGGAACTGGCGTCGGCCGGCGCCGACGTGATCGTCCACGGGCGGCGCTCGCTGGAGGCGGCGGAAGAAACCGCCTCGCAAGTGCGCGGGGCCGGCGGACGCAGCGCCGTTCTCCTGGCGGACCTACGCGACCGCGCGGAATGTCAACGCCTTGCCGACAACGCCTGGGAAGTGTGGAAAGGATTGGACGTCTGCGTGAACAACGCTGGCACCGACACCCTGACGGGCGAGGCGGCGAGTTGGCCGTTCGAGCGCAAACTTCAGGAACTGCTGGCGGTGGACGTGACGGCGACGATGCTATTATCGCGGGCGGTGGGCCGGCGCATGAAGGAGTCGGGCGGCGGCGTCGTGATAAATATGGGTTGGGATCAGGCCGACGTCGGCATGGAATCTGACAGCGGCGAACTGTTCGCGGCGGCCAAAGGCGCCGTCATGGCCTTCAGCAAATCCTTGGCGCTGAGCCTGGCGCCGGAGGTGCGCGTTCACTGCCTGGCGCCGGGTTGGATTCGCACTTCATGGGGTCATAAGGCGTCGGAAGCGTGGCAAGACCGTGTGATGCGCGAAACGCCTTTGCGGCGCTGGGGCTTACCGGAGGACGTGGCGGCTACGGCGCGATGGTTGGCGTCGCCGGCGGCGCGCTATCTCACCGGGCAGGTGATCCGTGTAAATGGCGGGGCGGTGCGTTGAGAGATGATTAGCATTGCGGGTCGAAGCGGGCGGCGAGTCGGCGGCTGTTGATGTCGAGGGCTTCAAGGATTTTCAGGACTGGGTCGATGGGCATTCCCCAACGCTGCGCCCAACAGATTACGTCGAGGTTTTCCTGACCGGCTTTGAGACGGTCGAGGATGCGGTCGAGGAGGAGGGTGTTTTCGACAAATTTGCGTTGGAGGAGGCCGAAGTCGCCGCGGTCGAGTTCGACCCAGAATCGTTTGCCCTGCAGGTGTTCCAGCCACCGCGCCCGCAGATACCCCCACCAGTGACACTGGACCCAGCGGCGGATGGCGGTTTCCCCTAGGTCGAAGCCGGCCTTCTCGCTTTCGATCCACTTGAAACGGAGCGCCTCCTGTTCCCCATCGACGAAGACGCTAGACGTATCCATGGGAAGACCCCTCCACCCTACTGTCGCGTTCCGAACGGCCGCGCCCCGTTGTCAGCGGGGAGACGGGCACCGTTGCACCGCATAATTGATCCTACCGTCACTTCTTAAAACGTGCAAGTCAGCCTGGCCTACGTTAAGGACCGACACAGCTGCGCGCGCCGGTCTTCGGCGGCGAAAAGCTGAGGGCCGGCAGGCGCGGCAAGCGCCAAATCACCGGCTTTCCTATTCCTCCCATTTACCCAAAACCGCGAGAAACCCGTGTTGGCGCCGTCATCGGGCCAGAAAGCCGCCGTCCACAACGAGCGTCTGACCGGTGATATAGCTGCCGGCGTCACTGGCCAGCAACAGCGCGGGGCCGACCAGCTCTTTCGGGTCGCCCCATCGGCCGAGGGCGGTGTGGTCAGAAAGAGTTCGCTTCTCGGCGTCCGAAAGCAAGGACATCGGCAGGTCGGTGAGGAACGGGCCGGGGGCGAGGCAGTTGACCGTTATGCCGTGGTCGCCGAGGTCGAGGGCGCTGGCGCGGGCGAGTCCGAGCAACGCCGACTTGGTGGCCGAGTAGCCGTTGCGTTTCTCCTTGGACAAAAACGCCATGATGGACGCGATATGAATGACGCGGCCCCAACGCCGCGCCTTCATCTGGGGCACAAGGGCGCGTGTAAGCACCATTACAGAGCTGAGATTGATCTCTAGCACCTCATCCCAAGCTTCATCCGTAACGACGTCAATGGCCTCCGGCTTGTTCGTGCCGGCGTTGTTAATGAGAATGTCGATTCGGCCCGTGAGTTCGAGCGCGTCCTTGGCCAAGCGGACGACCTGCTCACGGCGGCTCATGTCGGCGACGACGTACCGGCCGCGACGGCCGGTGTCTTTGAGGATCTCGTCGAGGGCGATGCGCAATTCGTTTTCGTGGCGGCTGGAAATGACAACGTCGGCCCCCGCTTCGGCCATGCCGCGGGCCATCGCCTTGCCGAGACCTTTACTGCCGCCCGTAACCAGAGCCGTTTTGCCGGTCAGGTCGAACAGGTTGCTAACCATGTGCAATCTCCCATGACAGCGCGACGTGAATTAGCATAGGAAAGAAATCAACCAACGGCATGGGAGCAATGCGGTCCTCGCACCCCGGACTCGTGAGTACACTTCGCCCGGGGCTTTATCTGGATCGCCCTCCGGACTCAGGCCCGGGACGCTTCTCATGTCTTGAAGCCCCGTCGGGCCACTGTAATAAAGCCCTGGGCGAAGGTACTCCTGAGTCCGGGGTGCGAGGGCGCTACGCCTCGCGCGGCCGCTCCACAACGGCGCCGCCTGTAAGCAACAGAATGCGATCCGCCAACGCCCGCGCCTCCGCCAAACTGTGCGTGACGTGCAGCGTGGTAACGCCCGTCAGCCGTTGAACCGAACGAAGAAGAGTGTACATATCCGCTTTCGTTTCGTCGTCCAAAGCGGCAAGCGGTTCGTCCAACAACAGCACGCGCGGCCGGAACGACAGTGCCCGGCCCAATGCCACGCGCTGCGCCTCGCCGCCGCTCAGTCCGTGCGGCCGGCGGTCAAGGAGGCCGCGCAGCCCTAGCATTTCGCTCAGTTCACCGACGCGCCGGGTGATCGCGTCACGGTCCCAGCCGCGCAAGTCCAGGGCAAACGCCAAATGATCGCGCACATTGAGGGTGGGGAAAAGCGCCGTATCTTGGGGAACGTAACCGACGCCGCGATCTGCCGGCTTCAGCCGCGTCACCTCGCGGCCGTGTAGAAGGATGCGTCCGGCATGGACTGATTTGAGACCGCAAATGGCTTCGAGGATTGTGGTCTTACCAGAGCCGGTTTTACCCATAAGCGCGGCGTATTCGCCCGCGCCCACCGCGAACGACGCGCCCTTCAGATGGAAGGCGCCGGCGTGGACGGTGAGATTCTCGATGGCGATCATGCCTACCTCGGCGGCGACCGCCGTGACGCGGCGCGTCGTTCCCATTACGACTATTGCAAGATCAAGATTCCATCTTATCGGCTGAGCGCGGTAAGATGATCCCATGCAAAAAGGCGGCAGTGCAACGAAAGGAGCGACGATGAAGATTACGCTCGAAGTCCCGCCCCATCGGGAAGAGCAATTGCGCCAATACATGGCAAAGCGCGATCCCGCCGACGTGCAACGCGAGTTGGACGCGGCGTTCGACGAGGCTCTCACATTGGCGTTGGCGAAAGACCAACCGCCGTTAAGCGACGAGGAGTTTGAAGCGATTTTGGCCGAATTGGATGCCCACGAAGGAGGCACTGAGGACGGGCCGGCCATGCGCCCTGATGAAACATTTTCTCGGGAGATGATTTACGGGGACCACCCCTGAATGTTATACCTCGTGGATACAAATGTTCTGCTCCGATACGCGGGGCTCGCCCATTTAATGCGTCCGGCTCTCCGCATTGCGGTGCGAAGGTTGCGAGCCAATGGACACACATTCCGAGCTACTTCGCAGAATTTCGTGGAGTTTTGGAACGTGGCGACGCGGCCCGCGGCGCAAAATGGCTTGGGCCTCACACCGGCTCAAGCCGAACGACAGTTGCGTCTCGTGGAGCGCGTTTTTCGGAGGCTTGAGGATTCTACGACGGTCTATCCAGAATGGCGGCGGCTGGTCGTCGCCTACAGCGTCTCGGGCGTCAAGGTCTACGACGCCCGCCTCGTGGCGTTCATTGACAAATCAGATCACTCACATCCTTACTTTTAATACAGCCGATTTCAAACGCTATTTTGCCGAAGGCGTCGTCGCCGTGGATCCCAGGACGGTGTGAGTCGCCCGGACGCTTTGATGGCTAAACTTGTAATACGCCCGTTTTGAACTCGCGTTTATCGTCATAGCGCACGGCAACGGCCAACGCCATCAGCAGCGCCGCGCGCGTCTCATCGGGGGTAATAATCTTGTCCACCCACAGCCGCGCCGCCGCGTAGCGCACGTCGGTTTCTTCGTTGTAGCTGGCCTCCACTTTGCGACGCAGCACCTCCATTTCTTCTGCTTCCGGCTCATGGCCGCCGCGGCGCAAGGCCGCGAGCGTCACGTCCAGCATCGTGGTCGCGGCCTGTTCGCCGCCCATCACCGCGTAGCGCGCCGTAGGCCACGCGAAGATAAAGCGCGGGTCGAATGCCTTGCCGCACAGGGCGTAGTGGCCGGCGCCGAAGGAGCCGCCGAGGATGACGGTGATTTTCGGCACGACGCTGTTGGCGATGACGTTGACGAGCTTGGCGCCCGCCTTGATGATGCCGGCGTGTTCCGAGTCGCGGCCGACCATGAAGCCGTTTACGTCCTGTAAAAACAACAGCGGCACACGTGTCTGGTTGCAGTCCATGATGAAACGCGCCGCCTTGTCGGCGCTGTCCACGTAGAGGACGCCGCCGAATTGCAGCGGCCCTTCCGCCGGCCGGACGCGCTTGCGCTGGTTCGCTACGACGCCGATGGGATGGCCGCCGAGCCTGCCGTAACCGCACACCAGCGTTTGACCGTACTCCGCCTTGTATTCGTCGAACGGCCCGGCGTCGAGTAAGCACGGAAGCAGATCGCGTATGTCGTATTCATGGCCCGCCTCGGCCGGGTACAGTTGCAGTAGGTCGGCCGGCGCCCGGCCGGGAGCGACGGCCGTGGAGACGCGGACGGCGTCCGGCGCCAGCAGACCAACGAGACGGCGCAGGCGTTCGAGGCAGCTTTCCTCGTTCGGCTCCCGGAAGTCGATTGTGCCGGAAATCGCGGCGTGCATGGCGGCGCCGCCGAGGTCTTCGTGGCTGACGGTCTGGCCGATGGCGGCCTTGACCAGCGCGGGGCCGGCGAGATAAAGACCACTGCCCTCCGTCATGAGTAATTTGTCGCACAGGACGGGCAGATAACCGCCGCCGGCCACGCAATTGCCGAGGATGGCCGCGAACTGCGGCACGCCGGTCGCCGAGATCACCGCGTTGTTGCGGAAGATACGGCCGAAATCGTCTTCGTCGGGGAAAACCTCGTCTTGCAACGGCAGGAAGACGCCGGCGCTGTCCACGAGGTAGACGAGCGGCAAGCGATTTTCCAGGGCGATGCGCTGGGCGCGGAGTACCTTCTTGCACGTCATGGGAAAGAAGGCGCCGGCTTTGACCGTGGCGTCGTTGGCGACGACCATGACGAGGCGGCCGGCGACGGGACCGACGCCGGTGACGACGCCGGCCGACGGGGCGCCGCCCCAGTCGCGGTACATGTTCCATGCGGCCCATAAGCCGAGTTCAAAGAAATCGGCGCCGGGGTCGATCAGACGGGCGATGCGCTCGCGCGCGGTGAGGCGATCCTTGGCGTGCTGGCGGTCGATTGCCTTGGCGCCGCCGCCTTCGCGGATCGTCTTTTCCTCGCGCCGCAGCGCTTCGACCTTACTGGCGAGTTCATCGGACATTATCTAACCCCGCGTCGAATCCGCAACGCAATATCTTCTTCATACGCCGGCGAAATCAGCTTTCTGACGCCGCTCTCCTGATCGAAATCTTCAGTCTTATCAACGACGCCGGTCTTTGTATTCACCCACTCCGCTTTGTACGCGCCTTGCGGCAATTCCAGCGACAATTCCGTCCGCACACCGCCTTTAACGTAGACCACATAAGCCTTGCCAGGTTCGGCCAGCGTCCGCACCGTTGCTTTTGCCTCCCTCACCGCCGTACCGTCGCCGGAGAGCCGCAACGTGACCGTGCCGTCCTTGACAACGGCATTGTCCGGTCTCATGCGCACGAAGTCGAGGCCGTCCATGAACTCCTTCAGGACCGTGAGTTGTTTGCGCAGCTCCGGCCCGCCGCCGCCGGGCGAGGTCGTGACCTTGGCCGAACCGTCGGGATGGACGACGCTGTAGGAATAATCGAGGTTGCTGTAGACGGCGCCGCCGGCCAGGAAGAAATCCCATCCTTGGGTGCGATACGGCAAGTCGGCCGTCTTGAGAAAGCCTGTCTCATCAAAACCGATTACTCGATTGAGGCCGTAGTTGAGAGCGACCGCATCTGGCGGGGCGCAATAGTGGAAGTTGAGGATGCCGACGTTCGGATTCGGAAGCTCAACCTTGGTGGAACCGTTGGAGATGTTCTGGGCGATCAAGTGGCGGGCCGGCAGGTCTTTCTCGGCGTCCGCGATAACGGCGGCCATGCGGTCGTTCCACTCCTTCGTCACGCCGCCGAAATAAGGCTCATTGCAGATTTCATAATAGACATTATCGTATTCTTTCAACTCGGCAACGATCTTACGCACCAGCGCTTCCTGAAGGCCGGTCAATTCTTTGTCCCTGCCGGTGTACGAATCGAGCCGGCCGTTGTTGCCGACGCCGTTGACGTTGTTGTCGGCCTTCATGGGATTGAGGTCCCAGAGCTTGTCGTCGTAGATCGCGCAGAACAGCGTCAGTTCGACGACGACGCCGCGCTTACCGGCTTGCGCGACAAAGTCCTTGAGACGTGCGAAATAGGCCTTGTCGTAGCGCTTGAGATCGAACTTCGCGCCGTCACGCGCCCACGGGCAGAGAAAGCGCTTTGGCGCCGGCGCCAGCGTGTTGTCCACGATGCCGAAAGCGGATGGGTCTTCGCGGTAGGTTCCCGAGAACGTGCGCGTAAGATTGAATTTGCGCTCTTTCAACTCGTCCAAGTAGGTTACATAATCAAAGTCAAGATTGAGCACGGCGCCATAGTGCTCGCCGGACGTGACGAGGACCGCAGGGTTGCCGCGAAAGAGGAAGTAATGCGGGTTTTCCGGATGTATTGACAATGGCTTGTCAGCCGCCGCGGCGGCAGCGGCCGTCAAAGCCAGAATACACAGCGCGCCATAAGTCTTCATTCGCATCGCCGTCTCCTGATTGTCGGGGACGGTGCATCGTAGCGGAGGGCGCGCGTCGTCTCAAGGCCGCGGCGCAATTCCGCACGACGTACAGTCGAGAGACGCTTTCCAGGCGCCTATTTTTGGAAAAGCACCAATCCCCTCTTGATTTCTACCACCTGTTTCGCGTAAACTGCCTCCAGTTGGGTCTTGGTCGGACAGCGCCGTGGTCGAGATGCTGCTTTTACACTTCATCCTCCAGACGCCTTTCCCCGTGTCCCAGTTTCGCGCGCGCGTGTTCCAGGAAACGACAGTCGATTCCCGGTATGCGGCGGCTGTTTCCTTTTTTTGAGGGTTTCGATGGGTAAGAAGTTGTACGTAGGCAACCTGGCCTACGGCGTCACCGACAGCGACCTGCTTCGGATGTTCGAGGAGCACGGCGCCGTCCAGTCGGCTCAAGTCATCATGGACCGGGACACCGGCCGCTCCAAGGGCTTCGGCTTTGTGGAGATGGGTTCGGACGCCGAGGCCCAAGCGGCCATCACCGCGCTCAGCGGCAAGCAAGTGGACGGTCGCGCGTTGACCGTCAACGAAGCGCGTCCCAAGACTGAGGGCGGCGGCCGCGGCGGTGCCGGCGGCGGCGGTGGCAGCCGCGGCGGTTACGGCGGCAGCGGCGCAGGCGGCGGAAGCCGCGGCGGCTACGGCGGCGGCGGTGCAGGTGGTGGTGGGGGCGGCGGGTATGGCGGCGGCGGCGGAGGCCGCGACCGCTACTAAGCCGAACGATACAAAATGATTAAAGGCGTCCCCGCCCGTTGACCGACGGGCGGGGACGCCTTGTTTTTTGAAATGACTCAACGCTCCTGGCGAAAGCCCTGACATTCACTTCTTGCCAACCATCTCCTCAAACTCCTCCTCGCTCAACACCACCACGCCTAACCCGCGCGCCTTTTCCAGCTTGCTGCCCGCGTTCTCGCCGGCCACGACGTAATCCGTCTTCTTCGATACGCTGCCTGACGCCTTGCCGCCGAGCAGTTTAATTCGGCCCTCGATCTCATCCCGGCTGTACTTCTGAAGCGTTCCCGTCACCACGAACGTCTTGCCCGTCAGGTCGGCGCCGGCCGGCTTGACGCGCGGCGCCTCCGTCAAGTTCACGCCCAGGTCGCGCAAATCCTTTATCAGCTTTTCACCATCCGTATTGTGCAGAAATTCGTAAACGCTCTCCGCGCGCTCCGGACCAAGCCCCTTCACCTCAGCCAACTCTTCCTGCGGCGCCGCCAGCAATGCGTCGATGTCCGAATATGCTTGCGCCAACAACTCCGCCGTCGTTTCGCCTATGAGGGGAATGCTCAGCCCCGACAGCACCCGCGCCAGCCCGCGCGCCTTGCTTGCCTCAATGCCGTCCAGCAGGTTCTGCGCCGATTTCTTGCCCATCCGCTCCAGTTCCATCAACTGCACTAGCGTCAGCCGATATAGGTCCGTCACCGACTTCACTAGACCCGACTGCACAAGCTGCGTCGCCATCGAATCGCCCAGACCTTCTATGTCCATCCGCGCCCGCTTGGCGAACGATTCCACGCGCTTTTTGATCGCAGCCGGGCAGTCCTTGCTGTTGGTACACAGTACCTTACCTTCCTGTCGCACCGTCGGCGCGCCGCATCCCGGACATTTCGTAGGGAACTTATACGGCTTTTCGCCCCCCTGCCGCAACTCCGGCAACGAGCGCACCACGTAGGGAATGATCTCACCGCGCTTGACTACAATCACCATGTCGCCTATGCGGATGTCTTTTTGCTCAATCTGATCGGCGTTGTGAAGGCTGGCGCGCGACACCGTCGTCTGCGACAGCGTCACCGGCTCCAACAGAGCCGTCGGCACCAGTGTACCGTCCTTGCCGATGGTGATCTCCACGTTTTTCAGCCGCGTTATCGCCTCTTCGGCGTTGAACTTGAACGCCGTCAGCCAACGCGGCGCCTTGCTCGATTGACCCAGCCGCCGTCGTTGGCCGAAGTCGTTTACCTTAATCACCAAGCCGTCGGTGTCGAAGTCCAGGTCGTGACGGCGTTCCTCCCAGCTCTGGCAGTAAGCGATCACCTCTTCGATGCTTTCGCACGTCTGAATATAGGGATTCACCGGAAATCCGTAACGGCGCAGCAGGTCCAGCGCTTCCAGGTGGGTATCGACCGATACGCCCTCCATCGCCCCAAGGGAATAGGCGAAGAGACGCAGGCGCCGCTTGGCACATAGTTTCGGATCGAGCAGTTTAAGCGAGCCCGCCGTGGAATTGCGCGGATTGGCCAAACTCTCTTCGCCGGCCTGTTTGCGGTCCTCGTTGAGGCGGGCGAAATCCGCCCGGCCCATGTACACCTCGCCGCGGGCCTCGAATAGGGCCGGCGGGTCGTCCGTGTGCAGCCGCAACGGTACGCCCTTCACCGTCATCAGGTTGTGCGTCACGTCGTCCCCGTGAACGCCGTCGCCGCGCGTGGACCCAAGCTGTAATTGGCCGTTGACGTAGGTGAGCGAAATGGCTACTCCGTCGATCTTCAATTCCACGACGTAGCGCACGGGCGCCTGGCCCAACGCCTTGTGAACACGGGCGTCGAACTCGCGCAGCTCGGCCGGCGTCACCGCTTTGTCGATCGACAGCATGGGGATACGGTGCGCGACGGTGGTGAAGCCTTCGATGGGTTGGCCGCCGACGCGGCGCGTCGGGCTGTCCGGCGTCGCCAATTCAGGATGCTCCGTCTCTATTTTCTCCAATTCTCGCAGGAGACGGTCGAACTCCTTGTCGGAGACTTCGGGTTTCGCCTCGACGTAATAGAGGTAGTTGTGGCGGTCGAGTTGACGGCGTAGATCGGTTGCGCGTTGCGCGACGGTCGGCATGGAGTCACCTTCCGGCAAGGAGGTCAATGTCGAACCCCTGGTTCCCACGCTCTGCGTGGGAACCCAGGTCGCGACGCTCTGCGTCGCGTCCGGTTCGGTTCAGCGGTCCCAGGGTCCGGGACGCAGAGCGTCCGGGCTGGGTTCCCACGCAGAGCGTGGGAACCAGGAGGACCAGGAGGACCAGGAGGGTCACTTCTCCTCGGCTTTCGTTGGGGGAATTGTGCCTTGCGCGCGTTCCTTTTGCAAGCTACGCAGGCGGTCCCAGACCATGCTGGCGATCGACAGGACGACGACCACGGCCACTTCGCCGAGTAGCGCGATTCCTCCGTAGGCGTGCAGGGCGTTGCGGAAGGGCGACGGCGGCGGCGTCTGGCCGGCGTCGAGCGCCTTCTGTTCCAGAACCGGCACGATGGCGTAGGCAAAGGCGGTGACGGCGAAGAGGACGCCGGCCGCGAGAAGCAGGATATACAGGGGATTGCGCGGTTCGGAGGGGGTTGTCATGGGATACTCCACAAGCAAACATTGCGACGTTTAGCCGCGACCCGAAGGGGAGCGCGTGGGGGCCGAGCGCTCCCCTTCGGGTCGCGGCTAAACGTCGCAACGCTCTCCCTCAGTGTACGAACAATCCCGGCTTGACAGAAGGCGCCCTGTCGGCTATCCGTCCCCCTCCACTTGAGCGAAAGCCGGTTTTTTGAGACTATAGGAACAAACCCATGCAAGCGAAGCATCGCTTTAATCCGCCCGCGCTCCGCTGCGCCGGCGTTCTGCTGGGCGTACTCCTATGTGGCATCGCCTGTCTCGCCCAGTCGCCGGCGCCGGCCAGCCGCGTCTTCGTCGGAGACGTTCTTGTTCAGGGCAATCGCCTCGTGCCCACCGCCCAAGTCACGGCCCAGATCAAGACCCGGCCAGGCGAAATCTATGACGCCGACAAAGTGCAGGAAGATTGTCGTATTCTCAGCGCCACTCGGCAGTTCGCCAAAGTCGATGTGGACGTGAAAGCCGCGGCCGACGGCAAAATCACCGTGATTTTCGCCGTGCAAGATCAAGCCAATCTCGTCCAGCACATTACCTATAACGGCGCCAAGCACCTCGGCCGCACCGACGACGAGATCAATGCGATCACCGGCCTCCGCATTGGCATGCCGCTCGATCCCGTTACCAACAAATTGGCGTGCAAGGCGCTCATCGCCAAGCTCAACGAAGACGGCCGGCCCTTCGCCAGTTGTGAACTGGTGCGCGGCGACAAGGCCGGTGACACCGAGGTCGTCTTCAACATCGGCGAAGGCCCGCAAGTCAAAATCAGCAGTGTCTCGTTCACCGGCTGCACCTTCGAGCCTGGCTCCGTCATTGGTACGCACGTGCAGTCGTCCCGCGCCATCCTCGGCGTACTCGGCGGCAAGCTCAACACCGCTATGGTCGAAGAAGACGTGGCGAAGTTGGAGGACTATTACAAGTCGTTCGGCTATCTCGACGTTCACGTCAAGCGCGAGCTGCAATGGAACGACGACGGCCTATCCGTCGCGCTCATCTTCCACGTTCAGGAAGGCCTGCGCTATCAAGTGAAGGACAAGCCGCACGTCAGCGGCTCACGCTCTTTCCCACCCGAGCAGTTGGAACAGCTCGCCAGCCTTCAGCCAGGCAAATACTACAGCCAACTGGATGTGGACAAAGACCTAAGCCGCATCAAGGACTACTTCGGCGCCACTGGCCGCGAGGCGCGCACCCAGGTGACGCGGCTGTTCGACAAGAACGCGCCGGGCGTCTGCGTTGTCCAGTACGAGGTGGTCGAACGACCGCCGGCGCGCGTTGGGCAGATCATCATCGACGGCAACATCCGGACGCGGGATCACGTCATCCTGAATCAGGTGCCAGAGTTTCCGGGGCAGTTGCTGACCTTTCCGGATCTCCGCGTGGCGAAGCGCAACCTGGAGCGGTTGGGCATCTTCAAACCCGGCAGCGTCGAGGTGACGGCCCAGGACGATCCCAACAACCCCGACAGCGAATATAAGAACCTCCTCGTCAAGCTGGAGGAAGACAACACCGGCAGCCTGCTCTTCGGCGTCGGCGTCAACTCCGACGCCGGCCTGATGGGCAGCATCGTGCTCAACGAGAAAAACTTCGACATCAGCCGTTTCCCGACCAGCTTCGACGACCTGCTCAGCGGCAACGCTTTCCGCGGCGCCGGCCAGGAGTTCCGCCTGGAGGCCGTGCCCGGCATCTTTTTACAGCGCTACACCGCCAGCTTCCGCGAGCCATTCCTGTTCGACAGCCCTTACAGCCTGGGCGTCAGCGGCTACTATTACGACCAGATGTTTAACGAGGACACGGAATCGCGCCTGGGCGCCCGATTCACCTTGGCCCGTAAGCTCGGGCCGTACTGGACGGCTTCGACCAGCCTACGACTCGAAAATGTGGGGATTAACGCGCTGCCGCTGGGCGCGCCGATCGACTACCAGAATGCGCAGGGCAACAACTTCCTACTCGGCTTGCGGGCGGCCGCCACCTATGACGACCGCGACTCCGTGCTGCGGGCGACCGAAGGCGGCCTACTCGACATCTCCGCGGAAGGGGTGACGGGCGACCATTCCTTTCCGCTGTTGAACGTGGACTACAACAAGTATTTCACGACGATCCAGCGGCCCGACGGCACGGGCCGCCAGGTGCTGGCCTTGCACAGTTCGGTCGGCTATGCCGGCGCGAACACGCCGGTTTACGAACGGTTTTACGCGGGCGGTTTCCGCAGCATCCGCGGCTTCGAGTTTCGCGGCGTCGGCCCGGATGTGAACGGCTTCAAGGTAGGCGGCGATTTCCAGGTTCTTAACAGCCTGGAGTATCAAGTGCCGCTGGTGGCAAAGGATGCGATTTACGCGGTCGGTTTCATCGACAGCGGCGACGTGGAGAGCCGCGTCGGCTTCAAGGACTATCGCGTGTCGGCCGGCGTCGGCTTGCGCATTGTGGTGCCGGCGCTCGGGCAGGTGCCGATCGCGTTGGACTTTGGCGTCCCCATCGTTAAGGGACCGAACGACCTGAAGCAGGTGTTCAGCTTCTGGCTGGGTTTCTTCCGATAAACGCGAGGAGCGTTTAGCCGCGACCCGAAGGGGAGCGCGTCGGCGCCAACGCGCTCCCCTTTGGGTCGCCGCTAAACGATTCTTCAGTCGCTGGCGTAGGGCATGAAGGTAAGCGGATGTGTACTCAAGTACGGGTAGGGCCGGCCGTCGTAGTAATAGAAAGCGCCGTCCGGCGTATAAATCACACGCGGACGAAAACGGCCCTGCAGATCGATGCCGTAGTTCTGCCACACGGCATAACGGTTGACGCGGCCCCACGGCCGAACCTCGACATAGGGCAAAGGCGCCGGTTCCGGCGTCGGCTCAGGAAGCGGTTCGCCAGCGCTACTCAGGCCGACGCACAGGCCCGCCAACAAGATCGCGTACAGGGTGCGCATGACTAGTCTCTCGCGGTAGGGTAACATCCGATACGACGCCTCGCATTTTCGCATGGGTCGGCCGTAATATCAGCCCAAACTGCCGCGTCGGATTAGGAATCCCCGAAAACGAGCCGGAAGAATCCGCGCAATCCCGTCAGCCGGAAACGATAAAGGGCCGCGCCTCATTTTGATAGAGGCGCGGCCCTTTGTCACACTACGAACCAGCAGGAGTACATGCGCTACTTCGCCAGCTTTTGGGCAGGGTCGCCCTTGACGAGGACGCCGCGTTCCGAAAAGCGCGGGGCGCCGGGCAAGGTCGTCTGCTCGCCGTAGGCCGGATAAACCAGCTTACTGGCGATCTTGGCCGGCAACGACACGGAATGGTCGTCCAGTGGAGCGGCGGACGGTTGAGCGTCTGGCGTCGGTTCGGCCTTGGGCATCGGCGCAGGATTGCGCGGGCCGCCGTCGTAGGGGAAGGTCTGGTCGTCAGGTTGCACCGGCGTGGGTGCAGCGACGATTTCGACCATCCGCCGCCGCGTTGTCGGCGCCGTGGTGATGCTCAGACTCAGCACACGACCCGATGCGCCACCGCTCGGACACAGAAACGAATCGCTGCTGTAGGATGGCGTCGAGTAGTAATACACCGACGGCGTGGAGTAGTAATACGGCTGGTAGGAGGAGCCATAGGAGTAGCTCGGGTAGTAGCCATAGCCGCCGTAGTAGCCGCGGTTGTAGCCGTAGCCGCCGTACCCGCCATAGCCGTAGCCGCCGTACCCGCCATAGCCGTAACCGCCGTAGCCGCCATGGCCGTAACCGCCATGACCGTAGCTGCCGTAACCGCCATGACCGTAGCCGCCGTAACCGCCATGACCGTAGCCGCCGTAGCCGCCACCGTAGCCGCCGTGGCC
>DHJA01000141.1:15194-16931 GCA_002404095.1 Planctomycetaceae bacterium UBA4732 | reverse complement strand
CCGCCGTGGCCGCCACCGTAGCCGTGGATGTTCACCGTGTCAGCGCCTTTGCCGTTGTCCACCAGGCCCAGCGTCGGGGCGTCGGCCGTTCGGCCGGGGATGGACAGCCGATGCGTGTCGCCGGCGCGAACCGGCAGCGCCAATGCCAGCATTCCGGCCGTCGCCAGTGTACCCACCGCGAACCATTTGCCGTGCATGTCAGATCCTCCAGGAAAATGGGGTCTTCACACTTCGCCTCTTCCGTTCCAGACGGCATGGGTCCGCTGGCTGGCCGTCTAGGATAATTGTAACGACTTTGCGAAGGGAATGTCAAATGGCTGACGAGGAAGCCGCCACCCAAATTCCCGATATGCAAACGCGGCCGGACTCGCCGTGTTCCTCTCGACTGGTACAATACCTCCTTACCATGACCGCCGGCCGGGGAACTTTTGATGCCGTTCAACAAATTGGGTCTTCATGCCTCCCTTGTGCAGGCCGTCCGCGACATGCGCTATACCGAGCCGACGCCGGTTCAGGCCGAAGCGATTCCGGCCATTCTCGCCGGGCGCGACCTGATCGCCACGGCCCAGACCGGCACCGGCAAAACGGCCGCCTTTCTGCTGCCTATCCTCCACCAACTCCTTTCGCGCCCACGAAACATCACGCAAGCGATGATCCTTACGCCAACGCGCGAGTTGGCCCAGCAGATCGACGACGTCCTGTTGGGGCTGGCGTACCATACGCCGCTGAGGGGCGGCGTCATCGTGGGCGGCGCCGCGATGGGGCCGCAGGAAAAGGCGCTGCGGGCCGGCGTTGAATTGCTCGTCGCCACCCCCGGCCGACTGCTCGACCACATGCGCCAAAACCAGACGCGGTTCGACCAAATCCACACGCTCGTTCTGGACGAGGCCGACCGCATGATGGATATGGGCTTCTTGCCGGACCTCAAAAGAATTATTGCCCGGCTGCCGGCGCGGAAGCAGACGCTGCTGTTCTCCGCGACCATGCCGCCCGTGATCGCCAAGTTAGCCGGCGACATTCAACGCGACCCCGTCATGGTGCAGATCGGCCGCCGCAGTGCGCCCGCCGTCGGCATCACGCAGGCCGCCTATCCCGTGGCCGAACACCTCAAGCCCGCCTTGCTACGACACCTACTCCGCCACACGGAAATGCCGTCCGTGCTGGTGTTCACGCGCACCAAACAGTCGGCCAAGCGGCTGGCGAAGAGTATCGCATCGGACGGCTTCTCGGTCGGCGAACTGCACAGCAACCTGACCCAGGCGCAGCGCAACCGGGCCATGGAATCCTTTCGTAAGGGCGACACGCAGATTCTGGTGGCGACCAACATCGCCGCGCGCGGCCTCGACGTGGAGCGCATCACCCACGTGATCAGCGTGGACGTGCCCACGGTGCCGGAGGATTACGTCCATCGCATTGGCCGCACCGGCCGGATGGAGGCGGAAGGGGACGCCTTCCTCCTGGTGGCGCCGCCGGAAGAGAAGCTGTTGGTGAAGATCGAACGACAAATCGGCCAACGCTTACCGCGCGTGACATTGCCGGACTTCGACTACGCTCAGGCCGCGCCCCTCCGGCCTCCGCAACCGCGAAGCGGCGGACAGGGCCGCTCGGGACGGTCGGGAGACCGTGCCCCAGCGGGGGGCGGTCGGGGCGCGCGGCCGAAGCCGTCAACAGGCGGAGGCGGCGGAGCGCGAGGAGGACGTGGCCGGCGCCGCTAACCGTGGGGTAGGTTTCCAACCT
>DHJA01000141.1:12471-15097 GCA_002404095.1 Planctomycetaceae bacterium UBA4732 | reverse complement strand
AGGTTGGAAACCTACCCCACGGTTGGCTAGTAGAATAGCCCCATGTCTACTACCGACCCGGAACATCCTCCGGTTTCCGCCGACGGGTGCGGCTTCGCGCAGACCCGCTGGAGTCTGATCCTCGCCGCGCGCGGAGGGGATGCGCCCCAAGCTCAACAGGCTCTATCCCATCTTTGCGAAGCCTATTGGTATCCTCTTTATGCGTATATCCGTCGCCGGGGGCACACGGCCGACGAAGCCGGCGATTTGACGCAAGGGTTCTTCGCGCGTCTCCTGGAGCGGGATTTCTTCGGCGCGGCCGACCCGGTCAAGGGTCGATTCCGCGCCTTCCTGCTCGCCTCCTGCAAAAACTTCCTTGCCAATGAACACGACCATGCCCGCGCCCGAAAGCGCGGCGGCGGTCGATCCCCCAAGTCGATCCACCTTGGGAGTGCCGAGGGCCGCTATAGCCGCGAGCCTTCCCATGACCTGACTCCCGAAAAACTTTTCGAGCGCCGCTGGGCCGTGACCTTGCTGGATCGCGTCCTCGCCCGGCTGCGGGAGGAGTTCACGGCCCGAGGCAAGGAGACGCAGTTCGATCAGCTTCGTGTCAATCTCGTCGGCGAGCGGGGCGGGCCGCCGCACGGCAGGGCGGCGGAGGAGTTGGGAATGACGGCCGGTGCGGTTAAAGTGGCCGTACACCGAATGCGTCAGCGCTACCGGGAACTGCTGCGCGAGGAAATCGCCCATACGGTCGAAGGGCCGGAACAGATCGACGAGGAGATCCGGCAGTTGTTCGCCGCCCTAAGTTCGTGAAAATCGCGGACGGGCGTGTAACCTTTCCCGGCTTTTGCTTTTGTCATCCGATAGAGCGACTAACCCGGATGGGACGGCGGTGCGGAAAGGCGGACAATACGATGAACGTCAACGCTCCTACCTGGATCTTGCCAGTATTTCTTTTCTTGATGGTCGCGGTTCCCGCATTCATTCTCTTGCTGGTCTGGATCGGAATGCGCATCGCGCGAAATCCACACGCCAAGCCTCTTCATCGAAACGAGACGCCGCAGCCGAAACGCCTTGAAACGGATCGGATACGCCGTGCGAACAATGAAGGCGTGCACCCAGGAGACACGGCGGCGGCGTGTCCGGAGTGCGGCGCCGCGCTGTCCGCGGACGCACCGGAGGGTCTTTGTCCGCGCTGTCTGCTGCAACACGCCTTGAACACTCCCTCGCCGACGCCCACCGGCGGACCAAGTCCCGCCGGCGGCCACGGAGCATTCGTAGCGCCGGAGCCGGCCGACTTGGCCCCGCACTTCCCGCAGCTGGAAATCCTCGCCCTGCTGGGCCAGGGTGGAATGGGGGCGGTCTACAAGGCGCGGCAACTCAAACTGGACCGTTTCGTGGCGGTCAAGATCCTACCGGCCGAGTGGGGCCGTGATCCCGCATTCGCCGAACGGTTCGCCCGCGAAGCTCGCGCCTTGGCAAGGCTCAGTCATCCGCACATCGTCGCCGTGCATGACTTCGGCGAGGCCGGGGAACACTTCTATCTCCTCATGGAGTTCGTGGACGGCGCCAACCTGCGCCAGCTTCTCCAGGCGGGTCCGCTCGATCCCCGGCTGGCGTTACAAATCATCCCCCAGGTGTGCGACGCTTTGCAGTACGCCCATGAAGAAGGCGTCGTTCACCGCGACGTCAAGCCTGAGAATATCCTGGTGGATCAACGCGGACGCGTACGCATGGCCGACTTCGGCTTGGCGAAGCTGGTGGGGCCGTCGCGGGCCAGCTTCACGCTGACCGGCACTCACCAGGTCATGGGTACGCTCGACTACATGGCCCCGGAGCAGCGGAACCACCCCCAGGAAGTCGATCACCGGGCCGACATCTATTCGCTGGGCGTCGTCTTTTACGAAATGCTCACCGGCAAGCTGCCGCTGGGCCGCTTCTCCCCGCCGTCGCACGCGGCGGGCGTGGATGAAAGGCTCGACGAAATCGTCCACCGCGCTCTGGAACGGGAACCGGAGCAGCGTTATCAGCACGTTAGCGAGGTGCGGAGCGCGTTGGAATCTGTAACGAACGCGGCGGCGAACGCCGTCCGATCCTCCGCGCCGACGGATGCGGAATACGTCCAACTTCAAGTGCAAGGGCCGGCCGCGGCCCTTGTCGTGACCGCCCTGGTCGCCGTGATATTCGGGGTAACACTAGTGGTGACGGAGGTGTGGCCACACGTAGAGGTGGTCCGCAATACGTTTCAGATTATCTTCCACCGCTCGGGTGCGAATGAGTATATCTTCTGGAGCTCGTCAGGGATAATCTCGGCAGGCGCCATCGTCGTCGGCGCCGTCAAATTGAGACGGTTCGAGGGCTATGGGTTTGTCATCGCGGCGATCATCGTGGCTATGATGCCGTTGTCACCCCACTTCCTAATCGGCCTGCCGGCCGGAATCTGGGCTTTCTGGACGTTAAAGCGGCCCGAAGTGAGAGCAGCCTTCGCCGCGAACTTGCGGCGCGGACAAAGGGCGCCGCGCAAGGAGACAGACCCCGTCCTGCGGAAGGCGCGTTCCTTCTGGCGTTCCCTGTATTCCGCCTTTCTTAGCAGTCCTCGCTAAGAAGCTGTTCCATAAGCGTGTTACGAGCCGCGACCGTGAGG
>DHJA01000141.1:0-12259 GCA_002404095.1 Planctomycetaceae bacterium UBA4732 | reverse complement strand
CGGCTCGTCAGGTCGCGGCTCGTCTGTAGCCGAGCCGCTTCATTAGCTCTTGCAACACGTCGCCGTCGCTCGGGTATTCCGTGGGCAGCACCGCGCGCAACGGAATCGGCACCTCATCCATTCGGTAAACCACGCCCGGCAGGTGAAAGCCATAAACAGCCGTCGTAATGCGCACCGTGGGCGCTAGTAGCGGCTCGACCATCGGCCCGTCAAGGACGATAGTGGGAATGCGGCGAAGCGACTCCTTCGCTTCCGGTGTAAAGCGGCGCACCCCTTGACTGCCGACGAGCAGGCACGCGTCCACCTCTCCGCGCAACAGCATGTCTTGCGCGGAGAATTCGCCCGGATTGAAACGCGGATAACCGCGACCCAGATTGACGCTAAATGGATAGCCGGTCTGCCACGCCAGAACGCTGTCGGCGCCGGTCACGTCGCCGGATACGCGCATACGGCGAGCGTAGAAGCGCGTGTAGTCGTTGAGATCGGTGACGAGCCGCAGCAGCGCTTCGACGGTGCGGTGTCCGCCGCGGCTCAGACCGAGGCCGAAGAACGCCACGCCGAAACGACACGCTTTCATACGTTGCGCCAGATTCGTCAGCATTTCAATCGGAGCGCCGACGACGGCCCCGGCTTCGGGCGCCAGCCCGCGGAGCAGGCCGCGCAGCGTCCATAACGCCTCGAAGTCGCGCCCCGGCTCGATGGGAAGGAAAATGTCGGCGGCGGCGCTGCTGGCGGTGGGCCGCACGTCGGCGACGACGATGGTGCGGTCGGCACGGCCGCCCGGCGTGAACAGGCCGCGAGCGTCCACCGAATAGCGCTCGAAGTGGCGCGGATGGCTCTCAACGGGATCAGATCCCCAGAAGATCACCAAGTCGGCGCGGTTCTTGACTTCGCCCAGTGTGCAGACGGATTCGCCGGCCTCCTGCAAGGCCACGATGGCCGGAGCGTGGCCAAGGGACGCGGTGGTGTCGATGGTGGCGCCGATACGGTCGGCGATGGCGACGGCGGCTTGCTGGCCCTCAGTACTGCTGCGCGACAGGCCGTAAACCAATGGAGAGCGTGAATGTCGGAGAATGTCCGCCGCGCGGTCGAGAGCGGTTTCGAGAGGAACGGCACGGCCGTCGATCTCGGCCGTCGGCGGGTGACGGGTTTCTTGGGCGAGGAACCACGGTTCGGCGAGTCGGCAAGCGTTTTCGGCGTGCGTGACGCGCCCGCCGTCCACGGTAATGCGCAAGTCGTCGCAGACGCAGCCGCAGACGGTACAGGCGACGTTCTCAATGGTATGAGCCATATCGGTCTTCATACCAAACCGAACGCAGCCCGCACATCGGCCAGGGTAGTTGCTTCCAAAGCCTGATCGAACATACGGTCCAGGACCATCAAATCGCTCTGCCTCTGCACGAGGGCGACTAAATCGGCCGGCAATGGCGCTTTTAAGTGCGCTTCAAGGAGGCGTAACAGTTGCGCGCGTTGTAATCCCAGCGCTGCCGCCTGGCCGCGCGCCATTTCTTGCGCCACTCCTTCCGCTCGGCCACGTGCTTCCCCCTCCACCCTCGCCTGCGCCTGCCATTCCAATACCACTTGAGAGACTTCCACGTTCCAGCCCTCCAGTCCTGTTCGCCAAACTTCCGAGCGTCCTGCCAATTCCGCGAACACCTTCGCCAATCCGCCGTAATCGCCGCGATGCTTCGGGTCGGCTTCCGCCGCGGCCAGACGCTTCCATTCCTCCACGACTTCCGCCTGATCGCCGCCCCGCATCAGCGGTACCCACGGCAGAATGCAGCGAGCGATCCTTCCTTGCTCGATGTCCGCCAGCGTCGCCGTCGCGCTCTCTTCGCGCAGGGTACGCACCCGCACCCGGAATTGCAAGCCGGCCTCGCCAAAGTCCGGCGGCGTCATCGTCCACGTTTCTGTTTGCGGCGCCCCCGTCAGGTTGAGCAGCGCCCCGACGACCTCATAGGGGACGCGCGGCTGTAACTGCGCCGGACGTTCGCGCCTCAATCGGAGGACGTATTCCGCCAGACGTTCGAGCATATCGCCCTGCGGTCGGGCCTGGAATTCCACGACGACCGCCGCCGGCGGCCCATCGCCGGCCGTGCGCTCGAAGGCGGCGATGGTGTCGCTGCGGCGATCCGGCTCGCCGGGAAACGGCAACGTCTGTGCGTCCAGCCAGCCCGTCCAACGCCAATGATCCAGGGCATGACCCAACAGCCAACGCAAAAAGCCCTCGGCGTCCAATTGTTTCGCCGCGTAGCGCGCCGCCTTGTCGTAGGGGTTCACGACGGCCCTCCGTGGCTTGGAGAATCAGCTAGCGCCCCATATGTCCCATAAGACCTATAGGACTTATAGGACTTATGGGACAAACTGAGACGCCACTGAGAAGCAAATTGGGAAATGCGGGGCCGATTACTTCCGAGCGTCCTTCACCTGCGAGGCCGGCCCGGCCGGAAGCGGCTGCGCCAGCGGGTTGGCGTTGGGCATGGGCAGGATCGGCGGCGCCGTCTGGAAAGTCGGCGACGTTACCGGATAGCCCTGGTCGCCGAAACCGGGGTCCGGCACGGAGGGGCCGTCGCCGACCGACACACGGCCGGTTTCGACGCACTCGCACTGGCTTTGTCGGTGGCCGCCGAACCAGCGGCTGAAAAAGCCTTGGCGTTCGCCGCAGGAGTTGGTGTTGGTGGCACAGCCGCACAGCAGCCCGAAGCTCGCCAGGGCCGCCGCGGTCGTCAAACGTAGCCGTTTCATGAGGGGTTCCTCTAGCGTCAGACGGTCCCGAACGGGCGCCGGACGGGCGTGGAATCGATGGGCAGTCGGGCGCCAGAACCCTCGCCGAATAGCAAGGAAGCCTCGCGCCGATCAATCATGCGCCAGGATCGGCGTCCCGGCAAACGGTTCGGCCAGGAAAACAACGAGCTTACGGGTCGCCCCGTAAGCTCGAAAAGAACCGCCGGTTTTTACGGCAAGACGGGCGCGTTCGGACCTTACCCCTCTTTCTTCACCGGATTGTTTGCAGCCGTCTTGATCTGGCCGTCTAGATATTCGACGGCCTCCTCTAGCTGCTGGTCCTTGAACTCCGCCTTCGCTTCCTTCTCTTTCACCGGGGCGTCGCGGCGCGGGATCACCTCGTTGTCGCGCAGGTGGTCGAACAATTCCCCGCGTTCCTTCTCGGAGAGCTTGACCGCTTTGTCGGGGATGACGCCCCAAACATCGTCGTCGTGGCCGGCGGTGCTGCGCTTGTAAAGGTTCTTGCCGCTCGGCCGCCAGAACGTGGCCGTCGTCAACTTTAGCTTGCCTTCGCCGAAGTTGCGGATGTTCTGCACGCTGCCCTTACCGAAGCTGCGCTCGCCAACGATGTAGGCCCGGTGATGGTCCTGCAAACAGGCGCTGACGATCTCGCTAGCGCTGGCGCTATCGCCGTTGACCAGACAAACCATCGGGAAACTCAACAGGCTGCCTTCGTGCTTGCCGCGGATGAAGTCCTCAACCTTGCCGCGCTGGCGGATGCTTACGATCACGCCGTCATCCATATACAGATCGGAAATATCCACTGCTCCGCTCAGGAGGCCGCCCGGATTGAAGCGCAGATCGAGGACGAAGCCCTTGACGCCGTGCTTTTTAAGGGCTGCCATGGCGGCGATAATGTCGTTGTAAGAGTTCTCCTGGAACTGGCTCAGACGCAGATAGCCGATCTTCTTTTCGGGGTCGAGCATGAAATTCCAGCTGTCGTCGGTCTTCCGCTTGACGCCAAAAACCGTTTCGACTTCGACGTGGCCGCGCGTGATCTCGAACTCCAACGGCTTGTCCACTCCCTCGCGCTGCACCGTCAGTTTGACCTTGGTGTCTTCTTTGCCCAGGATTTTCTTGACGGCGTCCGACACCGACAGGCCTTTCGTCGCCGTCTCCTCGGTCTTGGGCAGCGGCTTGCCTTCGTTGTCCACCTCGCGGCCGATGTTGGTGATAAGGTCGCCGGCCATCAGCCCGGCGCGGTAAGCCGGGCTGCCCTTGATCGGCGTCACCACCAGCAGCAAATCGGTGGCGGCGTCCTTACGGATCTGGATGCCGATGCCGGTGAAGTTGCCCGCGATCTCGATCTTGAACCGATTCAGCGTTTCCGGATCGATGTAGGTGGTATACGGGTCGAGCGTGCGCAGCATCTCGACGAGGGCCACGTCGATGTCCTTGTCCTTGTCGAGGTCTTCGCGCTTGCCCAACGCCGTGCGGGCGTCGATCAACAGTTCTTTGAGCTGGTCCTCGCTCATGTCCTTGGCTTTCTTGAGTCCCGCCTCCAGCGCGTCGGGAATCCGCTCTTCCAGGAAGCGATACTCTTTGCGGATGGCTTGCGTAACCAGCTCGCCCTGGTTCTCTTCCTTGTAGTAGTCGGAGAGGATGACCTCCGTAGCTTCGATCACCTTGGCGGCGAATTTCTGGGCTACCGCCGGAGGCAGCTTGGTCCCCGCGAGGATCTTGTCGCGGTCCTTCGTGAAGTCGTCCTCGGACAGATCGCCATCGGCCAGTTTCTGGTAGTCCTTGCGCAAGTCGCGCTGCGACTCCAGGCGCGGCGTACGGCCGAGCAATTGCCGGCCTTCCTCCGCAACCTTGGGCGGGACTTTGCCTTCCTTAACCAGCGCCTCAAACTTGGCCAATCGCTCCTGAGATTTCTGGTACGGATCCGGGTTGTGGGACAGGACAAAATGGGTATTCGGGCTGCTCAGAACGATGGCGACCTGTTCCTTCTCCTTCTCGGTCTTGCCGTACTTACGAGCGAGATCCGGAATCTGCTTTTCGAGGTATTCGGCCGTCTCATCGACGGTCACGAGGCCGTCCGCTTCCTTGCCGGTGTTGTCCGCGGCGCCCTTGAGGGCTTCGACGAGGGCCATGTCGAAGATGCCGTGGTCGGGGCCGTCCAGCGAGGGCGAATTAGGGCGGTTGGCAAGAAAGACGACGCGGCCCGGGGTGCGCTCCATTCCTTCCTCCGAACCGAGTTCCCCGCGGAACTCCGCGAACGGTTTCTCCGTGAAAGAAGGTTCCGGCAGCGGCTTGTCGGTCGGCGGGTTGAAGCCCTTAAAGTTCACGTCGAGGAAGACGGCGAGCTTCTGACCTTTGAATTCCTTAAGCGCTTCGCTGATCTCGGCGGCGGCGACGGCGTTTTTCTCGCGGCCTTTCAACGTGGAATCGGCGGCGAAGTAGCAGTGACGGTCGCCGAGGTCGCCCAGCGGCCCGCCTTCGCCGAAGAAGGCGAAAATCACGGGGTCACGCGGGCCGGCTTCCTTGGCGATCCATTGCAAAGCCTTGAGGATGTTGGCACGAGTGGCCGGTTCACTGCCGCGCTTGGCGTCTTCGGCGCCGAGCAGCAGGCGGGCGTGAGCGGCGTCCACGCCGTAGTAATCTTTATTGGTATACAGGTCGAAAAGCGCCTTGGCGTCGTCCTCGGCGTGGGCGCGCGGCAAAATGTCCTTGTCCGGATAGTTGCTGACGCCGACGACAACAAGGAAGGGTTGCGCTTTGCGGTCTTCCTCCGCCCGAGCCGCAGCGGTCAGCGCCAGAACGGCGTAGGCGGCCGCGAGAATCCCCTTCATCATCACCTTGGTCATGTAAATCAGTCCTTTCGAGAGTAAGTATGCGGATCGGCGGACTTCTCGGCAATGCCAGGCGCCCGAACCCAAACCCTATTGTGCCCGACTTTCCCAACCAGTCAATCCGATTCGCCGCCCTGCTCGCGCGGGATGGTAAGTTGTTACACGGGGACGAGGAGATCGTCCCCTCATTAATAGTGCGTGCTATGGCCTGTCCGGTTGCGAAATTTGGCGGCGAGGCGACATCTTTTGCGGGGAGGAACACCGTCGAACTGCGAGTACGGCCGCCTATTTTTTGGCGTTGAGCCGCTGAAGCGCCCCGCGAGCGTCTCGGGTCAAAGGGACATCGGGCTGACCGTCCGCCAACGATTTCAACAGCTTCACCGCGGAAGGTTTGCCGATCATCTCCAGAATCTCAATGGCTCGCTCGCGTTGCAGCCGAATGGCGTCCATTCGCTTCAGTAAACGCTCCGCGCGGGTACGCGCCTCCGCAGACTCGCTCTTTTTCGCCAATCGTTGGAGGTCGGTGACTACCGTCTCGTCGAGCCGCTCCAGTTCTCGCGTTGCAGTCTCGCGGGTCTCAAACGAGTCGCCGTCCAGGTCGCGCAATAGGGCCGCGACTTTCTCGGCGGGCGCTCGAGGAGGAATCGGTTTAAGGTCTTCCGCGATTCGCGCAACTCCCTGTTCAGGAAACTGCGTAAAGGTCTCCATACCGTCGAACGCCTTCCTGGCGTCGTGCTCCGCCAGAAGACGCCAACATTGGTCCAGCTTTTCAGGCGACGCAATCCCGCCGGCCTGCTTGCCATTGAACCGGCCGTTCACGTCCCAAACGAGCGCGGAGCAGTCGGAGCCTGCCGTCACCAGCAATGCGCCGTTTGGCGAATGGGCTAGCGGCAAGGTGGGGCCGTCGGACCCGTCCAAAGTCCGCCGAAGTTGGCCGCTGCGGACTTCCCAGACTCCCACCACATTTTTGACTCCCCGATAGTGACAGTTTATGCCCCATGCAAGCGTCTTACCGTCTGGTGCAAACACGATTCCGTCGAATGAACCGGTTGGGCTGGGTAATCGACGCACTTCCTTGCCCGATGCGGCGTCGGTCAGCCGGATGCCGGGGCTGTAGTCACTCCAGGCCAGCAATGAATTGTCTGGCGAGAACGCAATCGCGCCGATGTATGTCCTCGGATCCCCCATAAGCTGATAGCGTTTCTTGAAAGTCCGCGCATCCCAAATTCTTAGTACGCCGTCCATTTGCGCGGTTGCGAGCGTCGAGCCGTCGGGAGAAAGCGCCATTCGCAGCACACCACTCGGCTTTTCGTCCCCGAATTCGCCTAATTGTTTGAACGCGTCTAGGTCCCAACATCGGAACCGATCATCCGAACCACCGGTAAAGAGCCGCTTGCCGTCGGGCGCCATCGCCAAAAGCACCCGCCCTGATGGATGGGCTTTGAATTTCCGGATTTCCTTACCCGTTTCGACTTCCCAGAATCGAACCTCGCCTTCGACGCTATAGCCATTGGCCGTTATGAGAGTTTTTCCATCCGGTGTGAATACCAACGATCGGCAGGCGTTTGTCGGAGTTTCAATGGTCCGGATAAGCCTACCCGTTCGCGGTTCCCATAGACGCACGGTTCGATCGAGCGCCGAGGTGGCGACGATCCGTCCATTCGGGCTAAACGCGGCGGCGACAATTTGCTGAGTATGTCCCGGTTGTACGGCCTTCGGAGTCAAAGTCGCCGCGTCCCACAAATAGACCTTTTGGTTCATTCCGTTTTGGTTTGATGACGTCGCCAATGTCTTGCCGTCGGGTGAAAGTACCATGTGGGAAATCGTGCCGTCGAAAATGGCGCGGACAACCTTTTGCTCCTTGCCGGTGCTAACCTCCCACTGGCGGAGTCGGCCGCTGCCGTGGCCGGTAACGACGGTATTGCCTCCCGGCAAGAACTTGGCCTGAACGAAGCCGTCCTTATCCATCCTTGCCGTCCAGCGTACTTTGCCGGATGTTACGTCCCAGCACTGCATGGAAGATGCGTAGCCGACCACAGTGAGAACGCTACTCGCATCTGGTGCGGGGACAAGCTGGCAGGGGGTTTCGGGCGTTTTGTCGAGGCGCCGCAGTTCCTTCCCGGTCGTCGTATCCCAGACGCGAATCGTGCGATCGGAACCGTGGGTAAACAACTTCTTCCCGTCAGGCGTCAGCGCCGCGGCGTTCACCGAACCTTCGTGTCCCGTAAATTGGATGCTGACCTCTTTGTCCCCCAGTTTGCGCAACGAAAGTTCGGGTCGGTGGGGATCGAGATGGATGAAAGCGTCTGGCAGCATGAGGAGCTTTCCTTCGGCGCTGAATATCACTTTGCCGGTTTCAACCTCGACAAGAACGGCCGTCTCGGTTTCAGCGTTGTCAGACTTCGTGCCGTCAGCAATAGCGCTGATGGTCAGATACTTGCCGTTTGCGGAGAACTGGACTCTACTGCCTCGACAAAGGGTATCGCCGATGGCGCGGAGTTTCTTACCCGTCCGCACGTCCCAAAGTTCTGGCGGAGAATTACACCAAGCGGTTGCAAGGCAAGAGCCGTCTGGGGATAGAGCGACGTTGGCGACGTTAAACTCATCGCGAAAGTTGGCGGCGCTCACATGGAGGAGCCGTTGAGCGGTGCTTGCATCCCAAACATTGACAAAGCTATCAAATCCGGCGGTGGCAAGGAGTTTGTTGTCGCCCGAAAAGGCAATGCTGCAGATCACGGCCCCGTGGCCAAGGCGGCCAGTGCCGAGGCGAGCCAATGCCCCCTCGGGCAGCGGATCGCCTTGGCGATCGACGGGCGGCCCGCCCGTCTTGACCTCGGCGACGGGTTCGGTCTTCGGCTTTTCTGGCGGAGACGCCAAGGCGAATCCGGCTGTCAATAGTATCGCCAGCGGCGCTGACGTCCAGCGGATGGAGATCGCTACTTTTGTCTGCACGGTACGGCCCTCAGGGAGAGGAGGTTCACTCTCTATAGTGCGGCAAAGAGAACGGTTGGGCGAACAATTTCCGTCTGGGCTGCCGTCGAATAGCGGTCGCGTTGTAGAAAACTCGCCGCGTCAAGGCCGTAAGGCCGCCACGGCGCGCGTCAGGGGTCTGTCGGTCTTACCCTCATTGGCGCCGTCCGGCGTTGATAGACTCCTTCCTTTTTTCACCTCTTTCTCCTTTATCCCTCGTTTTTATCTCGATTTCCTTACTCCCGAACTCTGTTCGGAAACGCCGTCCGCGATACGCTGTTTCGCGGACGGCCGCAGGAGAGCAAATACGAATCGCCAGAAGTGTACAAAACGGTGCGGCAATTCGCCCTGTCAGTTGCGTCCGATCCCGGCGAGCGGGGGCAAGCCTCCCGATTGTGCGTCCTATCACTGATAGTGCCAGTATCAGGCTGACGGCCCCCCGTTCGCCTTGGGTTTTCTACAGAGCGAGTCGCGGTCGTTTATTCTTTGGCCTTGAGTCTCTGAAGGGCGGATTTCGCCTCGCGCGTATGCGGTGCCGCAGCCGCGCCGGCGGCCAGCCGCTCTAGCGTCGTGCGGGCTTCGGCGGAGCCGATTTGTTCCAACATCCATACCGCGCGAATCAGTCGGCGTTCCTCGGCCGTAGGTGCGGTCCACACTCCATCAAGCAACTCCTTGACGATGCGGCGCGTCTCGGCGGGAGGTTTGTCGTCGAGCGTCTGGCGTAGTTGCGGTTCGGCGACGGAACCGAGGTTTTTCAATTCCTTGCGGGCCGCTTCTCGCGTTGAGAACTCGTCATCGTCCAAAGCCGCGATCAGGTCGCGGATGCGTTTCGTCTCATCGGCGGTCGGGCGGAGTTTTTTGCCAAGAAATGCGCACGCCGTTTCGGGAGCGCTCAGAAGGCGTCCACCGGTGTAATACGCCTTGGCCGCGTCGTCGCCGGCGAGGTCGGCCCACAACAATTCCAGGTCCTTCGCCGTGAGATCGCCCTTCCGGCGCGACGACGGCAGGAGATCCCAAATGAGAATGTTGGCGTTCGGCAGGCTCGTCGCGGCGCTGCGGCCGTCCGGCGCGATCGCGACATAGTTGGCGAACGCGGCCCCAGATTGGTTGCGCGACAGCCCATCCACCGGGCGCCGCAACACTTCCTTTCCCGTGGCCAGTTCCCATAGGCGAAATTCCTTCGAGCTAGTGGTGAGCAAGTAACGGCCGTCCGGCGAGAAGGCGTTCTCGGCGCCCGTGTCCGGCGGTAGTCTGAAGCGCAACTTGCCGGTCGCCGTTTCCACTAGGCTCACGGTTTCCTCGGCCGGATGCGCCCTAATATCAGGGTTGAAGGAAGGAATTGCCAGGAGTGCGCCGTCCGAAGTAAAGACGTTGGCCCGCAAAGAAGTAATGTCGTCGTCCTTGAGCGGCGGATAGCCTTCCAGGACGCGCTCTTGCTTCTTGTCGAGATCATAAAGAACGAGGTTTTTGTCCTTTGAATAAGTGAGATACGATCCGTTCGGCGCGAGGGACAGAGCCGACTGGCCTGGCCAGCTTGTAAATGCAAGATGCATGCCGCTCGCAACGTCCCAGCTGTCCAGATAATTCTTCCTTCCAGTCCAAGGGGCACGGTCCTGCGAGCAAGCCGTCAGCCGTTTGCCGTCAGGAGACAGCTGAAGCGACGTGATATCTTGCTCGCCCTGTTCAGTGTGGAAGTCGGTAATAAAAGTGGCCGTTTCTTTGCCGTCCGCTACTCTCCAGGCTTTGACGACGTGGAAATCCGCGTCGCCAAAAAGCGTTTGTCCATCGGCGGAGAAGATGAACGCCTTCCGCCAGTATGGTCGGATCGTAGTACGAGGTTTCTTCGTCTCGAGATCCCAGAGTATCGTCTCCGGACCGCCCTCGGAAGCCAGGGATTTCCCGTCTGGCGAATAGACAATGCGGCCGCGCGGGGAGTAGTCGTGCCCAGGAAAGTCGTCCAGCGGTTTCCCGTCGGCGACGTTCCACAGGTGGATCGCGTTGCCGTTGCGACCGGCAAGTGTTTTGCCGTCGGGAGAAAACTGGAAGCCGTTGCATCTCTTGTAGGCCAGCCGTCGGACTTCCTTCATGGTTTTCGTATCGAGAAGCAAAATACTGTCGTGGGAAGAGACGACGAGTTGGCCCCCGTCTGGCGAGAAACATAGTTCCCAGACGTCGGAACTGTCGGGGTGAGGGTATGCCGCTTCTTTTTGGCCCGACGCGATGTTCCAAACGGCCACATCCTTGGTTGAGATAAGTACGAATCGCTTGCCGTCGGGGGAGAAGGCCATGTCGTGGCAATAATCTATGCTGATCGTTAGCAGATGCTTACCGCCGGGCAATTCCCAAATGTCTAAGTTTTTATGATAGTCATAGTGGGCGACCTGTTTTCCGGCGCGGTCCACCGCCGTCCACCTGCTAGCGGGATACGATAGACCATACTGGCTGAACTGGTGGTCTTTCAGGCATGTCTCAATGGGCTGGCCGGTGGCGACGTCAAACAACAGCAGTTCGCCTGAGAAGGTTTTAAGGGCGACTTGCTTACCGCCGGCGGTAAAGATCAGAAAGTTCCTATCGATATTCTTTTCTTGGCAGGGAACCCTATGCAAGACCTTGCCGGTGGCGGCGTCGAACAAATACAAATCGGTCGGGCCGACGCAAGCGGCCGTTTTGCCGTCAGGCGAGAGGATAAGGGGCGGGATGTAGGAAAAAGCGAAATGGAGCGGAGTCGCCGGGTCGTCGGGCAGCTTGATGGGCTGCGCGCCGACAAGTTTGCCCGAGGGAATCTCCCATCGTCGGATGAGATTATCACCGCCGGTGGATAGGAGTGTTTTACCATCGGCGCTAAAGAGAACCTGACACAAGTGGGCGTGATGTAAGCGGACAGTACCAAGTCGAGCGAGGGCGCCGTCTGGCAGCGGATCGCCGTACTGGTCGTTGCGAACCGCCGCGGCGACGGGTTCGGCCTTCGGCTGGACAACGGGGCGGGCCACTGGCGGAGGCGCCGTGGGCTTCGGCTCTTCTCTTTGAGACGCCAAGACCCCCGCTCCGGCGACCGCCAATCCGACTACCAGCAGCAGCGTTAGCAACGCCCCCGTCCGGGTGGCGATGACCGCCTTCAAAACACCGCCGGCCATACCAACGGCGGCAGCGGCGGCGGCCTTCCCGGCCAGAGCCTGAGCCGCCAGCCGAACGGTCGAGAGCATCAAAAGGGCGGGAACCGCCCGCGCCGACTGATCCGCAATCAATAGCGCCAGCGCACTCGCCGACAGAGCAATCCCGCGTCGGCACAGACGTTGCCGCAACAGTTCGCAGCCGCGTTTCAACCGGCCGGAAACGGAACTCTTCGGCCAAGCCATTTCCCGCGCGGCTTGCTCTTGCGTCTTCCCTTCCAGGTAGCAGAGGATCAACGGCCGACGGTACTTGTCGGGCAAGCGCGCCATCTCTTCGTGCAAGACCGCGCACGCCTCGGCCCGGCTCAACTCATCGAGAGCGTCCGGGCGGGACGAGGAAGGCACGGTCGCCCGGTCGCGGGTACGACGCTCTGCCGCCTGAACCCGCGCTCGAGAGGCCGTCCGATAGGCGACGCCGTACAAGAAGCTTCCCAGCGACTGCCGCTTGCGGACGCAGCCGGCCTTGCGAACCAGCACCAAAAAGGTAGCCTGGAAGGCGTCCTCGGCCGCGTGGACGTCGCCTAGCACTACAGCGCAGCTGAC
>DHJA01000118.1 GCA_002404095.1 Planctomycetaceae bacterium UBA4732 | reverse complement strand
ACAGGGGGCGCTGTAGTACTAAGCTCGCTCTTGAAAAACCGTAACTTGGTAGTCCAGCAAATCCCCGCACGGCTCCTAGGGGAAACGAATCATGACCCTCTTATCCGGACAATCCTAGTGCAGTTTCGCGGCCCACGTCCCCCGAAGCAGCAGGCCCCGAGTAAATCACCTGCTGTGGAACCTTGCGATGGCATACGTGACATTTACTATACTCCGACAACCGCAACCCGGGCGCAGTTTCGTCGAAAGCTCGAGTCCTGTCGAGTTAACTATTAACCCTATCTCTTTTGTCATTGTTCGCGGTCGAGACGGTAACAAGACTTCAAGGGAGTGCCGAAAAACACGGGCTTTGTTGTTTTCACAATTTTTCATCGCCGCTTCATTACTTGCTTGCTATCAGCAGCATGGCATTATACACTGCCACGGTGTTGGGCGGCCGCCCTTGGCGTAAGCGGCGGCATCGACGGCGTCACTCTGCAGAAAGCCTATAACGCGGGCTATCTCAGCATCCCGATAAAGACCCTGTTCTGTCCCTCCGACGACGCTTCGCTCAATGGCGCCCTCATGACAAACCGCGCCGACCTCGGCAACAACAAAATCGGCCTTACCAACTACAAGGGCGTCAGCGGCGCCAACTGGGCGTGGACCTTTGGAGTCGCCGGAACGGGCCGGACCAACGGTGACAAAAACGGGCTGGCGGACGAAGACGGCGCCTTCTTCCGCGGGGACGGCAATAAGAGGGTCCGCCTGACCGACATCACTGACGGACTCAGTAACACTCTTATGATCGGCGAGGATATCCCGGCGTTCAACCAATGGTGTTCCTGGCCGTATAGCAACCACGCGGTCGGCGCCTGCGCCATTCCGCCCAACTACCAAATGCCGCCCGGAATGACAGCCAGTCCTGGCAACTGGCCGACCACCTATTCGTTCAGGAGTCGCCACACCAACGGGTTGCAATTCGCCTACACGGATGGCTCGGTTCACTTTATCAATCAGGGCATCGATATTGCGCTCTATCGGGCCATGGCAACCATCCAAGGCGGGGAAGCGGTTCAGGTTCCTTGACATAGGCTGTTCGGAGGAAAAATCGGGCCGCGTCGGAGTGGGAGGCGACTCTCACCCTGACGCGGCCCAATTTCCGTTTGTTTCTTCTCGCCGTATTTGCCCCAATCCCATTCCTGTCCTACATACAGATAGCGGAAAAATCCTGACCAGGCGGATGCCGCGTCTCCCTTCCCCGTTCCAAGGATCGTGCGGAATGCCCCTGCTATTGCAAACACAAACGGAACCGCTGCCCGGCTACCGGCTCATCGAACCGCTCGGCAAGGGCGGCTTCGGTGAAGTCTGGAAGTGCGAGGCGCCCGGCGGCCTTCACAAGGCCGTCAAGTTCGTCCGCAACAAGTCTGACGGCTTCAACCCCGAAGGCGCCGACGCCCAATTGGAATTGCAAGCACTGGAAATCGTTCGTTCCGTCCGGCATCCGTTTTTGTTGTCGATGGACCGGATCGAAGTTATCGACGGCGTACTGATCGTCGTCATGGAATTGGCCGACGAAAGTCTATTCGATCAGCTGCGCCATTATCAGTCCGTCGGCCAGGCCGGCATCCCGCGGGAAGCGCTCTTGGACCGGCTGCGCGAGGCGGCCGAAGTCCTCGACTTGATGAACCTCAGCCGTCGGCTGCTTCATCTGGATGTGAAGCCTCATAACTTGCTTTTGCTAAGCGGCCACGTCAAAGTGGCCGACTTCGGCCTCGTGAGCCGGCTGCCGCGTTCGCCAGCGCAGGCGCCGACCTGTCGGCCCGGCGTCGTCAGTCCGGTTTATGCTTCGCCGGAAGCCTTCAAGGGCGAACCCAGCCTGTCCAGCGATCAGTACAGCCTTGCCGTTTCGTACCACGAATTGCTGACCGGTGCGTTGCCGTTCGACGGCAAGAACCTCCGACAGATGGCGATGCAGCACGCCCAGGCCGAGCCGGATTTGAGCCAACTGCCGCAAGCCGACCGGGAGGCAGTTGCCCGCGCGCTATCCAAGGATCCCCTTAAGCGCTTTTTATCCTGCACGGACTTTGTGCGCGCTTTGGCCGCGACGGGAAACCAGGGGGCCAACGCTCCCCGTTCGCCGGCCGTCGCCGTCTCGGATCGCGCCTCGGCCGACACGCAGAAAACATTGACGGTTGACGCCGCTACGCCGAACGCCGACAGGCTCACGGCCCTTCCCGCCGCGCTGCTCGGGCGTTGTCAGTTCGAGGAATGCGTTTCCCGCGGCGAAACCACTGAAGTTTGGACCGCCGCCACCACGGAAGGCGAGAAGTGCTATGTCAAATTCTTTCATGGGCTGGCCGAAATCGACGCCGGCGCCCGGCGCGACGGGCTGCACTTGCTGGAGTCGATCCGCCATCCGGGATTGCTGCCTTACAACCTCGTCCGCGACGAGGGCGGCCGGCTCATCGTCGTCGTTCCGCGCAAAGGGCCGACCCTGCGCGAGCGCTGGTCCGCCTGCCGCTCCGAAGGCCGACGCGGCCTCCCACGCACGGAACTGCTCGCCGCACTCAAGAACGTCGCACGCACGCTGGACGCGCTCAATAGCCGGAACGGCTTGCCTCACCTCGGCCTGAACCCCGACGCCATTCAGATCGTTAAAGGCCAGGCGCTGGCGGCGGACTTCGGCTTGGCCGTATGGTTTTGGCTGCCGTCGGGGCAGGCGTTAGCGGAGATCAGTCCGCGCTACGCCGCGCCCGAACTCGGAGCGAACGCTGTCAGTCGCTTTTGCGATCCCTATAGTCTTGCATTGATCTTTCAGGAAATGCTCACCGGTGTGCATCCGCTCGGCGCCGGCGGTAAACCTACAGCGCGCGCTTATTCTCAACCGGACCTCAGCCCGCTTGAAAAGGGCGACCGCGTCATACTAGCGCGGGCGTTGGACCGCGCGGCAAGCCGCCGTTTCAACTCGTGCATGGAGTTGATAGCCGCCCTGGACGGCGGCAGTGTCGGCAAAACCGCCGTCCTTGCCGAACCGGAACAAATCGCCTCGGCCGAGAGTATCCTGGCCGAGGTAGTCGCCGACGCCGCTGAAGGCTGGCAGCTGCGCAAGTACGGTCTGTTCCGTTACTTGCTTCAGCCCGGCGAACGTCTACGGCACGACTGCGTGGCGCGTGCGACCCGCGAATCGGCGGCGGAACTCTTACGCGATTTTTGCCGTCGTTGGCAGGCCGACCTCGTTGAAGTCCGCGGAGAAACGTTGATCTACCGCACCACGGACAAGGCCTCGTGCCTGGAGATCGCCTTGCGATTTCATCCGCACGAGGCGCCGCCGCTCGGCGACGTCCACATCGAAGCGCGTCCCCAAGGTTGTGGGCCGGCGCGCGCCAAGCAGCTCCTGGACGAAACGGGGCCGCTCTTGCTCGACGCTCTGCGAAACGCCCTGCAAGCGCACCCGGATCGGCGCCGGCAGGATCGCTTGCGTTATGACCGGCCGGTTATGGTTCAAACCGCCGCCGAGGGCGAAGCGCCGCAAACCATTCACGCCCGCGCCCGCGATCTATCGCGCACCGGCATGGGCCTATTCCTGCCCGTCAAACCATCCAGCCGGCAGGTAGTCATCTATCTTTCGCCGGATGGGGACGCGCCGCCGACGGCGGTTCCGTCTCGTCTCGTCCGCCTTGAGGAGCGCGACGACGGTTACGAAGCGGGAGCGCTCTTCCTTGGCGGCGAGGGTTAAGGTAGCCGCTCATTGATATCTACACAAACACTCTCTACGGTCGGGGTGCCATACAACGCCGTCAACTACTGGACGGTTTGTTTCGCTTTAAGTCGTTGCATGGCTCGTCGTTGTTCCGCCGTCGGCAA
>DHJA01000172.1:913-4398 GCA_002404095.1 Planctomycetaceae bacterium UBA4732 | reverse complement strand
ATCGACTATTCGCACAGGCTCTCAACGGGAAGGACTTCCTCGGCGACCGGTACGTTAGGAACGGTCGCATGGGCGACAGGCGCCGCAACGGCGACGGGTAGGGAGACGACGGGGCCGGGCGCTTTCAGTCGGTCCAGGCGACGCTCGAGCCGGTCGAGGCGGTCCAGGATTTCAACGATCCGATTCGAGCGAACATACGCGACAACGGCGAGGATCGCAAGGACGACGGGCGCCGCCGCGAAGAGCAAAAAGAGCAGGACGGCAAGGGCTTCCAAGAGCATTCCCCTTTGGGGTAGAAGAAAGGGCCGACGCGTCTTAGAGATGAGTCGAGCCTACCAGACGCGGGGCCGGCAATCAAGGAAATGCGAGGTGAGGCGATGAATATAATGCAATTAGTCTCCTTTCCGCGTGGCCGTTGAGGTGAATCCCATGTCTGACGCTTTTCTTCTTTCCGCCGCCCGCACGCCCATCGGCAAGTATCTCGGCGCCTTATCGGAAGTGCCGGCGCCGCAGCTCGGCGCCGCAGCGCTGGCCGAGGCAATGCGTCGCGCCGGGGCGAAACCCGATCAGATTGACGAAGTGATTATGGGCTGCGTCGTTCTAGCGGGCACGGGCCAAAGTCCCGCGCGGCAGGCGGCCCTGAAGGCCGGCCTGCCGGACTCCATCGCCGCCTTCACCGTCAACAAGGCATGCGGCTCAGGGTTGAAGACCGTGATGCTGGCCGCTCAGGCGATCCGCGCCGGCGACGCCGAGTTGGTGCTGGCCGGCGGCATGGAGAGTATGAGCCGGGCGCCATTTCTGCTGTTCGGCGCCCGTACCGGCTGGAAAATCGGCGATCACAAGGCGGTAGACGCCCTGATCCATGACGGTCTCTGGTGCGCCTGCGAAAACTGGCACATGGGCGAGGCGGCCGAACACATCGCGGCCAAGTGCGGCGTATCGCGAGGCGAACAGGATCGTTTCGCCGCCCAGAGCCAGCGGCGCGCGGCCGCGGCGTGGGATCGTGGCGCTTTCGCCAAGGAAATCGTCCCCGTCACGGTGGGTAACGGCGCGAAGGCGAAGGTCGTAACCCGCGACGAGGGACTGCGGCCGGACACGACGGCGGAAACCCTGGCAAAGCTGAAACCGGCCTTCCGTGAGGGCGGCACGGTGACGGCCGGCAACGCTTCGACGCTGAGCGACGGCGCCGCGGCGCTGCTTGTCGGCTCGGCGCGCGTCGCCGAGCGCTTGGGCGTGAAGCCGATGGCGCGCGTGGTCGCCTACACGGCAAGCGGCGTGGCGCCGAAGGATGTTTTCATCGCTCCCGTGCTGGCCGTGCGGCAAGTGCTTGAAAAAGCGATGTGGAAGATCGGCGATGTAGATTTATTTGAATTGAATGAAGCGTTCGCGTCGCAGATGCTGGCCTGCGGCAAGGAGTTGGGCTTGGACGAGAGCAAGGTGAACGTCCACGGCGGCGCGATCGCCTTGGGACACCCCATCGGCGCATCGGGCGCGCGGGTGTTGACGACGTTGCTGTATGCTATGGAGGAGCGCGGGTTGAAGCGCGGCTTGGCGTCGCTGTGTCTGGGCGGCGGCAACGCGGTGGCGATGGCGGTGGAGCGGGTAGAATAAATGGACGCGCCCTAATGCCCGACGAGGAATTGATCGATGTCTCTGGACGAGGAATATCCGAAGACGTTTCGCAACGTGAGCGCCCGGCTGCGGGCTTTGCTGGAGATCGACCCAGACCTATCGCAGCGCGCGCGAGAGGACTACGCCACGGCCCTGAACGCGATGGCAGATAAGGCCCGTGATCTCGATGATATCGTTCATCGCTTGCTAAACGAGCCGCACACGCCCGAGGAAATCGGCGAACTGCTGATCGCCTTTGAATTGACGACGGAGCAAATCCGCGGCCATTCCGATACGATCGACGGCAAGCTGTACGAGATCGGCGACCGGCTTAAAGTCATGAAGGCGGCGGGCGCCGTGAAGTCTTGAGCGGCGCCGCGACGGCGTTAGAGAGGATTTTGCAGGAAAGGACGAAACCATGAGTACTTTGACACATCCCGTGGCGCCGCCCAAGGCGGAGGCCGCGCGAATCCCGCCGCTGCAAAACGGCGACCGGCTGACGGCGGAGGAATTCGAGCGGCGTTACGACGCGATGCCGGACCTCCATAACGCGCAACTAATCGAAGGAGTAGTTTACATGCCTTCGCCAGTCACGCATCGTTATCACAGCAACCCGCACTACAACCTCATTGGTTGGCTGTCAATATACACGAACTCAACGATAGGCGTAGAGGGAGGCGACAACGGTACTCTTCGCCTGGACCTGAAAAACATGCCGCAGCCGGATGCCTACCTAATCGTTATGCCAACGCACGGCGGACAGGCGCAGATCGATGGGAAAGGATACATTGTGGGCGCGCCGGAGTTGGTCGCCGAAGTGTCCGCCACTACGGCCAGCATCGACCTGCACCCCAAACTGGAAGCCTACCGTCGTAACGGCGCCCGTGAGTATGTTGTCTGGCGCGTGTTCGACCTTGAGATTGATTGGTTCGTGCTGCGAAACGGCCAATACGAGCGCCTCGCGCTGGCGCCGGAAGGGTACTTTAAGAGTGAAATCCTGCCGGGAATGTGGCTCGATCCAGCCGCCCTGATCCGCGGTGAAATGGCGGCCGTGGCGGGAGTGGCGCAACGGGGTCTGGCCTCCGCCGAACATGCCGACTTCGTGAGCCGCCTTCAGGTCGCCGCCCATCCGCTGTCCTGAGCTATTGGGTAGAGGAACGAACATGGCCGCCGTCGCCGACGCATCCGCCCACGACCGCTGGGAGCGCGAAAACGCCGGCGCCACGCCGCGCGAGCAGCCGCCCACCACCGTTAGCAGCGTCCCCGTTGACGCGCTTTATACGCCCGACAGCCTCGGCGGCCTCAACCCCAAAACCGATCTTAGTTATCCGGGACAATATCCCTTCACGCGCGGCGTCCATGCTTCGATGTACCGCAGCCGGCTCTGGACCATGCGCCAGTTCGCCGGCTTCGGTTCGCCGCGACAGACCAACAAGCGCTTCCGCTTCCTGCTCGCCAAGGGCCAGACCGGCCTCAGCACCGCTTTTGACCTGCCCACCCTCATGGGCCTCGACGCCGACGACCGACGCGCCCTCGGTGAGGTTGGCCGGCTCGGCGTCGCCGTGAGCGTCCTCGACGATGTGGCCGAGTTGTTCGACGGAATCGATCTCGGCGAAGTGTCGGTGTCCATGACGATCAACGCGCCCGCCATCGTCGTCCTGGCGTTTTTTCTCGCCAACGCCCAGGACCGCGGCGTCGATTGGACGCGGCTGCGCGGCACGCTCCAGAACGACATCCTCAAGGAGTTCCACGCCCAGAACGAATTCGTCTTCCCGCCGGAACCCCACGTCCGCTTGGTCGCGGACGTAATCGAGTTTTGTACTCTCCATGTCCCGCAATGGAACTCCGTGAGCGTCAGCGGCTACCACATCCGC
>DHJA01000172.1:432-834 GCA_002404095.1 Planctomycetaceae bacterium UBA4732 | reverse complement strand
TACCACATCCGCGAGGCCGGGTCCACGGCGGTGCAAGAGTTGGCCTTCACCTTGGCCGATGGCTTCCATTACGTCGATGTCTGTCTGGAGCGCGGCCTGGCGATAGACGATTTCGCGCCGCGCCTGAGCTTCTTTTTCAACGCCCATAACGATCTCTTTGAGGAGATCGCCAAATATCGCGCCGCTCGCGTTTTGTGGGCCGAGGCCATGCGCGACCGCTACGGCGCCAAAAAAGAAACGTCCTGGAAGCTGCGTTTTCATGCTCAAACGGCCGGCTGTTCGTTGCAAGACAAGCAGCCGGAGGTGAATTTGATGCGCGTGGCGTATCAGGCGCTGGCAGCGGTGCTAGGAGGCTGTCAGTCGCTGCACACCAACAGTATGGACGAGACGCTGGCGCTGCCG
>DHJA01000172.1:0-305 GCA_002404095.1 Planctomycetaceae bacterium UBA4732 | reverse complement strand
ATGGACGAGACGCTGGCGCTGCCGTCGGAACACGCCGTCACGCTGGCCCTGCGGACGCAACAAGTGTTGGCTTATGAAACCGGCGTAACCAACACCGTTGATCCGTTGGGCGGAAGTTATTTCGTCGAATCGCTGACAAAACAGATGCGACAACAGGCTGAAGTTTATTTCAACCGGATCGAGGAGTTGGGCGGCATGATCCCGGCGTTGGAGTCGGGTTTCTTCCGCCGCGAAATCGCCGACGCCGCGTTTCAGTACCAGCGCGAGGTGGACGCGAAGCGCAAGCTGATCGTCGGCGTCAACGC
>DHJA01000151.1:22111-33460 GCA_002404095.1 Planctomycetaceae bacterium UBA4732 | reverse complement strand
TCGCCACGCGCTTCGGCGAACAATCCCAATTCTTCCTGAGCCCAAGGCGCGATCATAGCGTCACTCCATTGACAGGGATCGTTGCAACCTCTCAATTGAGCTACAATCATCGCCTATCTTCCCTAGCCTGCCAAGGCCTCTCGGAAGTTGTGGGGAACAACGAGGTGGAACCCCTGGCGACTGCGGCGGGCCGGACATCTCCCAATCAAAATACCAGGGCGCGGCACACGCCGGAATCCAGAGGCTCGCGCCCCTGGCTATTGACCGCCGCCCCTTCGGGGCTAATACCAATTGCCAGACAGAACCCAGTGTACGCCTGTTATTTTTGGGCCGGCCGATCCGCGATTGCCCGCCGAACCGCCGGCGGCAGCGGCGCGTCGGCGCCCTTGATGCTGCGCCAGAGAATCTCATTCAGTTCGGATTCGTCCGCCAGATCATAGTCACTGAAGTCCATTTTGCCGGAACGCTCCGCTCCGTAGGACTTCTTGGTATTCTTCGCCGCCAGGTCAATTTGCGACTTCTCCGAGACGTAAGGTTTCAGATCGGCCTTATCGCTGAAACAGGCATACATCGGCCGCGCCGCCGCGTCGTACTGGCTCAACGGCGGCAGTCCCAGGATCAGCTCCATCGTGTGAACCATGCTGACCGTGCTGTACTGCGTCGAATCGACGACGCCGCGCCGGGTGTACGGGCTAATCACCAGGCCGACGGTGCGCTGCGCGTCCACGTGATCGGGGCCGTTCTGCGCGTCGTCCTCGATCACGAAAATTGCGGTCTCCTTCCAATACTTCCCTTCCGAGACGGATTCGACGAGCCGGCCGAGGGCCAGGTCGTTGCTGGCGACGCACGCCTTCGGCGTGAATTCGCCCGCCTTGGTCCCGGCGGTGTGGTCCTCGCCCAGGCTCATGACGATGAAGCGCGGCATTGCGTTGTTCTTCTCGAAATCATGGTATTCCTTGAGAAAGACGTCCACATTATCCGTGTCGCGCATGCGCACGCCTTTCTCTTTCAGGACGCCGTAATCGGGGCAGATGTGGCCGGCGAGGCCGCGCTCACGGCTCTCCATCTTGCTGGCGCCGTCGCCCGTGCTGACGCGCTTGCCGTACTCGCCGTAACTGCGGTAGCCGAGGCCGGCGCGGGCGCAGGCGTCCCACAAATAGCCCGACGGCGAATTGGAAAGATCACCGTCGTCGTCGTCCTCGACGCCTTTGCGTTTGGAGTAGGTCAAGTGCCAATCGCGGGCAATATAGTCGGTGTGATAGGCCATCGTGGACCACGGGTGGCCGTCGCGCGACACCTGGCCGTTGCAGTAGAGGTTGTCGAGCAGGACGAACTCCTCGGCCAGCTTGTGATGATTCGGCGTCACTTCGCGGCCGAACATCACCAACGCCGGGTCGCCGTCGCCTTGCTTGAGGTCGCCGAACACCTGATCGTAAGTGCGGTTTTCCTTGATGATGTAGATCACGTACTTGATCGGCGATGGGTCGCCCGGTTTCGTGGGGATTGCCGTGTGTTCCGCCGACGGAGGAGCGGCGGTCAGGAGTTTATCCGAATACGGACAATTACGGTAGACCGTGGCGGTATATTCGGCGAGCTGCTTTTCGTCCGGCACGGGGACGACGGACAACGCGCCGGCCATCAGCGTACCGATGTAGGGAAACGGCAACTTGCGAAAGCCGTCTTCGTCCTTCTTAACGTCGCCCTTATCGTCGGCGGGCTTGTCCTTGTCTTTGTAAAGCGGGTTCGGCCTCGATTCGTTGCCCTTGCCGACGCCGACGAGCAGCGTCTTGCCGTCCGGCGCGACGGCGACCGCGGTGGGATACCAGCCCGTCGGAATGAAGCCCCGGACTTGGCTCTTTCCCGGATCGGCAATGTCGATGACGGCGATACAATTATTGTCGGCGTTGGCGACGTAGAGGGTCTTGCCGTCCGGGGCGACGGCGAGGGCGTCTGGCGTGCTGCCCTCCGGGGCTCGTGGAAACAGCGCCGTATGGATCCTCTCGACAACCACGCCGCGCTTCAGGTCGATAACGCAGACGCTATCACTGGAGGCGCAGGCGACAAAAAGGCGGTCGTCGGTGGGGTGAAGGGCCATCTGGTTGGGGTGGTCGCCGACGGGGATTTTGGCGACAACGCGTAGGCTTTTCGGGTTCAACGCCAGGACGGCGCGGCCGGCCCAGTCGGAGACGTAGAGCATCGCGCCGTCGCGGGAGAGGAGGACGTCGTAAGGGCGGACGCCGCAGGCGACGGTCTTCGTCTGTGTGTCGTCCTTGAGACTAGAGGTCGTTAAAGTCGCTTTATTAATGTCAAGCGAATAGAGGATTTGACCCTTTGCGTCTAGGAAAAGTCCGCTGCGAAAGCTGGAGTTCTTGTCGTTGGCAAGCGGAGGCTGCACCTTCGGGTTGACTGGGGTTCCCACTTCCTTCGGATTGGCCGGCTCCGGCTCGGCGGCGCTGGTGCGGGTAAGTTTAAGGTCTTTTAAGTCGTAGGTGTGTAACATGCCGCCGCCGGACCACCAGACGCGCTCCTGGCCGGCATCGACCGCAAGGCCGTACCAACTATCGCGCACGGTCTGCCGATCAACGATTTTCAGAGATTCCAGGTCCACGACGGAGAGTTCATGCTTGTTAAAGCCACTGGTGGCGACAAGGGCGTGTTTTCCGTCCGCTAACGGAATAATGTTAAGCGGCAGGTCGGTGAGCGGCAGTTGCTTGCCGGCCGGCGAGATGGTCCAGCCGTTGGGGAGGAGAAAACCCTTATCGGTAGGGCCGGGATGGACGGGTTTGCCCTCGGCCGCGGCGTTCGCGGCGAATACGGCTGCCACTAGAGCGGCGGTCAGAAAAATGCGATGCGTCATGGCGGCGTGTTCCCGCGAGTGAGGAGAAGGCGATGGGTCTATTGTCGCGGAAAGCTTGGCGTAGTCCAACGAGGTTTTGATGAAGAATGGCGGCGCGCAGTTTGCACTTCTTCAGCCCTTCAGAGCGCCCGACTATTTTTTAGGGAGATTCTCATGCACACGCACAATTCCTTGAACGCCTTACTTCGCGGCGAGCTGGCCGCCACGGAAACCTACCAGCAGGCGTTGGCCAAGGTGGGCGACGATCCGCGAGCGGTGGACCTGCGCAAGATTCACGACGCGCACCGGACGGCGGCCAACACCTTGCGTCAGCACGTCCACGAACACGGCGGCAAGCCGGATCAGGGTTCCGGCGGTTGGGGCGTTTATGCGAAGACCGTCGAGGCGGCGGCCCGCATGTTCGGCGACACGGCCGCATTGAAGGCGCTCAAGGAGGGCGAGGAATACGGCATAAAGGACTATGAAAAAGCCCTGGCCGACGCCGGCCTTCCGGAGGACTGCAAGGAGCTGATCCGCTCGACGCTTCTGCCCCAGACGCGGGCGCACATCCCCGTCCTGGAACGACTGATGACAGGGAAGTAGCGCGTCGCGCCCGCCCTCAGTCGTCGGACGAACCGTCGGCGGCGAGATGCTGGTAGTTGGCTTCCAGATGCGCCCGCATGGCCTCCGCGGCGGCCTCGGCGTTGCCGGAGCGAACGGCGTCGAGGATGCGGCCGTGGTGTTCGTGGGCCAGCGCCGCGCCGTGGCGGCCCAGGGTACGCCGGCGGGTTTCGATGAGCATCTCTTGAATCGGCGTGAGTACGATGCCGAAGAGCGGATTGCCGGTCGCCTCGGCCAGGATCGCGTGAAACTCCAGGTCTGCGTTAACGTGGGCTTCCAGCGTGCCGCGTGGGTTGGCGAGGACTGTTTGCGCTGCGATCAACCGGGCGAGGTGGCCGTCAGTCCGGCGGAGGGCGGCCTCGGCGGCGATGGCCGTCTCCAAGGGCAGGCGGACGGCGGCCACGTCGGCTAGTCGCACTTCGCTCCGCCGTAAAAGAATCTGATAGCCCGTGGTAATCGGCTTGTTGTTCGGCGCCTCCACGCGCGTGCCGGAGCCGTGAACGCTGCGCACCAAACCCAGACTGGCCAGCCGGCCTAACGCCTCACGTACAACGCTGCGACTGACGCCCATTTCACTACTAATTTCCCTCTCAGATGGCAATAAATCGCCCGGCGCCAGCTTGCCGGAGAGGATGGCTTGCTCTAGATGCCGGGCCGTATGCGTCACTCGGTCGGCGTCGGGCATGGTTTCGTCGGGGTAGGCGAAGGCTTCGGGACGGCGTTCAACACACGCCCGCCTATTACACCGTCAACGCGCGAAAAGGGCAATCGAGGCGGTTCGCGCGGCGAGGATGCCGACGGCTTTCGGAAGGCCTCGGGGTCGGCAGCGAGGTTCCTGTCGAAGACGACCTGGCCGGCGGCATTGAGGATGCACAGGTACATGGTCCTGGCGTGCAGATCGACACCGCAGTAGAATCAATGCTGTTGGGTGTAGAAGCGCATGACATTGCTCCCGAGGTCTGGGTGGGGGGTTGAGCCCGCATCGTGGTTGGAAGGTGCGTCCTTCCTGAAAATTCCACGCTTAGACAGGGTTAGCACCTTGATCTCTTACCTTGGGACAGGCTCCCACCCGTCCCTCGGAGGCCATGATAAGTATCAAGGCGCTGCACCTGACCGCAGCGGCATGTAGCATTTTCGGGATTCAACGTCTCACCGTCCGCCGTGGCATCCGACGTTCATCGACATGGACAAAGTCGCCTAATTAAAGTTAGGGCGGAGGGTGAAGTCATGAAACGAGCAACCCACCACACATCATTGACCGCTACACTTGCCGTGGGAGCCGAGTTGTCTCGCAGAGGCTACGATGTCGCATTTACGATTGGCAATACCCCTCGAATCGATCTATTATGCGCCGTGTCTGATGGGAAGGCATTCAAAATCCAGGTAAAGGGTATTTCATATTCGAGTGGTATTTGGGTTCAAAAAGCATTCTTTGATGCAGAACGTCAGCCGGATCTGTTCCTCGTCATCGTTCTGGTTCCTCTTGATGATGTGTCTCCTTTACGTTTTTTTGTCTTGTCCCATGATGAAGCCAAACACGAATTCTCAATAATGCCAAAGATTAAGAAAGATGGCAACCCCGTTGATAGTTGGGGACTGAACTGGAGTTCGATTACGCCGTATGAAATAGCATGGACCAAGCTGCCGGCATTGAAAGCATGAGAAGCGATCTCGCGCTAAGGAAAGCCAGCGGCAAGGAGAAAAAACGTATCTGTTTAGCGGGTCAAAGCAAATGTACACTACTGTTTTCTGCGGGAAATTCGCCCGCAATGTAAAGTCCAATGCCTCAAACGGAGAGTGACAACGGGGTGTCACTTGAGATCACAGAGCCATCGAGTTCAAGAACCCTGCAAAAGCTGCTCTTTCGTGCAGGCAGCCTCTACTGTACAAACGCTTTGACCCGCTAAACAGATACCTGAATTGTGGGATACAACCAGGGCTCGCGCCTCTGGCTATTGACCGCCGCCCCTCCGGGGTTAATATCAATTGCCAGACTGAGCCTTCTTGAAATCGCTTCTATACCTCCTTGTCGGGTCTTTCATTTCGCATATTCAACGGCGCGCGTCTCACGGATCACCGTCACCTTGATCTCTCCCGGATAGTGCAATTGCTCCTCAATGGCCCGCGCGATGTCGTGGCATACTTTTAGCGCGTCGCTGTCGCTCGTCTGCGAGGCGCTGGCAATGACGCGCACCTCGCGGCCGGCCTGGATGGCGTAAGCGTGTTCCACGCCCGGAAAGCCGGACGCCACCGCCTCCAGTTCCTCCAAGCGCTTGACGTACTTCTCAAGCGTCTCTCGACGGGCGCCCGGGCGCGACGCGCTGATCGCGTCGGCCGACGCCACCAGCACCGTGTAAATGTGGTCGATCGTCACGTCGTCGTGGTGGCCGGCGATCGCGTGCAACACTTCCTTGCTTGTCTCGCCGTAGCGCTTGGCGAGCTCGGCGCCGATCTTGGGATGGCCGCCTTCCATCTCATGGTCGGCCGCCTTGCCGACGTCATGCAGCAGGCCGCAACGCCGGGCCAGTCGGCCGTCCAGACCTAGCTCGTCCGCCATCATGCCGCAGAGATGCGCCACTTCCAGGCTGTGATTCAGGACGTTTTGGCTATAGCTGGTGCGAAACTTCAGGCGGCCCAACAGCTGTACTAACTTCTCATGCACCCCGGTAAGGTTGGCGTCCAGCACCGCTTGCCGGCCGACCTCAAGGATGTGCTTTTCCATCTCGGCCGCCGTCTCGGCGACCACTTCTTCGATCCGCGAAGGATGAATACGGCCGTCCTGGATGAGTTTGGTCAGGGCCAGCCGGGCCGTCTCGCGGCGGACGTTGTCGAAAGCGCTGACGATGACCACTCCGGGCGTGTCGTCCACGATCACGTCAACGCCGGTGCATTTTTCAAAGGTACGAATGTTGCGGCCTTCGCGGCCGATGATTCGGCCCTTCATGTCGTCGCTGGGAATGTCCACGGTGCTGACCGTGGAGTTCGCCGTTTGCTCCGAGGCGTATCGGTGGATGGCCGTCGCCAGGATGCCCCGCGCCTTTTCCTCACAGCACTGCCGGAGGTTCTCCTCGTGTTTCTGCAAACGGCTGGCAACCACGTCGACCAATTCGCGTTCCAGCCGCTCCAGCAACAACGCTTCGCCCTGCTCGCGGCCGAGGCCGCTAATCTCATGCAGCTTCTGCGTCTGGAGCTTGACGAGTTGTTCCATCTCCTGCGAGCGCTTCTCGATCTCGGCCTTCCGCTCCGTCAGCTTGCGTTGGCCATGTTCCAGCGTACGTTCCTTCTTCACCAAAGCTTGATTCTTTTCCTCCAGCCCGTCCTCGCGCTTGTCCAGCCGGCGTTCCTGGTCGCGCAGTTCCATGCGCGTCGATTCCGTCTCGCGGTTGAATTCTTCGCGCTTGTGATACAAGTCGTCCTTCGCCTTCAATTCGGCTTCTTTTAGGATCTGATCGGCCTCCACCTTGGCGGCGGCGGCGATCTCCGCGGCGCGGGCGTTGACGCCTCGGAGCCGGGAACGGTCCAACAACCAAGCGCCAAACCAACCGGCCGCCAAACCGCCGAAAGCGGCCAGGCAACCGATCAGAGCGCAATATAGCGGGTCCATACAGCCCACTCCCTAAAGGGGGGCCGCGAGACGTTCGGGCGCGGACGGACGTTGAAAGGCGCGAAAACAAACACTTCACCCGCGCCAATGGCGCCGGCGAGTCTTTGGATAGGAACACACTGACAGGCAACCTTAAACCGACGACGGCCCGGCCCGTATCGCCGCCCACGAAGGCGGCGACGGACATGGAGGCAATGCGCGGACGGAGATGCAAACGCGGTCAATGCGAGACGGCTCAGGACGGCAAATTATGAGAATAGGTATATCAAATAGTTGCAGTCGGAGCGTCTCGAACGCCGCATGCACCATACGGCGCATCGCCCAGCCGCCAAGCACCAGACTCACGAACAGCAAGCAGAACAAGGTCATGCGGAACTCGTGGGGGGGTTTGTGGTGCGACGCTGCAAACGGTCGGTCGTTGTTACCGCAGTGCTTCCGGCGCCACTCAGCGTGCCGTGCCCGGGCAGCCGCGGACCTCATTTTCTAAATTCAACACTCTGCCGGCCTTCGGGCCGGAAGAGTAGTGTGATGACTAAATGTATTATGCGAGAATGGCCCACCCCTCGTCAACTATATTCGCTCCTACCTACAAGCCCCGAGCGCGAGCGAGGGGTTTCGCCTCACCCCTCGCTCGCGCTCGGGGCTTGTAGAACCCGCGCTTTATGGGCGTCCTCGAGGAATAAGCACGTTCCTCCGGCGTCAAGCAGGCGTTGCACCTGGGCGCCGTTCTGTAACGGCGTGGCGACAAGGTCTTCGACGGTTTGATCCTCGAAGCCGCTGAGAAGAAAAAGCCTCGCGCGACAGGCGGCGCCGGCCCAGCGCCAAGCCGGTATTTGCTGTACCGTCGGCCGACCGCGTAGACGGTCCAAAACGCCCCGCGCGTCGTCACCTTGAAGCAGCGCCGCCGACTCCGCCGTCAGGCCGGGCGGCGTCCGGCTGAGCAGGACGATCCGGCCGTCCGGTTGCACAACGCGGGCGGCGCAGGCGGCGGCCGCGGCTAGATCGGCGAAAGACTGCCGGGACGGGTCGCCGCTCAATGCGGCGACCACTACGTCGGCCAGCGCAGGCGCTTCCCAGCGCCATGATGCGTCCAGCAGCCGACGACCCTCCGCGCCGACGGCGACGGTGCCGGCCGTGACGTGGGCCACGCCGTCGCCTGCCGCTTCGATCACTTCGATAAAAAACGGCGCCCCTAACAGCCAGGCCGTTTCCGCCGCCTGCGCTTCGGCCTCCGCTTCGGCCGCGGAATCAAGATCGTCAAGGTTCGGCCGATCATCCAATTCCGTCCGCGCGGCTTCGTCGCCGAGTGCCGGGAAGACGGCGCCCGCGGCGCCGCCTCGGCCGATGCGCGGGTCAAACCGCCGGGCCGACAACACCACCAGCTGATCGGCGTCCACGACGCTACGGGCGAGGTAAAGCCGCCGGCCTTGCCGCGTCGTCGCCAGATAGCTGAGCTTTTTGCGGTCCTTTGGGTCGTGGATTTCCAGGCGCACTTTCTCAAACGCCTTCGGCAAGTCCGCAAGCCATTGCGGGTGCGACTCGGCCGGCTCGCACAGCAACGTGACGTTGGCCGGATCGACGCCGGCGCTGGTCAGTTCTTCCAGCACCGGCGTCAACAATTGGGCCAGCCCCGGTAGTCGTTCGTCCGCGACCACCGTTACGTGATCGTCGGCCGTCAACGCCCGCCGCAGCGCCGGAAAGTCAAACGGCGCCTGCAAAGCCGCGCGCACGGCGGCGGCCGCGTCGTCCAACGGCTGCGGGGCGCGCTGTTGGACGACGCGGCCGGCGTCGGCGACATCGAACTCCATACAATCACGACCGTAATTTAAGGCAATGCGCATCACATAACTCCGCGGGACCGCACTCGTTCCCAAGTCCGCCACAAGGAACGCCAAGAAGCGGCGAACCGGATCACGACCCCTGTTCGTCGCACAATTTTAGACCTCCATTGAGGTCGAATGGAATGGACATGGCTTCCTCCCGTTCGCGCCGGGCCGGAGGGCGCGGTGCCAAACCAAGTGGTGCTATAGTCCGCGCGGCATATTCTCCTTAATCCAGCCCTCGCCCCGGCAAGGCCTTGATTTCCTGGACATACACGATCCTTCTCTTTTCATCGACCGCATAGTACGCATGCAATGGCGACTGTATTCCATGACACAATAGTAGTCGAAGGTGACGTAGCCGGTTCTGCGGATCGCCCCATTCCAATGGGTCCGTCTTTAGGTGACGTTGGATGGACTTGACCGCGGCCACATAGGCTTCGAGGATGCCGCGCTCGGCCGCCCTCGCCCCATAAGTGCGGAGCAACGATCCTTGGTTCCCCAAGTAAATAATCTCGTAAGGACGGTCAGGATGCTTGGGCATCGAACGGCTTTCTCGACCGGAGGTCGCGCTCGAGTTCCTCAATGAACTTTTCGTCGAACGGCACACCATTCTTGTCCAGATCCGCGATTTCTTCTTCTGTGAAAGTCCAATCTTTCCGCGTGAGATAGTAAAGTGACTTCAGACAGTCGTCGCGTTCGGCGGCGATTTCCGCTTTCTCCTTCTCCAGCCGTTTGACATCGGACTCTAATTGCCACAGCCCGCGCAGTTTCCCTTGGAGGCGGGCAACTTCTTCCCGCAAGCGGATGTTCTCCGCCGCCAGCCCCTCGCCCGCCGGATTGCCGTTTAGATCGTGTGACGTGGCCATAACACCCTTTCTTTCTTTCGCCGACGCGCTTCGATGGACGCGCCTTGTTTCGTCCCTATTGTACCGCGCCGCCTATTGATACGCATGGTGTTGCCGCCGCCGGTCGCTGGTGTATTCCTCAGACGTGCCGCGCGTCACGACTTCATACAATAAAGCCTGCTTTTCTCCGTATTTCCGCAGCAGCCGGCCCAGGCGCTGCACGTGTTCACGCACCGTGCCGGTGCCGGATAATACCACGCCGACGTTCGCGGCTGGCACGTCCACGCCCTCGTTGAGTACGCGGCTCGTGGCCACCACGGGGTACTCGCCGGACTGGAAACAATCGAGGATGTGCCGGCGTTCCTTGGCCTTCGTTTGGTGCGTGATCGCCGGCACCAGAAAACGGCGGGCGATTTGATAGACGGTGGCGTTGTCGTTGGTGAAGATCAGCACACGGTCCTGGCGATGGCGGTCGAGCAGCTTTTGCAGCACACCCAACTTGGCCGGCGCCGCCAACGCCAGACGCCGTTGCTCGCGGTACGCTTGGAATGCCGCTCGCCCCTCTTTCGTCCGGCACGTCTCCTGAATGAAGCGTTGCCAGCCGTGCGGCCCGCCCATGCTGATGCCGTGTTCGTCCACGAAGCCGCGATACTGTTCGCGGGCCTGGATATGTTTCGCCTCCTCTTCCGGCGATAATTCGACGTAGAGGCGCACGGTCTGATATTCCGCGAGAAAGTCGCCGGCCAACTCCTTGATCTCTCGGCGATAAACAATGGGGCCGATCAGCCCGTCCAACACGCCTTCTTGCCCGTCGGTCCGCTCCGGCGTAGCGGTAAGGCCGAGGCGAAATGGGGCGATGCTACCCACGGCGGCCGCCATGTAGGTCGGCCCCGGCAGGTGATGGCATTCGTCGAAGATCAGCAGACCGAAGCGGTGGCCCCAGCGGTCCAAGTGGATGTGAGCCGAATCGTAAGTAGTGACGGTGAGCGGTTGGATGTCATAATAGCCGCCGCCGAGCAGGCCGATGGGGACATCGAAGGCGACCAGCAATTCGCCGTACCACTGGTTGAGCAGGTCGATGGTTGGCGTCACTACAAGAGCGGGGCGCCCGGTTTTATTGATGGCGAGGATGGCGAGGAAGGTCTTGCCAGTGCCGGTCGGCAGCACGACGACGCCGCAGCCGCCGGCGTTCCACCACGTTTCCAGCGCCTCGGTCTGGTGGGGAAACGGATCGCGGCTGGTGCGCAGCGGCCACGCCGTCGGCTGGTAGGCGCGGGCCTCGTCCTTGTACGGAATCTGCTCGCGGCGCAGGTGTTCGACGAGGGCGCGGTAGTGGATGGCTTCAGCGCGGTAGACGTTAATGCGGGCGTCGAAACGGCAGTACGGCAGGGTGGCCAGTCGTTCCGGGTTTGGCCCCGTTATGATAAGGGTGCCGCCGTCGAAGGCGAGGTGGATGGTTGAGTGGTCCATTGAGGCATTCTACCAAGCCAGTCCCACAACGGGTTGCCGGGCCTGCACCCCGGACTCAGGAGTACCTTCGCCCGGGGCTTTATCTCAGTCGCCCTAAATCGGGCTCCAAAACAAGAGAAGCGTCCCCGGCCTGAGTCCGGAGGGCGATCC
>DHJA01000151.1:16266-22014 GCA_002404095.1 Planctomycetaceae bacterium UBA4732 | reverse complement strand
GAGTCCGGGGTGCGAGGACCGCCTTGATTTCGACTTGTGAACGTCCGTTTGACGCAATACAATGCGGACTGACCAGTCAGTTTCACATTCCATTCGACGCTGCCGCGTGTCAGTGTACTACCGCGAGACCTTCCGTGCGAACAAAAACGCTTGCCCAATCCGAAAAAATCCTGACGGCCGCCGCCCGTCTCTTCGCCGCTCACCACTTCCACGAAACGCGCATGGAAGACATCGCGGAACTGGCCGAAGTCGGCAAAGGCACCTTGTATCGCTACTTCAAGGACAAAGAAGAGTTATATATGGCGCTCTTGGCGCGTGCGGCCTGTCAGATGAAGGAGCGGTTGAGCGCCGTGGACGAGGCGCCCGACCCTCGTTCCAAACTGGAAGCGGTCGTCGGGGCCATCTTGGATTACTTTGCCGAACATCCGCACTTGCTCGACCTGATCCAACATGCCGAGGTGATGCAAGGGCCGGACGCCGATTTGCCGTGGCAGCGGCTGCGTCGCGAGAACTTTCGCCTGGTGGAAGCCATTTTTGAGGAAGCTCGACGAAGCGGCGCTTTCCAAGTCATGGACCCGCAACTTTCGGCTCAGTTGTTGTTGTTCAGTCTACGGCCGGTGATCCGCTGGGGCCAAAAGCCGAGGCCAGCGGACATGGCCCGGCGCATTGTTGAACACTTCTTATATGGGGCCGCACGGCCCGCCTGCGGATGCCGATAGGTTGCCCATGGTAGGTCAGAAGTCGAGCGCGAACCGGACGGCGAAGGCGTCCACCGTGCCGGACAAGGCTGGACTCGCCACGTTTCGCAAGGCGTGGACGTAGTTGCCCTGAATCTTGACGCTGGGGTTCAGATACCAGTTGAGGCCGAGCGTCACGTCGCGCTCTTCGCCCGCGGTCGCAATCGCGGGGACGGCGGAACCAGCCACTCCCCCGACGGCCGGGAAGGCGTTAAAAGCCCCGCTGCGGTCGTTCACATCTTCATAGCGGGCCGCGATTTCCCACGCGCCCCGGCCGAGAAGGCTGCCAAGGCCGCACCGCGAGGACAAATAAAACGGCTCATTCGGCCGCACCCGGCCGAAGCCGCCGATGTCGCGAAGGTAGGGCCGGTGCTCGCCGGTCAGGAAATAGCTGGCTTGGATGTAATAGCCGTACAAGTCGGGGCTGGTTAACCGGGGTACACCCTGCGCGATGGAACCGCGGACGACGCCCTCGCCCTGGGCGGCGTAGTATTCGCTCTGAAGCGAGAAGGAGCCGTAGTTCAAGGCGCCCTGGGCGTTGAACAACTGGGTGTCGGTAGCGGTGAGCGTTCCCGTGCTAATAATAGTGGGCGAGCCGATGCGGAGCGGGATGCGGTTGGCGAACCCGAAACGGTTGAGACTGATGGTCGGGTCAAGGGTCCGGTAGCTGTAGGCGCCGCCGAGGAACAGGACGCAGCGGCCGTTGTTCTCGTACCACGGATTGACGCCGACGCGGCCCGTATAGGCGTAGGAACCGTTGCTGTAGTCGAAGGCGTTGGCGAAGCTGTTGTTGGAATTCTCCTTAAACGCCCCGAAACCGTAGACAAGGCGCTGCTCAAAGGGGTCGTTCCAGAGCATGACGCCGAGGTTGCGGTTGGGACTGAAGGAGTCGGATGGGGTCGAGCGTTCCATGAATGTCGTAAAGGAGTCCGCGGTGCCGTAGTCGTCCAGGCTGAAGGGTTCTTTGAAGTGGCCGACGCGGAAACGGTTTTCCCCCGGAAGATGCTTAATGTCAAAGTAAACGTCCGTGGGGGCGTTCGTGGAGAAGGCGCCGTTGCCGGTGGCGCCAAGGCTGCCGCCGCCGGGCAGAGTCACGCCTACCGTTGTCGGACCCGCCGCCGTGAGAACGGTCGAGGTGCTGTTGGCAAACTCGTACTCCAGAACGAAGTCGATCATGTCGTAAACGGTGCCATCCATTCGGAGGCGCGCTCGGCGGATATCGGCGCCGTCCGCGAATCCGCCTGGGATGGCTTGATTTACGGCGTTGTTGGGCGCGAACCAGCCGAAGTCTTCCTGGAACCGGCCACCGATGTGGACGCGGAAGTCCTTGTTAGCGGTTTCCGCGACGAACCCATCCTTCCAGGTAGTCTTGAAGACCGGGTCGGCGTCGGCGACCTTGTTGTCGGCCTCTTTCTTCTCTTTCGGCGCCAGATCGGCCGCCTTTTTGGTATCGTCCTTTTCTTTGGGACGTCCGTCCACGAGGTTCTTGGTCTCGTCTGGCTTGACGGCGGCCGATGGCGAAGCGGCCTGTATTAGCTGGTTTTGCTTTTCCAGCCTCTCATTCTGCTCGGCCAACTTGTCATTCTGTTTTTCCAGCTTGGCGTTCAACTCTTCAAGCTTCCGCAAACGCGCATCCACATCGTCGGCCGGCGCCGTCCGCGCCGGCTGCTGCGCCCATGCGACTTGCGGCGAAACAGTCATGGCAAAGCCCGCCAGCGCGAACGCCAGGCGGATGCCTGTCATCCGAGTAGACGATTTCAAGACCAGCTTTCCCAACATTTGAGGTTTTCTGTCGTCCGATGGGCCTCGGCGCCGCATCTTGCCACATCGGTACAACCGGCGAAATCGGCACATACCGAAAATTCCTATCGACCGTGGCAATCGAAATACTTGAGCGGAAGTGACAATCGGATGCGCCGCAGCACTTCGCCGAACACCAGCACCGACGCCGTGCCGGCCAGGATGTACAGCCAGTCCCACGGCCCCAAAGGTTCCACCTTGAAGACATCGCCCAAAAACGGCACGCTGATGATGAGCGCCTGAACCACCGCGATCGTGCCGGCGATGGCCAGGAATGTCCGATTGCCCAGGAGTCCGTCGAAGCCGCTCATGTCCGGCGTCAGCGAACGGGCGTTGATCTGATTCCACACCTGGAAAAACACATAGACCGTGAAGAAAATGCTCGCTTGGCGAGGCGTTAATTCCTTCATCGGGCCGTCGCGGAACCAGTTGCCATATTCCATACCGCACAACAACCCCATCATCACCACCACGAAGAATGCCGCCGTGGCGAAGATGGTCACAAGCATCGAAGGCGTGAGGATGTTTTCGTCCTTGCGCTTGGGCGGCAGACGCATTATGCCTTCGCGCGGCGGTTCCGAACAAAGCGCAATCGACGCGAAGGTGTCCATGATGACGTTGATCCACAGCAGTTGCAGCACCGTGAACGGCGGCCTTACGCCAAAAAAAGGTCCGAGAAAGGCGATGGTCAAAGCGCTGACGTTGATCGTCAATTGAAACTGGATGAAGCGCTGAATGTTTTCATAGAGCGACCGGCCCCACCTCACCGCCTTGACGATGGTGGCAAAGCTGTCGTCCAGCAGCACGATCTTGCTGGCCTCCTTGGCGACTTCCGTGCCGGTAATGCCCATCGCCAGGCCAACGTCGGCCTTTTTCAGGGCCGGCGCGTCGTTGGTGCCGTCGCCGGTCACAGCCACCACCTGCTGGCGGTCCTGCAACAGTTCCACCATCTTATACTTGTCCAAGGGACGCGCCCGAGCCAGCACGCGCAGCCCCGCCAGTCGCGCCGCCATTTCTTCGGTCCCGGCCGCATCTCCCCGCCTTTTTCGCTCCTCCATTTCCTTATACCAGTCGTTAAACTTCGGACTTGTCAGCATGACGGCGCCGGGTTCATCGACGGTCGCGTCGCGGCGGTCAATCAGGCCGACGTCGTAAGCGATCGCAGTGGCCGTCTCCACATTGTCGCCGGTAATCATCTTGACCTCGATGCCGGCTTTGCGACACTGGGCCACGGCTTCCTTTACATCCTCACGTAGCGGATCGCTAATGGCGGCGAAGCCATCGAAAATCAGGCCGGTTTCCAGGGCGTCGCGCCTGGCCTGAATAGAGTCGGCGTCCGAGGGGAAATCGGACGGCAAGTCGGCGTGGGCAAATGCCAGAGTGCGCATTGCCTGCCAGGCGGAGTCGCGCAGCGCTGCTGTGACCGCCGCCCGCGCCTCGGTCGTCCATTCGCGCGTCGCACCGTCGGCGCTCTGGTAATGCGTACTCTGTTGCAGTACCCATTCCGGCGATCCTTTGACCAATACGGCAAGGCGGTCGCCGGAGCGCACCACCGTCGTCATGCGCTTGCGCTCGGAGGAAAAATGGATCTGGTATATCGGCGGAAACTGCCCACGCAGCTTGTGATAATTCAGGCCGGCCTCGGCCAGCCATTGGAGAAGAGAGCCTTCGGTCGAGTTGCCGACCGGGGCCAAATAGGGCGGGGAAACCCCGCCCCTACCCGGCTTCTCTTCCAGGTTTGCCGTCGAGTTGACGGCGGCGTTGAGGACGAGCCAGTTAAGCGGTCGGCCGTCGCGCGGCCACAGCGCCTGGGCGTCCGGCTGTACCCAATCCGCTGCGCCGCGGTCGCGGGTCACGCCGTCCCAAAAAAGCCGTCCTACCTGCATCTTGTTCTGCGTCAGTGTGCCGGTCTTGTCCGAACAGATGACCGTGGCCGAGCCGATCGTTTCGCACGCCACCAGCTGACGCACCAGGCTGTTGGCTCGCGTCATCTTCTGCATGGCCAGGGCCAGCGACACGGTCACACTCATCGGCAGCCCTTCCGGCACCGCCACGACGATCACAATGACCATGTAAACGAAATCATTGAGCAGCGCTTGCGCCACTTGCAGGCTCTCTTCGCCGGAATGCGGCCAAAAGACCTCTCTTGGATCGCTGAACCATATGCCGCGCGCCAGCAGCGCCAGAAAGATCAAAATGGCGGCGATATAGCCGACTTTGGAGATCAACTCCGCGAGATTCTTCAGCTTCAATTGAAGCGGAGTCAGTTCTTTCGAGATCGTCAGTTTCCGCTGGACGCGGCGTTCCGCCGTGTCGGCGGTTACGGCTTCATCTTCCTCGCCGTCGTCGGCCGACAGCTTTCGGGCGATCTGGCCCAGGTAGGTCGCGTCGCCCACGTCGGTGACGAGCATTCGCCCGGCGCCGTCCACGACCTGAGTACCGCGATAGAGACAGCCGGCTTGCTCTGGACCATCCGCGGCGGCGCCGGCCGGCTGCGCTTGCTTGCGTGACGGCCGTGATTCTCCGGTCATTAGCGACTGATCGACGTACAACTCCACCGCCTTCACGACCCGGCCGTCGGCCGGGATCTCGTCGCCGGTCTCCAGGTCCACCGCATCGCCGACCACCACTTCCTCAAGGCCGATGGTGTGAAAAGCGCCGTCGCGCAGCACTTTGACGCGCAATGCCTCCTTGTGCGCGTTGAGCGCTTCAAATTCCCGATCACTCTTGTATTCGCTCAGGAAAGCCACGCCGGTGGCGAGGATGACGGCGACCATAACGGCCAACCCCTCAACCGACGGGTGATGAAAGGCAAGGCCGACGAAGAACAGCGCGACCGCCGACACGAATAGCACCGTCGGCAGCCAATGCGTTTTACGCAAGAGGCAGACGATGGCGACCGCTATGGCCGTGGCCCCTAGAGCGGCGAGGGCGGCGATGAGATTGGCCTGAAAGAGATCGACAAACATGGAGAGCAGCGCCGCCGCCAGCAGGATCTTGATGATCGGCTCATCAAACTTTTCGAGGAACTTCTTCCACAGCGGCTCACGCGGCATCGGCGTCAGCTTGTTGGCGCCGAAGCGCGCGGCGCTGCGGGCGACGGCATCCGATGATAGGCCGTTTACGGCGGAGTCGGGAAAGGATTGCTCGATTTCCTGTAGCGTGCGCATGCGATCTTCCTATTAAGAGTCTGTCCGACAAGGGCGGGGAG
>DHJA01000151.1:4355-16197 GCA_002404095.1 Planctomycetaceae bacterium UBA4732 | reverse complement strand
AGAGGAACAGCTCGGCCTGCTCGGGCGACTCGACGCGCCCGCGGGGGGGGGGGCGGCGGGGGGGGGGACGCCCCCCCCCCCCCAAGGAAAACCGCTGTAGGGGCGGGGTCTCCCCGCCCTTGTCGGACAGACTGTAAATTGTTCGGTTATCTTTTGAGGGCATACAACACGGCCGCTTTGCCGAACGCGACGGCGCTGGCATAATCGTGACCGAGGCAGCCCGGCGTCGGGTGCCGCTCTAGTGCGCAGCCGACGTCATAACGGCTATAAATCACCACCCATCGGCCGTTGAGCTTGACCCCCTCCAAGGCGGGCTTCACCTTCCTGAACTCGGCGTCAATTCCCTTGCCGTCCGGCGACTCGCGCCGACACATCACATAGTCGATCTTTTTACCATTCAAATCCGCGCTGTACAATTCGTCGTCCGGCGGGATCGGCTCCAGCTTCGGCTTGTCCTTGTGGTCCTTCCAGAGTTCGTCCATGAACTTGCGGAACGACTCGTCGAACGGCTTGCTCCCACAACAGGCGTCGGCGAATAGTAGGGCGCCGTTCCCATCCAGATCGAAACGCAAAAGCTCCAATTGGGACGCCTTATAGGAAAAGGCGCCGCGGCCGTGCATGTACAAAAAACGGTAATCGACGACGTTCGCGTCGGACGGATAGATCGCCTTGGGTTCGAGCGCCACGTCGAGACCGACTTTGTTGGCCTCGACCATGAGGTTGTGCATTGCCTTGGGGGCCGGCTGCCATTCGCCGTTGTGCATAAGCTGCGCGGCCTTGAAATAGCCGCGCTTGACGGGCGCCTTCGCTTCTTCGACGATCTCGACCGAATCCAATTTCTGACGCGGCGGTTCCAACCCGGTGGCGTAGGCGATGACGTTGGCGGCCATCTCGAACGCCTTGCGGCCTTTGTCCGATTTCACATCATTCGCCTCCCAATAGCCGGAAATTGCGTTGGGACAGTAGACCACAAGCGTCTTGCAACCCTGCTGGACGCCTTCCAGCGGAAAATCCGCCGGCGAGGAAACATACTTGCCCGAGGCGGTAAAGATGGGATGCAGCGGGTCCAACGGCTTCAATTCGGCGTCGGGATAGAGTTCGTGCATGAGTACGCGGAAGTCCTTGTCGAAGCCCGCGCTATAGCGCTGAGGTCCGCAACAGCGCTCCGCGAACACGAAGCCGCCGTTGGCGAGATACTCTTTGAGAAGGTCTTTTTCCTTGTCGCGCGGCGCGAAGTTGTGGCCGTTGAAGAAGACGATGGGCGACTCCAATAGTTCCTGCGTCAAATTGCGAATGGCCGTTTCATTGCCGGCTTCGCGCTGGCGAATGTCAAAAATCTGCCAGGCCATCGGCTGTTTCTTGAACAATTCGCGGCCGGCGAACTCGGTGAGATTCCGCATATCATTATGCTTGTTGTTCCATCCGAGATAATCGCTATCTCCATAGGCCAGTTTCGTCATCAGTACGGGCGTGCGGCCTTTGCCAAGGAAGAGAAGGGCGAAAGACGTGGCGACGATGGGATTGCGGTCGATGTCGTCGCCGGCCCATGACCCATTGGGGTGCTGCGTACTCACGAGAAACTGACAGCCCACTCGATACCAGTCGTGGCCTTGGAGAAAGCGCTGCCCCGTCAGCCGGCCGGTGCGTTCAATGCCATAAAAGCCATAAAAGGGAGCTTTAATAGCCGTTATATTACCTATTACCGTGGCGAATTTCCCGTCCGCTTGCTCAACCGTTTGGACGTTGGCCGGAAATTGGTCGCCGATCCATTTCAGCCCCTTCGCCACCGGCTTGTTGTCGTCATAGACGCCGCAGTTCTCGGCGCTGCCGTCGGCGCGCGGTTTTTGCCGGCCCGCCTCGGCGTCCATGCCGGTGATGAGCAGACCGCAAACGCCGGCCGTCGTCATGGTCATACTCGATTTAATGCCAGGCTTGTAGGACCATCCCCCGTCCGGATTTTGATTGTCTAGGTAAAACTTCTGGACGTCCTCCATCGTGCCGCGATCTACTTTAGCGCCGCTGCGCACCGCTTCATGCAGCGCCAGCAGCGCGTATTGCGTATTGGAAGCGTCGTAGGTTCCGTCGTGGCCGCCATATCCCCAGCCGCGAAGCTTTACGTCGTTATTCTTGATCCGCGCGGCCAACAACCAATCGACGTTTTCCTGGATGCACTTCTTGTCCTCGGGCCGGCCGGCCAGCGCGTATACCATCGTTTCCAGGCTGATCACATAAGTTTCGCTGCCATCGTCGGCGGCGACGCGGCCGTTGGCGTCCATCTTCGGGCGAATGGTTCGTATATAGTCGAGGCCTTCCTTAAGGGCGGGCCGATCATCATCCGCGACGCCGCAAGTGAGGAGCGCCAGCAGGGCCAGGCTGACGGTGCCGCCGCGCGGGTAAGCGGTGTCGGCTATCTTCTCGACGTTCCAGGCGCCGTTCCGCTGCTCGCGCCGGAGGTATGCCTTGCCGTTGTCGATAGCTTCGCGCACCTGCTTCACCGTCACCGCGCCAGGCGCCGGCGCCGCCGACGCCGGCGCGAACGAAAGGAAAGTGACCGCCGTGGCGAGTATTCCGATCAGAGTGAATCGCATAGGGAAGCGCCTGGGAAAAGAATGGCCGTCCGCCTGGAATCAGACGGAGGCACTTGATCATTGTGAATGGCGGCGCCGATCCTGCCAAGGACAAAACGAAGACGGGCTGATGTCGCACCCCGGGTTCATGAATACATTCGCGCGGGGCTTTATTACAGTCGCCCTAAACCGGGCTCCAAGACCGGAGCGCTTTCGGCGACCGGAGCCCCTTCGGGCGACTGTAATAAAGCCCCGGGCGAAGGTACTCCTGAGTCCGGGGTGCGACATCAACCGGCCGGCGAAAGGGCTTGCTTCAACGAAAAGCTAGGGGACGGCCGATGCCGTCCCCTAACTCACAAGGAGAGACTCCTCTCGCCAGAAGAGTCCGGTAGAGCTGGGACGCGGGGCCGCCAACAACCAGCGGATGGAGATGAAACTTGATACGGCGCGGGAGACTCCCCCCGTGAGCCTATCACATTCTATCCGTCTACGGGGGCTGGAAAGAATGGCAGAGCCGGGCTTTTCCTACCGGAAGACGCGGTTTTACCGAATAGGTGGGTTAGAGACGCTACCAAAAGGCGATCCGCCGGGTTTACCCCGGCGGGGATAAACCCCGCCGCTCGCCTCTCGTCCCTCAAGACCTTGCGAGGTTGTGCCGATCTTAGTACAAGGTGTGGGAAGCCGTGGGCGTCCGCCGCCGGCTCGCTCGCTCGATTCGCTTCAGGGACGAAGTTAATGGCTGGCGTTGCCCGCACCTCCCCGCGCACTTTGACCGCCGTTTGCCTCGCCGGCCTCGGCTGGGCCTTCAGCTTCGGCCTCGGCGCACCCCTCGCCGCCCTCTGGATGCGCGACGCCGGCTGTAGCGCCAAGGTCGTCGGCCTCAACACCAGCGTCTATTTCCTTGGCGCCGCCGCCGCCGCTCTGTGGGCGCCGGCCTTGATGAAAAAGGCCGGCCGCTGGTGCATCACCCTCGGCATCCTCGTGGACGCGCTGAGTACGGCCCTCTTCCCCCTGGCGCCCGGCCTGACCGTCTGGTTCCTGCTGCGTCTCCTCGGCGGCCTCGCCAGCGCCGTCTGCCTCATCCCCATGGAAACGCTGATTAACCACAACGCCTCTCCCGAAAGGAGGGCGCGCGACTTTGGCATTTATGCTTTCTGCGTGGCCCTGGGCGTGGGACTAGGTACGCTCGTTGGCTTGCCCCTTTACGCCTGGTCGCCGCGGCTGGCGTTCGCGCTGGGCGGATTGGCGGCGCTGCCGGCCGCGCTGATCGCCCACCGGGGCCTGCCGCGCGTCATTGGGCCGATGGAGGAGGAAACGAGAGGCGCCCGGCCAAGCATGATGGGCAACCGGCTAAGCCTTGGCGCGTCCTGGGTGCAGGGCTTCCTCGAAGGCGGGATGCTCACGTTTCTATCCATCCACCTGCTGACGCTCGGTTACGAGGAAGCGCAGGTCGGCGGATTGATGGCGGCCCTCTTTCTCGGAGTGGTTTTGTTCCAAACTCCGTCCGCATGGCTGGCGGATCGCTTCGGCCGGCTACGCGTGCTGGCCGCGTTTCATGGCGTGCTGCTAGTCGGCCTCGGCTGCCTGCCGTTCTGTAGCGGGCCGGTCGCGGTGGGCGTGTGGCTGTTCATCGTAGGCGGCTGCTGTGCGGCCTTATACCCGTTAGGGCTGGCGTTGCTGGGCGAGCGAACGCCGCCGGCGGCGCTGGCCCGCGCTAACGCCTGGTATCTGGCCTGTAACTGCGTCGGCAGCTTGACCGGCCCAGTGCTGATCGGGGCCGCCATCGACTACACCCATTCGCAAGCGGCCCTCTTCGTCGTGGGTATGGCGGCGGTCGCGTTGGTCTTGGTGTTCTGGGCGGCCGGCGCCTATGGTGGCCGACTCGCTCCGCGAGTCGGTTGGGGCAATGCCACTCGCGGAGCGAGTGGCCCACCCTATGACGAAGCCGAGGCGCCGCGTAGAATGGCAGGGTGAGGTTCGCGCGCCCGCACCCTAATTCCGGTCTGTCCATGCCACTTCCCATCCATCATCTGCCGGTCCTGCAAAACTGGGATTGCCACGTCTGCGGTACCTGTTGTCAGGAATATGTCGTCACCGTCACCGACGAGGAACGTAAACGCATCGAGGCCCAAGGCTGGGACCGCGACGCCGACCTCGGCGGTCATGTTCCTTTCGTCCGTCAAGGGCCGCCGTGGGCGCGCGAGTGGCGGCTCAATCACCGCCCCGACGGCAGCTGCGTTTTTCTCGGCGACAAGGGACGTTGCCGCATCCACGAGCGCTTCGGCTACGAAACCAAGCCGCTGCCGTGCCGCTTGTTTCCGTTCGTGCTGATTCCGACCGGCGACCATTGGAGCGTCGGTCTACGCTACGCCTGCCCGTCGGCGGCCGCGAACAAGGGCCGGCCCTTGCCCGAACACGATCAAGCGTTGGCGGAGTTCGCCGCCCGCCTTGCCGAACGGGTCCATCTCAAACCGCTTCCCGACGGTTCGCTGGCGCCGCCGCCGCCGTTGCAGCCCGGTCAGAACGTAAGCTGGCCGGACGTGCATCGCTGCGTTCAGGCGTTGCTGACGCTCCTGCGCAACCGGCGCGAACCGCTGGAACGACGGCTGCGTAAGTGCCTGGCGCTGGCGGATCAGATGCGCAAAGCCAAGCTGAAGCATGTGCAGGACGCGCGGCTCGGCGACCTGTTGACCGTGTTGCAAAAATCGGCCGATACGGCGACGCCGGACAACCTGATGAAAGTGGCGGCGCCCGGCTGGATCGGCCGCATCCTGTTCCGTCAGGCCGTCGCCCTGTTCACGCGCAAGGATCACGGCCCGAAGCGCGGCGAGGCGCGACACGGCGCCATCGCTCGTCTCAAGGCGGCTTGGCGTTTCGCGCGCGGAACCGGGCCAATACCCAGGATGCACGACGGATTACCGGAGACGACGTTTGAGGAGGTCGAGAAGCCGCGCGGGCCGCTGCCATTGGAGGCTGAGGCTATTTTAGAGCGCTATTATACGATAAAAGTCGGCTCGGTGCAATTTTGCGGCGCGGCGTGTTTTGGCATGCCATTCTGGGAGGGCTTCGAGCTGTTGGCGTTGACTTACCCTCTATTGCTGTGGGTATCGCGCATGTACCGCGATATTCCGCGCGAGGAGGCGATTATGAAAGCGCTGACCATCGTGGACGACCATTTCGGCTTCAACCGCATCCTGGCCACACAACGCCAGCGCGCCAGCTTCCGTACGTTGGCGCGGCAGGGGGAACTGCCGCGGCTGATCGCGTGGTATAGTCGGTGAGAATGTTCGATCATTGTCGCAGGTCGTTTTCTTCAACCGAGGCCGGTCATGAGTTTACGCACCGAGCAGGTTTTGCAAACCGCCCTATCGCTGCCCTCCGCAGAGCAAGTGGAGTTGATTGAGGCTTTGATCGCCGCTCAGGATGAAGCCGATCCGCAGCCGCTAGACGACGCCTGGATGACGGAGATTCAGCGACGCTCCGCCGAGTTTGATGCCGGCAAAGTGACTCCTATCCCCTGGTCGGTGGTCCGGGATCGGGGACGTGGCGGGGAAGCCTCGAATGGCTAACGTGAGCTTTTTACCTGCCGCAGACGCGGATTACCAGGCTGCTCTTACCTGGTATCGCGCCCGCAACACGCAAGCGGCAGCAAAATTTGAAGCCGCCGTGGCGGATGGGGTCCAGCGGATTGTCGACCGGCCCGAACTATACTCCTTCGTGGACAATCGGCACCGCCAGTGCTTGCTTCGGCGCTATCCCTACAGCCTGATCTACCGAGTTCAGCCAATGGGCGTGTTGGTGGTAGCTGTGGCACATTCTCGGCGATCAGCGTCGTATTGGCGGGGCCGGTAAAAGCGCTCTCCTTCGGTTGCTGCTGAGTTTGCGGCAGCGTCTGGCGTTGTGCGACAATCAACGGCAAGATACCGGCGCGGCCGGAGGCTCAGGAGTCAACCGCATGCGCATCTTGCACACCGCCGACTGGCACCTCGGCGACCGCCTCGGCCGTCAGGATCGCACCGACGACCTTCGCCGCGCGGTCGAGCGCGTGGCCGGATATTGCACCTCCGAAAAGGTGGATGTGCTGTTAGTGGCCGGCGATTTGTTTAGCGAGTTGGCGCCGCCGGAAGGGTTGCGCGACGCCATCCGTCATATGCAAGAGACGTTCGCCGGCTTCCTGCGCGACGGCGGCGCCATCCTCGCGCTGACCGGCAACCACGACAAGGAAAACTTCTGTCAGACGTTGCGGCACGCCATGACCCTAGCCGCGCCCGCCGGTGCCCGGCCCGGCGAGCTCGTCGCGCTCGGCCGTCTCTACCTCGCCACCGGACCCACCTGGCTGCGCCTGCCCGATCGCGCCACGGGTAAAGAAGTGCAGTTCGTGATGATGCCCTATCCGACGCCGACTCGCTATTTGACCGAGGAGGCGGATCAGCGCTACGAAAGCCTGGACGAGAAGAATCGTTGCCTTACCAGAGCGTTTACCGAACGCCTTCGGGAGATGCGTCAATCACCGGGCTTTGATCCGACTTTGCCGTCCGTCCTCAGCGCTCACATCGCCATGCAGGGCAGCGATCTCGCAACCCGCTTTCGTCTCACTGCCGACGAGGACGTTCTCTTCGAAGAAACCAGTCTGCTCGACCAATACGCTTACGTGGCGCTGGGCCACATCCACAAGCCGCAGTTCCTCGGCGGCCGTACCCACGTCCGCTATTGCGGCAGCATCGAGCGCCTCGACCTCGGCGAGCAACAGGATCAAAAGTGCGTCGTCCTTTTGGATGTCGGCCCCGACGGGCTACGCGGCGAGCCGGCCGTCTTGCCGTTGGAGGCCACGCCGATGTATGACGTAGTAATCCGCTCGCCAAAGGCGGAATTGCCGGGACTGCGCGAGCGCTACCCGGACGCCCAAACCGCCTTGGTCCGCATCGTCTGTACGTATACCGCCGGGGTGGACAATCGCGAGGAAACGCTGCGCGAGTTGGAAGACATATTTCCGCGCTGGTATGACCGCGAGATCACGGAATCGGGCGCGCTGGGCCGGCCGTTGACGGTGGGCGAGGCGCCGCGAAGCAAGAGTTTCGAGGACACGGTGCGCGAGTATCTCCAGCAGGAATTGTGCAATCACGAGGAAATCCTGCGCGACGCCGTGCTGGCGCGGGCCGAGATGCTATTGAGGGAGGTGCAGGCGTGATCCCGCAACGAGTTCTACTCAAGGGCTTTCTCTGTTACACGGACGAACAGGAAGTCCGTTTCGACGGCAGCGCGACGTTATGGATGTTATCCGGTCTTAACGGCTCCGGTAAGTCGTCGATCTTTGACGCGGTGACTTACGCCTTGTTTGGACATCATCGCGGCGGCGGATCGCAGGCGGTTGAACTTATCAATAAGGACAGCGATTCGCTGTTGGTGGAGTTCGATTTTCTGCTGGACGGCCAGCTTTATCGCGCCAAGCGCACTGCCCGGCGCGACAATAAGGGCGGCGCTCGCGGTACGCAGCAGATCTTTCGCTGCGAGTCCGATGCGGCCGATGACGGCAAATGGGTTCCGGTCGAAGGCACGGGCGGCGCGAACGAATTTAAGGTTTGGATAGGTGAGAATATCGGTCTCAATTATGTGACATTCACGTCCTCAGTGTTGCTGTTGCAGGGCCATGCGGAAAAGTTACTCGGTTCCACGCCCGAGGAGCGGCGTAAGGTATTGGCGAGCATCGTCGATTTGGAACGCTATGAAAAGCTGCATAAAAACGCCGACGAAGAGCGCAAATCGTTGGAAGGCACGTTGAAGAACCTGAGCGGTCGGCTGGCGGCGCTGCCGCATGTGACGCCGTTGGAACTGGCGGCGGGCGACGAACGCATCCGCGACGCGGAACAGGCGCGGGAGCAGGCGCGAACCGATGTGGAACGGTTGCTGGGCCTGGAGGCGCGGGCGCGCGAGTGGGTCGAACTGCAAGCCCGTCTCGGCGACGCCCGGCGCCGCTGGGAACAGGCCGAACGGCTGTTGCACGACGGATCATCTATCGAAAAGGACGTGGAACGGCTGCGCGAACTGCGCGACGTTCTGCCTCGTTTGCAGGTGATCGCCGAGCAGCGCAACGAGGTCCACAAAGCGGAGGAAAAAAGTAAGGAACTGACAAAACAGAGGCAAAAACACGCCGATGAGTTGACGCGGCGCGACCATGCGCTCAAACAAGCGCGCGATAAACGGCTCTCGACGCAGAATCTCATCGACTCCGACGCGACTCGCCAGCGCGACGTGGCGGGGCAACTGCGTCAACGCAGCATCCAGCTCGAAAAACTTACCGAGTGCGAGCGTCACGAAAACGATTTGCTACGGCAACGCGAGGAAAAGAAACGTCTGCCCGACGACCCGGCGGGAGCGGTGGCCCGCGCTCGTGAGGCGTTCGAGGGGCTGACGGCGCTGGCGCAGACCGTGCCGTTGCTGGCGCGGCTGGCGTCACGCCGCGATGAAATGCGTCATGCCCGCGAGCGCGGACAAGCCGCCCTACAGGCGCGAGTGGTCGTCGAGGAGCGCGGCAAACAGATCAAAGAAGAACTAGAAACGATTCGGCCGCGCCTGGAAGCGGCCACGGAGGCGCTGGGCCTGGCCGCGGAACAAGTGACGACGGCGAAAACGGTCCTTCAGCAGGCCCGTGAGCATCTGAAAGAATTGACGCAAATCGATGGGTCGAAAACATGCCGTCATTGCGGCCAACCGCTGACGGAAGGCCATATCAAGGAGGAGAAACGTCGCCGTTCCGCCGCGGTCGCCATCGCTGAAATCTCGCAAAAGGCGGCAGTAGCAGCGCACCAGTTGGCGCAGCAGGGCGAACGGCAAATGCGGGCCGACTTCGATCAAACGGAGCGCGGCCGAAATGATTTGCGCGTTGAATACTCCGCATTGAAGGAGAAAGTGGAGCAGGCGCAGGCCGACGCGGCCCGTCTTCAAGAGGAGTGCGGCCAGATTTACGGCGAGTTGGCCGATACGCACCGCTTCCGCGTCGGCCCATCGCTGCCGGCCGACTGGATGGCGACGGCTTACCCGACGGCGACCGATCTGGCGTCTCTGCGCTCCGAAGCAGCCGGCCTGTCGGCGTCGCGGCAGCTATTGCAACAGGCGGAACAGGTCCGCGACGCCTGGCACAAATTAACGACGCAAGAGGCGTCTAAACTCCAAGAAATCGCCCGTTTGCAAAAGGAATTGCCCGCCGACCGCGAGGAGATTCGCCGTGAACACGGCCGGCTTGAGGCGGACGAAAAGAGCGTCGAAAAGAGCCTGGCCGCCAAGCGACTGGAAATGAAAGAATTGGAAGCGGAGGCGGAGCGCCTGACAAAAGAGCGCGAGCAGGCGCGGGCGGCGACGGGGAAGTGTGACGCCGACCTGAAGCAGCAAGAGTTAGTGCAGCAACACGCGCAGCAGACGTTGACGCGAGCGCGGGCCGCGCTGCCGCAGGCTTGGCATGCCGCGGCGGAGAAGGTCGGCACGAGCGAAATTTTCACTTGGTCCGGCGAACGCGATCGTCTGGAAAAAGATCGCACCGACGAGCGCGGCCGCGAGTTGCATCAGGCGCGGTTAAACCGCGACGTACTGCGACAAAACAAGGAAGATTTGGATGTGCAAGCGGAGGCGTTCCCCGTCGAGGCGCGGCAGGAACCGGCGGCGCTGGCGGATGCGCTGAAGACGGCCCGATCCAAAGATCGCGGCTGCGACGAGGAGTTGGGCCAGGCGCGACAGGAGCGTGCGCTCCTGGAGACCTACCGTTTGCAGCGCGAGGAGATCCAGGAAGAAACTCTGAAAGCGGAAGGCGATTTAGCGGTGCAGCGTACGCTCGCGGAGTTATTAGGCCGCGAACGGCTGCAGCTTTATCTGGTGCGCCAGGCGGAGCGGCAGGTGGTGGAACACGCTAACGCGGTGCTGGACCGCCTTTCCAGAGGCCAATTATACTTAAAGCTGAGCGGCGAGGCGGAAGGCGACGGCGCCTCGGCCAAGGCGCTGGAGCTGGAGGCGTACAACCGCGAAACCGGCGAAAGGCCGATCAACGTGGCCTTCCTGAGCGGCAGTCAGAAGTTCCGCGTGGCAGTGAGTCTGGCGCTGGGAATCGGCCAGTACGCCAGTCGTCAGCATAGGCCGATTGAATCGGTCATCATCGACGAGGGCTTCGGCTGCCTCGACCGTCACGGCCGGCAGGTGATGATCCAGGAATTGCAGAACTTACGCAATCAGATGCGTTGCATCCTTTTGGTATCGCATCAGGAGGAATTCGCCGACGCCTTCAGCGACGGCTACCACTTCGAACTGGAAGGCGGCGCCACGCGGGTGAAGCGGTTTCAGAAGTGACAACATTCTCTACGCCGCGCGTTTCGCTTTCCTTACAGGCGGTTTGTGTTTCCAACGGCGGTGCAGCCAGAAGTACTGCTCCGGGTGTCGCCGAACCATCCGCTCCAGCGCTGCCGTGTAGCGCTGGGTGATGGCCCGGGTGGCATCGACGTGGCCGGCATACTCCTCGGGCAGGATGACGTCCTCCAGATAGTGCCGGTATTGCATCGGATGGCCTATGCGAGCGACACCCACCACGATGATTGGCGCTCCGTATTCGAGGGACAGGAGCGCGATCGACTTGAAGGTCGATGCCGGACGGCCGAAGAAGCTCACGAACAGCCCGCGTGGGCCGGCATCCTGGTCGCCCACCATGCCCAGGCTGCCGCCGTGGGCGAGCATGTCAAGAATCCGAGAATAGTCCGCGCTCTTGTCCAGCAACGTTTGGCCGGTCTTGCTGCGGAACCTGGAGAGAAAACGATCAAGAAAAGGGTTGTCGAGCCGGCGGGCCACGATACCGCCGCGTAAACCGAACAGGCCGGTTAGGTAGCTCAGCAATTCCCAGTTTCCAAAGTGGCCTGTTAGCGCCAGGAGCGGTCTGCCGCAGTTGCCCCACAGCAGGAGCTGCTCGCGGTCGGTGGGGTTGGCGTGGTGGACGTAGTTCTCGAAGTTGGCTCCGTGCAGCACGCGCGGCAGGCGAATCGTTTCCACCACCATGGTGGCGAGGTGGAGGTAACTGGCTTGCACCAGGCGATCGACGGCCTGCGCGTCGAGGTCCGGAAATGCGTGCCGCACATTGTCGGCGGCGACGAGACGATGCCGTCGATTCACGCGATAAGCCAGCCAGGCGAGCCTGGTCGCGGACTGGAGCGCCAGGGGCCACGACAGTGCCTGCACAACGCAGACAACGACGCGGATCGCGACGTAAACTGCGAAGTCGGCCATGCGCTGTCTCTTATACACAT
>DHJA01000151.1:0-4139 GCA_002404095.1 Planctomycetaceae bacterium UBA4732 | reverse complement strand
CCCTTTTCGCACAGGCTCTTAGCCATGGTCCAGTCCTCCTACGCGGCGGCGGCCCGCTTACTTGCGGTCGGCAGCGCCACCATTTCATGAATGTCGCCGGCAACCGGGGCGCAAGCATATTGCCGATCCGGGCGATGCACCGTCACCGGGATGCCCCAGCGCGGGCCTAGGGTCAGCGAGCATTTACGGTCGATCCGTGCGCCGGGTACGACGGCCAAGCGGAAGCGTCGTAAGATTTGACTTAAGCAGGTCTCGAAAATGACCTGAGCAAACGCGGCTCCGACGCACATCCGCGCGCCGCCGCCGAACGGAATGTAGCCATAAACTCCCGGGTCGGCACTCAACCATCGGTCAGGCATGAACCGCTCCGGATCGGAATACAGATCCGGTAGGCGATGTGTAACGTAATGGCTGCCGACCAGCAGTGTACCGGGCGACAGGTGATGCGCACCCAGCGCGAACGGCTCGACGTTGCTGCGCGCAAAATATACGACCGGCGGCAGCAGGCGCATGCTTTCCTTGATGCACCGATCCAGAAGCGGAAACGACGCGCCCGGACCCGCGCTCAATTCCTCGTACACGCGCGACATCTCGACCGGATGTTGCGCCAGCAAGAACAGAGTCCAGGTCATGGCGTAGGTGGTTGTATGGTAGGCGGCGTTGAACAGGTGGGTCGCCTCGGCCAGCACGTCCACGGTGGAAATGGCCCCCGCGTCCCGCGCGCGCAAGAGCAGGGCGAGCACGTCCGGGCCGGGCGGGGCTTGCTCCCGCTCGGCGACCAGCGTCCCGATCAGCTTCTCCATCGCCTGCGCGCTCAGCAGCATGCGCTCGTAGCTTTCGCTGGGCGGCTCGACGGGGAGCATCGACTGGAACGCGACGTGGTGATTCATTTCCAACCACTGTTCGAAGATCGCGTCAATGCTCGCTGCCAGAGCGAAATCTTCCAGGCCGAACAGCAACCGGATCGTGATGCTCCGGGCCAGTTCCTTGATCTCAGCGAGCAGATCGTACTGCCGTTCGTACTGCCAACCGTCCAGCATCCGGTCGGTCAACTCGCCGAGCGGCTCACGGTAGGAGTCCAGCATTTCTTTCTGAAACAGCGGCAGCATGAGCCGGCGATGCTGCTTATGCCGTGCGCCGTTCAGATTGAACATGCCGTTGCCGAGCCGCCGCTGCGAACTATTCTTGGGACCGGAGACGAAGCCTAGCGAGTGAAACACGCCGGGGTTCCGGAACAGGAGGCCGTTGGTCTCGGGAGTAGAGGCAAAGATGATCCGTTGCGATCCCTTGGAAAACGCGACGAGCGGGCCGTACCTCTGGTACAGACCTCGCAAGCAGCCGACGGAGTCGGTGAAAAACGTCTGCAGATGTTCAGGAGAGCCTTCCGGCAACCGATCCGCGGAAGCGTCATCGTTCCAGGTCGACGGTTTCATCGATTGAGACTCCCCTTTGCGGCAATCGACAGGTGACGCGGCAGCGGCGCGGGGTCAAGCAGCCTGTGCTTGCCGCATCCCGCGCACTTCCGCGAGCAACTCGTTCACCAGGACTCCCTCCAGGTCGGCTAACGCTCGCGCCGCAGGCGCTCCGTCGAGGACGCGGTGGTCGATGGTTAAACGCACGTCGAGACCGCCGTCCGCACCGATCAGGCCATAGTGAAGTGTGCAGGTCACGCAACTTAACAGGTGCAGCAACCCCGCGCCTTGGGAGGCGGGGCTGGATATCGCGAAAGTCCCGACGTAACGCGCTCGGCTAGGGCCGTGCAGGTTCAAGGTCGCCCACCAGACCATGCGTCGTAGCGGCCGGGGCAACAGGAGCATTCGCTGTAAGCGGCGCAGAGTCGGAAAGTCCTGAATGGGGCAACTCTGGAAACCGCGCAGACTGGCGTCGAGATCGGTAAGCGGCTGTTGTTCGGGCGCCGGCAGATGCGCGATGATGGGCGTTTCCTCGCCGTCCCAGTCGCGTTCTATAACGACGGCGGCGACGTTTGCGGGGTGTTCGTACAGATGGGGCCAGGGAAACGACTGGTAACTACGTCGCAACTCAGGCCGCCGTGCCGCGACGATCGCAAAGGCCCGCACGAACAGGACACACCAGCTCGGCCGGCGCCGGCAGGCGTGGCGTGCGGCCGCCAGCGGCGCGAGTGCCATGCGCCGGTCCACGGTGACCGCCGGCATCTGCTGGGCGAAGTGCATCACGTCGGCGACAATGCGTCGCGTTCGCGATAGCGGAATCCACCTACCGACAGGATGCGACATATAAGATCCCTACGCCCGATCCCGCCGTTCGCGCTGTGTGAGCATATCCCCCATCTCTTTATCGGCGCGTTGTAACCCCGAAATTCAGTACAAGACATGGAATCGGCAACTCTTGTTCAGATACTCCTCGCTAATCCCATAAGGAGGCGCGCCAAGCGCAGGGGGAGATTCCAAACCAAGATCGCCTTCGTCGGGTGGCTGGGTCAAGGCGGCCAGTAGGCATGGCGTCCCAGACGGAGGAAGGGGGAAACGGTCCAGCGAGCGCCACGAACGCCACTCGTAGCGCACCTTCTCGTCGAAGCGCAGTTTGCGGTTGGCGCGCTCCATATGATAGTTCGTCCGCACACGCTCCGCTGCGGCGGCGTAGTCTTCCTGTGAGCCGTCCGCTCGGCCGGGTTCGGGTTACCAGCCCCAACGGACCGCCCGGGCCGAAGAACTCCGTCCAGCGTGGCTTCGGTCTCGGGCTTTTCGGTCTTAGCGGCGCCAAGCAAGTGCAGCACCGCCGACTCCTCCTGCCGGCGATGAGCAAGCCGGCCACCGAAGGATTTGCCCGGCCAATGCGATGGGTCATCGACGAGACGCTGGCCGGTTGGCGAACCGGACAGCAGCTTGACCTTGCCGCGGCCATGAAGAAACTCGGCCTCCAAATCGCGGGCCGGTTATTGTTCGGCCTGGAGGACTTCTCCGACGCGACCGAAGTGGCGGAAGCGTTTCAGGAGTGGCTGGACGACTACGTCCGAATCAATTTCGCACAGACGTTGCCGCTCGATCTGTCCGCCAGCCAGTACAAGGACTGGCCGGCCGCCGGTGAACGCCTGGAGGTTCTGCTGCGCAACCTCATCCGCAAGCGACGGGCAACGCTCTCCGACGACCAGCGCGACGTTATGGCGTTTCTGCTGCGAGCATAGGATGCCGGACAAATCAGCGAAGCCGAGGTGGTCGGCGAAGTGCAGACGCTGCTGAACGCCTCCTATCAGACGACCGCGGCCGGCCTCACCTGGACGCTGCTGCTCTTGGCGCAGCATCCGAACATTGCCGGCGACGTGCTGGCGCAGGCCCCGTCTGACCCGGAGCGCGGCTCGTTGCTGGAACGAGTCGTAAAGGAATCGCTGCGGGTGCTGCCGCCGGTGGTGTTCGTCATTCGCCGTTCGGTCCGCGCGACGAAGTTGGCCGGGCATGACATCCGCGAAGGCACCGTCGTCGTCCTAAGCCAGTACGTCACGCACCACATGGCCGTGCATTTTCCCGAGCCGGAACGCTTCGACCCCGATCGCTGGTTGGTGCAGAAACCTTCCCCCTTCGCCTATCTGCCGTTCGGCGCCGGCGCGCGGATGTGTATGGGGGCCATGTTTTCAATGCAGTTGTTCCAACTCGCGGCGCCGGCGATCCTGCGTCGCTTCCGCCTGGAACTGACGGCCGGTACGCGGGTCGATCGGCACAGCAGCCTGACCATGGGCGTAAAAGGAAGCCTGCCGGTGATGCTTCTGCCGCAGGACGGACGCTTCTCGGCCGTTCCTCTAACCGGCAACATTCACGAGATGGTACGGCTGCCGAAAGTTTCGGAGACGGTCGGCCGACTGGCGGCGAAGGCGGCGTGACGGCTCACGCGGCGCGCTTCGCGTTCTGCTTCGGCGCGTGTTTCCAGCGACCGTGCAGCCAGAAGTATTGTTCGGGCGCTCGCCGCGCCAGCCGCTCCAGCGCCGCCGTGAACCGCTGCGTGATGGCGCGCACGGCGTCGGGCCGGCTCGCGTACTCTTCGGGCCTGATCACGTCCTCGGCCACGATTTTGTACCGCATCGGCTCCCCCCTTCGCGGCGGGCCGGACACCCCCCCCCGCGCGCTGTTATCCAACCCCCACAGGGGAAAGGGCCTTGGGCGGGGGGA
>DHJA01000018.1:1687-6435 GCA_002404095.1 Planctomycetaceae bacterium UBA4732 | reverse complement strand
TTGTTGCAAAACCCGGCACTAGCGATCCGCAAAGCGGGCGGTTCCTTCCCCTGTTTAACCCGCGCCAGCAGAAGTGGTCGCGTCATTTCGCTTGGGACGCGGATTTCTTGTTCATCCAGGGACGCACCGCCGTCGGCCGGGCCGCCGTGGCAGCGCTGCACCTGAATAGCCCCGCGCTTCTCAACCTGCGTCGAGCCCTTCGGGCGGTAGGTGAACAGCCTCCGTAAGCGAATTGATGGTGGAGCAGTTGACTTGGCAGGGGCGGCTCCCAATGCTTGCGTTGCAAACCGTAGCTTGGGCGCCATTTTCGCGCCGGCTATTTCGCCCACAATTTCCGGTCCAAACTCCGGTAGTTGATCGCCTCAACGACGTGCCCCTGTTGGATGGCGTCGCTCCCCTCCAGGTCGGCGATGGTTCGCGCCACGCGCAGGATGCGGTCGTGCGCCCGCGCCGACAGGCCCAGTTCCTCCATCGCCTGCTTCAACAACCCGCGGCCCGCCTCGTCCAGGACGCAGTGCCGCCGCAGTTGCCGCGTCGTCATGCGGCTGTTCATGCCGTGGCCGTCCACGCCGAAGCGGTCCCGCTGCGCCGCGCGGGCCTTGCCCACTTGCTCGCGCATGGCCGTGCTGGACGTGCCATCGGCGTTCGCGGATAGCTCCTGGAACGGCACCGCCGGGACTTCGATGTGCATGTCGATGCGGTCCAGCAGCGGCCCGCTGATCCGGCCCATGTAGCGCTCGATCTGGATGGGCGTACATTTGCAGGCATGTCGGGCGTCGCCGAGGTAACCGCAAGGGCACGGATTCATGGCCGCCACCAACACGAAGCGGGCCGGGAACGTCGTCGAGTGCAGGGCGCGGGAGATGGTTACGACGCCTTGCTCCAACGGCTGGCGCAACACCTCCAGACTGCGACGATGGAACTCCGGCAACTCGTCTAAAAAGAGAACGCCATGATGGGCAAGCGATATCTCGCCCGGCGACGGCGTACTGCCGCCGCCGACCATGCCGGCGTCGCTGATAGTGTGATGGGGCGTGCGGAACGGCCGGCGTTTCATCAACGGCTCATCCGCCGGCAGTCGGCCCATCGCACTGTAGATGCGCGTCGTCTCTAAACTTTCCGTCGGCGTCAACGGCGGCAGGATCGTCGGCAGCCGCTGCGCCAGCATCGACTTGCCCGTGCCTGGCGAGCCGATCATCAAAACGTTATGGCCGCCGGCGGCAGCGACCACCAGGGCGCGCTTGGCGAACTCCTGGCCGCGCACGTCGGTAAAATCTTCGGCGTAGGTATTGAGCTGGGAGAACAGTTCCTCAACGTCGGCGGCCACCGGCTCGGCCGGCATCTGGCCGGAGAGAACGCCGACCGCCTCGGCAAGAGTGTGGATGCCGTAGACGGCAACGGCTTTGACGACGGCGGCCTCACGGGCGCTGGCGGCGGGAACCATGAGCTTGGGTATGCCTTGCGCGGCGGCGGCCATCGCCATCGACAGGGCGCCCTTGACCGGCCGGACGCTGCCGTCCAAAGCCAGTTCGCCAACGATGGCGAAGTCGCGCAGCTGTTCGGGTATGAGTTGGCCCGTGGCGACGAGCAGGCCCAGCGCGATGGGCAGGTCGAAGCTGCCGGCGTCTTTACGGAGGTCAGCGGGGGCTAAATTGATGATGGTGCGGCCGGGGTGACGGGCGTAGCCGAGGTTGACCAAGGCGCGCTCGATGCGGTGAACGCTTTCGCGCACCGACGCTTCGGGCAGGCCGACCAGCACGGTTTTCGGCAACCCGGCTGATACATCGACTTCCGCTTCCACAGGGGCGGCGTCAATGCCGACGAGGGCGAAGGTGTTCAGCTTGGCGAGCATGGGCGGATGGCTCCGAACGGGGACGGAAGGCGCGGGACCGGCTTTCATCCCTTGTACCCGAGCGGCCCGCATTCCACAACGCGCCGCGTCGAAATTTAAGAGGAATGCAAAGTTCCTTTTATCCGTTATCCTGTTGACTTGGCGCAACTGGTTTGTTTCGCACTTGGAGGGACTGCCATATTTCAGGCGCCCGCCGCGACGCTTATGACCACCATGCAACGGCTGACCGATCCCCGCCGCCGACACGCGCCGCCGCCTTAGCATGGGATGTCGAGCAAGCGATCGACCTCATTGCTGGAAAGAAGCTGTGACTTGGCAATCCTCTCCAGCCGGTTGCTCTCGGCGCCCACGGCCGCTATGCTTTCCTGTAGAAGCTCGTCGCGCCTCCCGACCCTTCCGGCCCTCGTCATGCCAGATGGTCCCAACCACGATTCCCAAGGCCAAGCCGGGGCGGTCGCACCGCCCGAGGTGCTGCTCGTCTGCCCCGAGTGCGCCGCGCCTCTGGCCGCTCCCGCTTATGAAGCCCATCTGCGCCAGGCGCATCGGCTGGTCTTTTTTCGCGGCCGCCTTCTCCCTCACGATGACGCCTTGGCCCTGTTGCTCAATCTCGTGGCTGCACCCACGCCCGACGCGGAGGCGTGGCGGACCTTGGCGGCGCTCGCGCGGGCAGACCACAACCAGCGCGCCGACGCCTTTCTTGCCGCGACGCTGGGCGGACTGTTGGCCCGCGTGGGCGGCAAGCGGCGCGGCGCGGCGGTCGAAGCGTTGGCAAGCCTTCTGACCGAGGAAGGCGACGCGCCCCTGACGGCGGCCCTCAGTGCGAATGGCGAAATCGCTGCGCGTTGGCTGGCGCTCGCCCTGATGCCGCGCCTGCCGATGCCGTTTGACGCGGCGCTGTTGGAGCCATTGAGCGGCTTGCTGCTCGAACGTGGCTTGCCCGTCGAGGCGAAGTTTGCCGCCGTCGCCGCGCTAATGCGCTCCCCTGGCACGAAGAGCAAGCTCGCCGCCAAGTTCCTCCGCAGGCTGGTCAGCGGCATCGGCAAGGCCCGCGCCCTTGACCGCCTGCGCCGGTTCGAGCGGCACTTCGGCAGTACGCCGGCCATCGACGCCCTTTGCGCGAAACTCGAAGCGCGTATACAAATGACCTGCCCGCGCTGTCCCACGAAGCTGCGCCGGCCGGCGATGATGCGGCACCTCTGGGATACCCATCAGCTTATCCTCGACGGCCGCCGCGTTCGTGAGCCTTGGGTCATCGTCGAAGACTGGATCGCCGAATACCGCAAAGACGGCAACCCGGCGTTGCTGGAACTATGCCGGATTCGCGGGCAGCAACTCGACCCGCAAGACGGCCTTCATCGCGTTCACCGGCAACTGCTACGGAGCGGCGCGACCGATGCCGAGGCGCTCGGCGACCTCCTCGCGCGGGCGCGGGAGCAACACGCCTCGTTGTGCCCGCGTTGTTTCGCCCTGGCGCCGCAGCTGCGCGAAGCGCCGCCTTTGGAAATGATTCTGCGGCCGCAACGACTAACGGCCGATGGCTATGCCGTTGAAATTACCTCTAAAGGGATATGGAATGCCCTGGAAGTCCGCGCACCCGGCCGCGTACTCTTCCACGGCCGCGAAGGCGCTTGGTTCTGGACAGGCCGCGGGGCGACGTTCTTCCTGGCTGGGCCGCTGGTACTGCTGGCACTGGCGACGGCGTTGGCATGGGGTGACGGCCCGGCGCCGGTCGTTGCGGTCGTCGTTCTGGCGGGGGCGGCCTTCCTGACTCAATGGATCGTGCGGAAGACATGGTCAGCCGGCGCGCCACTCGAACGACTGCTGAGCCACGCCTGGACGCTGCTGGCGCCCCATTTGCACGAATCGGGATTCCACCCGCAGGACTCCGCTTTCCTGGCCGGCCTTGCCCTGGTCACTGCGCCCGGCGTCTTCCCACGACGGCAAACGCCGTTCCTAGCCGACCTGTTGAAACGCACCGAGGATGCCGTATCCGCCGGGTCTTGTCCGCCGAGCCATCTCGCCGCGCTACATCGGCTCGCGGCGGAGGACGCCGGCGCTCGCGGCGCTGACCTAGTCCCGCTGGTTGTGGAGAAGCTCGCTCGGTGTTTCCAAGGGCGACTGCCTCTGACATACGCCGAGAGCCTATTGGCGGATTGGCGCAACAATGAATGGACGCGCGGCGCCCGCGCCCGTCTCCGCGTTCTGTTGTGTGATCGAGCGTTCGAGGCGGGTTTCGAGGTGACTAATTTACTCGACATCGGGCGCACGGGGCCGGTGTTGGGAGAGATACTCGGGACGGACGACGCGGCCGGCCTGGCAGCCCTGCGTCTGCTATGGTCGCAGCGGCCGACGCGGCCTTGGGACCATTGTGGCGAGGCGCGGACCGTCTTCGACCTGGCCGCCGACCCCGGCTTTGCCGATCTCCTGGGCCGTCATCCCGACTTGCTGTTATGGCAGCGGGAGCCGTCATGGGTCGTGGCGGTGGAGGGCGGTGAGGAGCCGATGCGCGCGGCGGAAATCATGCTTTGCGCCGGCGGCGTATGGTTGCAAGAAGTGCGCTTTACCGAAGCGCCGACAGTCGTGGAAGAGACTCGAACGTCGTTCGGCGGCCAGTTGACGCTAGGGAAACGCCGGTTTCGCGGGGCCGGCGAGATCGACGCCTTGGCCCGGCGCATGGAGCGCTGGTTCCGCTTCGCTTTCAACGATTTTCTGCCTGGGACGGCGAGCGTCGCCGCGTGGCGTTCGCCAGAACGCGGCGCCATCTTGCGTGCGTGGGGAGCGGCGCCCTGCCCGGAGTGCGGACATTACATGTTGCCACGGGTCGGCGCGATCGGCGTGGCGCTGGACGAAGCCGCGCCCCTCGATTGAGGCATCAGGGCGGCCTCTTGCTCCCTCC
>DHJA01000018.1:0-1591 GCA_002404095.1 Planctomycetaceae bacterium UBA4732 | reverse complement strand
CCCCAACCCTCCCCCGCAAGGGGGGAGGGAGCCGATAAGCGACGGCGCCTCATTCGATAGGCACACCCACTGGACGAAGCCGCGCCTTGACCCCGCGCCGATTTTGCTACAATAGCCGTATGGAACGCCTCAACAAAGTACTAGCACACGCCGGCGTCGGTTCAAGGCGCCGCTGCGATGAACTCATTCGCCGCGGCCGCATCTCCGTAGACGGCGTCGTCGTCCGCGAACTCGGCGTCCAGGTCGATCCCACAACCCAGGAAGTGTCGGTCGATCAACAGCCTTTGAAGAGCGAACATCTCGTCTATTGGCTGGTGAACAAGCCGCGCGGCTACCTCTGCACCAACCACGACCCCGCCGGCCGGCCGCTGGCCGTTGATCTCGTGCCGCACGTCCACCAGCGCGTTTACACCGTCGGCCGGCTTGACGAGGACAGTGAAGGTCTTTTATTGCTGACCAACGACGGCGACTTGGCCAACAAGCTGACGCACCCGCGCTATGGCGTCGAAAAGACCTATTTGGTGCAGGTGGCCGGGCGACCCTCGCCCGACGACATCGACCAGTTGCTCAAGGGCGTCTACCTGAGCGATGGCCACGTCCGCGCCCGCAGCGTCCGGCGGCTGAAAACGCAGGGCGAAAGCGCATGGTTGCAGATCATACTCAACGAGGGTAAGAACCGCGAGATTCGCCGCATGTTGGCCCGGTTGAAGCATAAAGTCATGCGGTTGAAGCGCATGGCTATGGGTTCCATCGTGTTGGGCAAGCTGGCCAGCGGCAAGTCACGGCCTTTACGCGCCGAAGAGGTTGCGCGCTTGCGCGAATCCGCCGACCGCGCGGCGCGGCGGGAGCTGCATCCGACATGACGGCCTTCGTCCAATCCGCCGCGGACGTGATCGAAAACGTCCGCTTGGCCCGCAATACGTATCGCATTCGTCTGAATTTCCCCGAACTGGCCCGCCTCATACGGCCTGGTCAGTTCGTGATGCTGCGTCTACCCGGCCGAACCGACCCCCTTCTTGGCCGGCCCTTCGCGCTCTATGACACCGTTCTCGATGACAACGGCGACCAACCCGTCGGCGTGGACGTGGTCTACCTCGTGGTGGGCAAAATGACGGGGCTGCTGGCGGAAGTCGGCGTCGGCGACCGTGTGGAAGTATGGGGACCGCTGGGCAACGGTTTCCCGGACCTGGACGGCCGTAAGCACGTCGGATTAGTCGCAGGCGGCATCGGTCAGACGCCGTTCCTGGCCCACGTCCGCGACCTACTCGGCACGCGCGGTTACGGCGGCCGACCGGCCCGCCGCATGGCAGATCGCGTAACTCTCTTTTACGGCGTGCGCACGGCCGACCTGGCGGCCGGCGTCGAGGACTTTCGCGCTGCCGGCGCGGAAGTGGAATTGGCGAGCGACGACGGCAGCCTCGGCTTTCACGGCTACGTCACGCAATTGCTCGAACAGCACTCCACGTTAGATCATTTAGTCGGCTGCGGCCCCGAGCCGATGCTGCACGCACTGGCGAAGCTGGCGGCGCGGCGAGGAACGCCGTGTCATGTATCCTTGGAGACGCCAATGGCGTGCGGCGTCGGCGTCTGC
>DHJA01000074.1 GCA_002404095.1 Planctomycetaceae bacterium UBA4732 | reverse complement strand
ACTTTTTTGTCGCTCATGCCGCCAGCCTTTCATTCAGTTCCGCAAGCAGCGGCTTGAGTTTGTCGCCGAATAGCGCGGCGGCTTTGCCAAGACTCCCGTGCTGGCCGAACCAGCCGTCCTCGAAGTCGCCCGGTTCGATGCCGAGGCTGGTGGCGATTTGCTCGGCCATGCGGTCGAGCCATTCGCGTTGCTCAGGCGTGAAGCTCTTATCCGCGTCGCGCTCCGTAAGCCAGGTATCGTAACGGTTCCGCACTTCCTCCGCGTAGGGCAAGAGAGTGAAGTCGGGAATGAGCGCGTGCCGTACGAGCGTGACCAGGTCGGCCAGTTGCGTACCGCCTGAGCCTTTCACCTTGTCGCTCTCCACCGCCTGGAAGGCACGCCAGAGTTGCGTGGGCGTGGCGCCGAGCGGCGGGATGGAGAGCGCGTCTTTCAGCTGGCGGAGATCCTTCAGGGAGAGTTTCAGCGGACGCACACCGGCGTAGATGACTTGCAGGGCGGTAAGTTCGTCCCGATGTTGGGCAATCCATTCGCGGAAGTCCTTCACCTTGGCCTGCGCCTTGAGTACCGCCGCCGCGTCGAACCCGGCGTAGAGCACTTCGTCAATGCTGTGGCGGTCCATCGTCTGTTCGTTGACGGCGCGAATTTCGAGAATGCGACGACGGAACGCAGCCTTGTGGAAGGGTGTAACGGCCTGCTGCGCGAGTTGCTCGGCAGCGATCTTGATTTGTTCCTCGGTTGGCTCGCCGGTGACGCCCGGCAGCCTTCGCGCGGCTTCGATTTGAGCGTCAGGGTCCACCGCGTGCAAGAGGTCATGCGCGAGGTCGGGGAACGATTTACCCCCGGTGAGTTCCCGCAACTCCGTCAGCTGCGCCGGAGTGAATTCGCGTTGGAGGCGGGCGAGGCGTCCGGCCAGCGTGGTGAGGGCGTCGACGTCGGCGCCGCCCTGGGCGACGTATTCGAGCAACTCCGTGAGCTTGGCGGAGGGCTGGCGGTTGAGCGTGCAGGAGTCGGTCTTGTCGTGTTCGCAGACTCGGCGAATTCCAGCCGAACCATACGAACAATGTCGTCCGCATGGGAATCGTCCTTGGCAAAGATAAGGGTCTTGGGCGCCTCGGTGCAGTCGGGGAAAGCCTCGGGCAACACCTTGTCGCGAAACTCACGAACGACCGTGCGAATCTGGCTCTCGGAGACGACGTCGCGGTCGAGTTCGTTGGCGGTGTAGGTGAGGTCCTCATTGAGCCTTTCGAGACGCTGGCCGCGGGTGAGCTTGTTGCGCTTGTCCACATAGACGCCCGTGGGTTCCGCGACGATGGTCGAGCCGTTCTCGGTGATCTTCGTGCGGATGCGGTAAACGTCCAAGTCCACGTTCACGCCGTCGGCGACCGCTTCGTCGTGGCCATATTGCATGACGAGGTTTTGGTTGAAAAAGCCGATGGTCTTGCCCGCGGGCGTGGCGGTGAGGCCGACGAGGAACGAATCGAAGTAAAGCACCACCTGGCTCCACAATTCGTAAATGGAGCGGTGGCACTCGTCCACGACGACGAAGTCGAAAAACTCGGGCGGGATCCCCGCGTTGTAAGCCACATCGGGCGGCTTGCCCTTCAACGGTTTGGCCGAATCAAAGCTGGAGCCTTCTTCGTTGCCCGCATCGAACTCTGTTTCGCCCTTTAGCATTGAATACAGACGCTGAATCGTGGTGATGACGACCTTGGCGGCGGGATTGATGGAATTCGTCTTGAGCCGCTGGAGCGTGTAGAGCGTGGGGAACTTTCGCGGGTCGTCCGGCGGCGTAAAGTCAGCGAACTCGTCTTCGGCTTGCTTGCCGAGGTTGCCGCGGTCCACGAGGAACAAAATGCGCTTGGCCTCGCCGAACTTCAGTAGCCTGTAGCAGACATTGACCGCCGTAAAGGTCTTGCCGGAGCCGGTGGCCATCTGGAGGAGGGCGCGCGGATTAGCGTCGGCGAAGGATTCCTCAAGATTGGCAATGGCCCGCGCCTGCACCGTCCAGAGGCCGGTCTCGTCGAGTAGGGGAAGCTGCTTCAGCCGGGCGCGAAGCTGCGCGGGCCGGCCAATCCGCTCCGCAAGCGTCTCGGGGCGCGGGAAGCCGAAGACCTGCCGGCTGCGCGGCAAGGGGTCAAGGCCGTTGGTGAAATAGGTGACCGAGCCGTTCGACTCGAACAGGAAGGGCAGCGGACGATGATGTGCGGGAAGGTTGTCGGGGAGGCCGGCAGCGTATTTGGCGGACTGCGCCTCAACGCCTGCGAGCGAGCCTTCGGCCTTGGCTTCCACGGCGCCAAGAGCTTTGCGGTCCAGATAGAGCAGGTAGTCGGCAAAGCCGAAGCCCGACTTCATTGGGAACTCGCGAACGGCGATACCGCGACCTGCGGTTAAGTCGAGGTCGTCTCGGTCCTGTACGAGCCAGCCAGACGCCGAAAGTTTGGCGTCGATCTCGCGACGGCTCATCCGGCTGAAAAAGTCACGATCCGCCGCCATTTTTCCATTTCATGCGGAATTGTTTTGTTCAACCGTCGCCTTTGCTGCACTATAGGTAGTGAACCTCCTCCCCACGAGGGCCGAACCGTGCAGACATCCGCCTTGGAAAGTGTGCTCGACTATCTGCGCAAGCAGGTGGGCGCGGAAACCATGAAGGATCTGAGCGATACGGAACTGCTGGAGCGCTTCTGCTGCCGGCGCGAGGAAGCGGCCTTCGCCCTGCTGTTGCAGCGACACGGGCCGACGGTCCTCGGCGTTTGTCGGCGTATGCTAGCACTACAGCGCAGCAAAGCG
>DHJA01000162.1 GCA_002404095.1 Planctomycetaceae bacterium UBA4732 | reverse complement strand
CGACGGCGAACAGATGACCCCCTTTCCATCACCTTCGCACACCGCCGAGGCCGGCTGGTCTGAGCCAGCCTAAGAGTTGGGATGGGGCCACGCTGGCGCCAACCATCAGGCTCCGGGGGTAGCGCGTCGCTCGCCTCTGCGACATTGGATCTTGTCGAACGGTTCTGGGCGCGCCTCACTCGACGGCCCTCCTTGAAATCAGGCCGCCGGCTGGGCGGCGTGCCGCTCAAAGGCGCGGTCATGTGATTCGGGACGCAATCGCCAGGAGCACTTGCGCGGCGCAACGCTGCGACCCTCGGCGTCCCGACGGCCCCGGTTCGCTTTATGAATTCGGTGGCGAGCCACGGCGGACTCGGACCACATCGCTACGCCGTGGCCCGTATTTGCTAAAAGTGCATCAGACTCGAACTCATTGTCTCGCCGCCCCAAGCCGCCCGGGCCTACGACTGCGTACGTGTTCCTTGAGGCCCTACTGTCACCATTGCGCCCGAAGCGGGTGGTCTAAGCCCGGACCGCCTCCCGCGGCGGCCGGATCGTCAGATAGACACTTGTAACTACCACCCAGAGGAGCCAGAGGAGTTCAGGTACGACGATGGGGTGCGCTGCCGCTCTGGCTCGGCGTGCCAGCCGGCCTCATCGCCATCAGCCTTCTGGTCGGGGTACTGCCGCCATACCGGCGCCGAGCGCAGCTGCCGACAGCCATGCGGGAGCAGGTTCAGAGCGCCGCAGGACTCCCCAGAGCGCCGCGACAAAGAAGACCTGTACAAGAATGGCGAGGGCTTCGAGGGGCACCCCTTGGGAGTACGTGTGCGCGGCGTAATAGCGGGCGATCGTGGCCCCGTCGGCGCCCAGGCTCGGCGAATTCGTGTCGCCGCCGCCACCCGTCGCAATGACGGAAATGATCACGTAGAGCGCGCCACAGGCGGTCCCGATCCGCGCCAACCACCCGGTCACCACTTTCTTCAGTCCTACCTCCGAGCGCGCGCGGCCGGTCCTTACGGCGTAGCTTTCGCGGCCAGTCTATATCCAGTCGGAGGCATATCAAGACATCGCTTTCGTCGACTGGTGGGTCACGACGTTCGGCGCCGGGCTGTTCCCGGCATTCGGCCTACCGCCGAAACTCTGATGACGTCTGCCTAGGTGAAGCTCTCCAGCCGGCGGCCCGCCGCCGAGTCGGCGATCAGCTTCGCCAGCCGCCGCGTCCTGGTCTCCTCGCGCTTGGCATTCATCACCAGGTAGATGGCGGTCTGCCGGTACCCGGCCGGCTGCTTCGAAAAGAACTCCCAGGCGGCCGCGTTGGCACGAAACAATGCCTCCCGGTCAGGATCGAGGACAGCCAGGTGGCGATTCTCGTACGAGTAGATCGCCGAGTGTGCCTCCTCGCGGCGGGCGAAGGCGGCGTCACCGGCTGGCGACATGAGGCCCCGGGCGGTCAGCTCCGCGACCTTCCCGATATTGACCGCGCTCCAGTTGCTCTTCGGCTTGCGCGGCGAGAACCGCTGCACCCGGCTGGTCTCGTCGAGCCGCCGCGCAACGCTGTCGATCCAGCCGAAGCAGAGAGCCTGGTCTACGGCGTCCGCCCAGGTCATCGTGGGCTTGCCCGACGCCCGGGAATGGAAGACGACGCCAATCTCAGTCGCCGTGGCGTGGTTCTCCGCAAGCCAGGCGCGGAACTCCGCGGGGGTCTCGAAAAACCGGGTCTCCACGCTGGTCAGAAGCTGAGCGTGCGCTCCGCCTCCATCGCCAGCCGCACGTAGTCGGGCGGCGTGATCCAGGTCATGCCTTCGGGCAGCTCGGAGACCCCACGGGCCTCGGCACACCCCTTTCAAACATGGATGGGAATCGCCGCGGCGCGGCACTTCTCGAGCAGGTCGGCGAGGGGCGGGATCCCGACACCGCGGACGCCTGCCGCAACCTCCGGTTTGGCGATCTCGGTGGCGTCCCCGGCCAGCGCGATCGCGCACGTGACGCCGGCCGTCCCGCTGCCGTTGGCAGCGATGTGGAAGGCGATGCTGGCCCGCGTCGGGTCGGCCGGGCCGGTGCTGGTGGAGATGAGGAGTTGAGCCATCTCCAGAAAGCTACAGGGTTGTGGTGCGGAAGTCGCTCACGAAGTTCCGGGCTTGAGGCGCGGCCGAAAAGCCCGGGTGTTCAGGGCGCCAGCGGCGCGCCTCGTATTTGCTAAACGTACATCGACTTGAGTTCGAGGGTTGGGCCGTACTCTGGCTCGTAACCACGCTGCCGGCCACTTGCGTCCAGTATCAACGCAACGAGGCCCCAGACCAAGTACTCGAAGAGTGGGAACGTCTCCATCGCGGCGCGTAGCTGGGAAGGCGGGCACCAACCGTCCAGCCAACCCGTTAGCAGGGGGGGAAATGCCGGGACCGGCGACGCGGTTGAACTCGACATGGATAAACCCGCCTATGTATCGAAAGTGCGCATCGTCCGCCAAGCCGGACCTATCCGGCTCGCATACCTTCCGGCTGAGACGCAACCGGTCGTGTTCGGTACCCATGACGAGGTGCGCGAGCACTATGGAACCCCCTCCGGCCTCTATCCCGAGGTCGCGTCCCCCCGGTGCTGTA
>DHJA01000298.1:52005-73659 GCA_002404095.1 Planctomycetaceae bacterium UBA4732 | reverse complement strand
AGATCGGCGCGGATGCCTAAATCGGGAGGCACACCCCCCACCGCATTCCGCTCTTGACACGCAAGCGGTCGCTTCCTATTGTCCGCCCCTCCAATGTTCTCTCCGTTTACGTCGTTGCGAAGCGGTCCGGCGTGGCGCCCGGCCCGCGCGGTACGCCATCGTTCGGGGGCGATCTCATGAACCGTTGCGATTTGCACCACCTTCCACGGCGAACCTCTGCCGTGACGCTCTTTCCGGCGTTGGGAGTGCTGCTGCTGGGATTGGCCGGCTGCGTCGGAATGCAGGCCGCACGCCTTCAATCCGGCGAAGAGAGCGACGCCGACCGCTACGGCGTCAAGACCATCGGCGATGTAACCACCGTCGGCAACGCCGACGCGTTGCAGGCGGGCGGCGTCGGCCTGGTGGTCGATCTGGAGGGAACCGGCGGTGAACCGGCTAAAGACAACTACCGGACGGAACTCGAAGAGCTGTTGAATAAGAAAGGCGTCAAGGACGTTAAAAGGGAGTTAGCGAATCCCAATCACGCCCTGGTCGTGGTGACGGCCATGATTCCGGCCGGCTCCGTCAAGGGCGATCCGATCGACGTGGAGGTGACGCTGCCCGCCAAGTCCGGCAAGGCGACCAGCCTGCGCGGCGGCAAACTGTGCGAATGTATCCTTTTCAACTACGATTACACCAAAAATCTAAGCCCGGATTATCAAGGTTCTAATGTACCGCTCAAAGGACTTGACGTTGCCAAGTGCGAGGGGCCTGTGTTGGTGGGCGTCGGCGGCGGCGACGAGGCCGCGCGCGTGAAGCGCGGCCGCATTTGGAGCGGCGGCCGCTGCAGCCGGCTTAGTCCCCTCGTCCTGCTTCTTAATCCGGGAGACCAGCAGGCCCGCGTCGCCAGTCTTGTGGCCGACCGCATTAATGAAGCCTTCCGCGGCGGCCCCGGCGACACGCCCGACGGCAGCGCGGCCGTGGCCAAGAACAACCTCGCCATCGAGCTGCACGTGCCGCCGGCATACCGACTCAATATGCCGCGCTACCTGCGCGTCGTTCGGTTCATTCCGTTGCAAGGATCGCCTGACCAGCCCGGCGCCAAGGAAGGCGACGCCCGTAGCTATCGCCAACGGTTGGCCGAGGACTTAGTCAATCCGGCGCGAACCGTGACGGCCTCGCTGCGTCTGGAAGCGCTCGGGCAAGAGAGCATTCCGTCACTGAAAGCCGGTTTGGAAGCCAAGCATCCGTTGGTACGCTTCTGCTCCGCCGAGGCGCTGGCCTACCTCGACTGCCCGGCCGGCGGCGAAGAACTCGGCCGTGACGTGGCCAAGCAGCCGTTACTGCGTGCATTCTCCCTGACCGCATTGGCCTCGCTGGACGAATCCGTATCGCACTTTCAACTGCGCGACCTGCTGACTACTTCCTCTGACGCCGAGATACGGTACGGCGCCTTCCGCGCCCTTCGCGCCCTGGACGAAAGCGATTCCCTGGTGAAAGGGGAATTTCTGAACGAATCTTTCTGGCTGCATCGCGTGGCGCCGGACGCGGCGCCGTTGGTCCATGTTTCCACGACGCAGCGAGCCGAGATCGTGCTGTTCGGCGAAGAGCCGACGCTCAAGGCCCCGTTCTCTTTACTGGCCGGCGAGTTCGCGGTGACGGCCTCGGGGGACGAGGATCGCTGCACTGTGAGCCGCTTCCCCCCCCTCGGCGGTGTGAAGCGCGCCCAATGCTCCCTTGCGCTGGAGGAAGTGTTACGGAAGATGGCGGCCATGGGCGCTACCTATCCCGAGGCAATCGAACTAGTGGAACAGGCCGACCGTTGTAGTTGTCTCAGCTGCCCGGCGTGCCGCGACGCGTTGCCTCATGCGGTGTCGGTGTTCGACCTGGCCAATTCGGGCAGGAGCAGTCTGGTCAGTCCTGAAGGCGAAGTCCTCGCCGCCCCGCAAGACCTCGGCACGACGCCGACGCTGTATAACACGAACGCGAAGAAGTAGTCCGTAGTAAAGAAAAACCGGCTTGCTCATAAGTCCCATGAGTCCCATAGGTCCTATAGGACTTATAGGACTTATGGGACTTATGGGACTACGGACGGAGTATGCCATGCTCAAGCGCCTGGAACTCGTGGGCTTCAAGAGCTTCGCGGATAAAACGGAGTTCCTATTTGCGCCAGGAGTGACCGGCATCGTTGGGCCGAACGGGTCAGGCAAGAGCAACGTGGTGGACGCCGTGCGCTGGGTGCTTGGCGAGCAGAGCGCCAAGAGCCTGCGCGGCGGTGAAATGACCGACGTGATCTTCAACGGCTCGGCCGCGCGGCGCAGCCTCGGCCTCGCCGAAGTGACCATGACGTTCGACAACCGGCGGCGGGTGCTGGCCACGGAGTCCGACGAGGTGCAGATCGGCCGTCGCCTCTACCGCGGCGGCGAGGGCGAATATCTCATCAACGGCAACATCTGCCGTCTCAAAGATATTAAAGACCTTTTTTTGGGGAGCGGCGCCGGGTCCGACGCTTACTGCATCATCGAGCAAGGCCGCGTGGACGTACTTTTGCAGGCTTCGACTAAGGACCGCCGCACCATCTTCGAGGAAGCCGCCGGCGTCAGCCGCTTTCGCGCCAAGAAAACCGAAACCCTGCGCCGGCTGGAGCGCGTCGATCAAAACCTGCAACGACTCAATGACATCGTGGAAGAGGTGGATAAGCAATTGCGCGCGGTGCAGTTGCAGGCCGCCAAGGCGCAGCGGAACCAGGAGTACGCAGCACGGCTGAAAGAGCTGCGCGTCGCGCTGGGACTGAAAGAATTTCACCAACTAACCACATCGCTGGACGCGGAATCACGCACATTCGAGGCGCTGCGAACGGCCCTGCGTGAAGAGACGGAACAGTCCGACGCCCTGGAGCAAAACCTACGCCAAATGGAAGAATCGTTGGCACGGCTGGATGCGGCTGTGCGCGAGCAGGAGACAGACCTCTCGGCGGCGCGGCAACAGATCACCGCCGAGGAGACGACGCTTGCTCACGGTTGGGCGCAAGCGGAGGAACTGGAAACGGAGTTGTCGCGCACGCGCCGGCGCCTGGCGGAGACGACGACGCACGCAGGCGCGCTGAGCCGGGCCGCGCTTGCCGCGGACGGCGAGGTGCAAAGCGCCGAGGCTGATGCGGCCGTGCAGCGCTGGGAAGTCCAACGGCTTGAAGAGGAAATACGGGAGTTGGATAGTCGCCAGGAAGCGCTGCGCGAGCAAGTGCGGCGCGAGAAGGACGAACATTTGGAGTGTATGCGCCAGGCCGCTCGGCTGCAAAACGACGCCGTCAGCTATCGGGCGCAAGTCGATAATCTGACACGGGAACGCCAGCGACTGCTCCAGCGCAGCGAACAGGCCGTGGAACATTTGGCGTCGCTCGACCTGGAATTGCAGGAGCTAACGACGGCCGACGAGGCGTTGCAAGCGCGGTTGAGCGCCGCTCGCAAGGCATTGGCGGAGTTGCGGGAGGAGCGCGACCGGCTGGATCAGGCGCGGGAAGAAGCCATCCAGCGGGCGGCGGACCTTCGCGCCAAACGGAGCGGCCTTCTGAGTCGCATCGAGGTGTTGGAAGGTCTGGAAAGGAGCCGAGAAGGTTTCGGCGTCGGGGCGCGCGAGGTGTTCGCGCTGACGGAGCAGGCGGAACCGGGGCCGTGGCGCACCATCGCCGGTATCGTCGCCGATTTCCTCACGGTGCGCCGCGAGTACGCCCCGCTCATTGACCTGGCCCTTGGGGACCGAGCGCAACGCTTTCTGGTGTACGACACGGACTTGTTGGCACAGGCGCTTCGGCAGCGGACGCAGCCGTTTTCCAGCCGCGTCAGCTTCCTGCCGCTCCCCGACGAGAAACCGCAAGCGGAAAGCGAGGAGACGCGCGTCGCCTGGGGACGCCGGCCCACATCCCCCGTTGGGGGTGTGTTGACGCCCGCCGAACAGGTTGTGCGTTGCGAAGATCCACGATTCGCGGATCTGCCGGGTCGGCTGTTAGGGCGGACCCTGATCGTGCGCGACCTCGCGGCCGCGCGGGCCGCGGCGGCGCAGCTAGAGGGTTGCCGATGTGTCACGCTGCACGGCGAACTGCTGGAAACGGACGGTACTTTGACGGTCGGCGAACATCACGCCGGGGCCGGCATCCTATCACGGAAAAGCGAGTTGCGCGACCTGCGCGAGCAACAGAGCGTACTGGACCTACGCTTGGCCGAACTGGAGCGCGACCTGGCGGACCTGCGCGAGCGCGTGGCGGCGTTGGACGACCGCATTGGCCGACAGCAGTTGGAGATCGACGTACTTGCGGACCAGTCGGCCGACCTGCGCGAGCGCACCGGCCAGCGGCGCCAACGGCGCGAGGGGCTGCACGAAGAGGTCACGGTCAGCCGTTCGGAGATCACGGGGCTGGAACAGGAAATCCAGACATTGGATGCGTCCTGGCGCCAGGCCCGCGACGAAGCGGCGAAGGCCGAGGCTCACGTGCAAGCGCTGCAATCCCGGCTGGAAACGGCCGAACGCGAAATCCGCGAGGGCGACGGCTTACGGCTACGGCGTCAGCGGGACGCGACGACGGCCAAAGTGGCGTTGGCCCAAGTGGACGAGCGCTTGACCGGATACCGCGCTCGGCATGAACAGTTAGAAACGGACTTACGCCAGCGTGAAAGGGAGCGATTGCAGGCCGAACAGCAGTTGGAGAATTCCCGTCAACGCGGGTACGAAAATCAGCGAACGCTGCTGCAAACGTCGTCGGCGTTGGCGTTATGGTATTTGCGGAAAGAGGCGGCCGAAGGGGCGTTGGCCGAACGCGCCGGCGAGCGCGATCGCGTACACCAGGAAAAGAACCGTCGCGGCGAGGAGGCGCAGACCAACCGCGGCGGCTGGCGCGAGCGCCAAGAACAGGCTCACGCCCGCGAATTGGTTGTCAACGACCTACGCCATAGCCGCGATGCCCTGTGCGACCGGCTGCGCGAGGATTATCAACTGGAACTGGCCGCGGCCTACGACCAACCCGATTCGCCGTTCCCCGTTCTCAATAACCCGGAGGCCGCGGAGGAAGAGATCGCCGAGTTGCGCCGCAAACTTAGCCGGTTGGGCAGCGTCAACATCGACGCGATTCAAGAGTTAAGCGATCTGGAAATTCGGTCGGGAACTCTGCGGATGCAGTATGACGACCTGGCGGCGGCACAGCGGTCGCTGCAGGAGATCATCGCGAGGATCAATACGGACAGCCAACGGTTGTTTTTAGAAACGTTCACGGTGGTACGGACACACTTTCAGGAGTTGTTCCGCAAACTGTTCGGCGGCGGCATGGCGGACGTGATCTTGGAGGATCAGACGGACGTTCTGGAGAGCGGCATCGAGATCGTGGCCCGGCCGCCGGGCAAGGAGTTGCGGAGCATCTCATTGATGAGCGGCGGCGAAAAGACGATGACGGCGGTGGCGCTGCTGCTGGCGATCTTCCAGAGCAAACCAAGCCCATTTTGCATCTTAGATGAGGTGGACGCGGCACTCGACGAGGCTAACGTCGGCCGTTTCACCAGCGTCCTGCGCGAGTTTTTGGACAGGTCGCAGTTCATCCTCATTACGCACTCGAAGCGAACGATGGCGTGCGCTGATGTGCTGTATGGCGTGACGATGCAGGAGTCGGGCGTGTCGCGGCGGATTGCCGTGCGGTTCGAGGACTGGCCGGATGAAGAGCGGAAGCCGGCGGAATTGGCGGCGTGACGACGAGCCGCATTCCTGAATTTCCTGGCGGTCCGGACGGAATAACGCACTACAGCCTATTATGTGGCAGGCTTACCGACGCGACTGGTTCGGCGTCGTCAGTTCGTCAGCTTGGGATCTTCGGCTCCCGTCGGGCAGAGTGCCAGACCGTGAGGATTTCGACTCGCCGCTTTTCTTCCATCACACGGTAGAAAATGCGGTATTGTCGGCAGAGAATCTCTCGCGCTTGGCCGGTTCGATCTCGTTCGTAAGTCGGCCCGATCAGGCGGAAGCGGGCCAACACTTCTACCGACTCAAGCAAATCGGCGCGCAGCGACTCCGCAATAGTTGGGCTGTGACGGGCCGCCGTTCGCACGATTTGCTCCAAGTCGGCGACGGCGGGCTCCGTCCAGACTACTTCCCAGTCCATGACGCTGACCTCAGCTTGATTTCAGCGTGTGTGAGAGTCCGACCCGCGTCCGCCGCCGCCGCACCCCGCTGAATCGCAGCTAGGATCGCGATTTCTTCGCTGATCTCGTCGAGCGTGGCCGACTCGGGCATTCGCTGCAAGGCGTTGAAGGCAATTTGCTTGTCAGTTCCGGCGAGCATCTCCACAGACATCGGCATCTCCAGTCCAAGACATCGGAGTAACCATTCGACCACTACCGCAATTTTGCCCGCGCACCAGCCTCGTCACAAGGCGCATTGCCACTTGTCGTCGGCGAACGACCTAGTTCAGCAGCCGACGCGGAAGATGAGACGTTGAAGCACGAAAACGCTAATTGCCGCCGGGATTAGGCGCGGAGACTTGTCAGGATCGGCTAGTCTTGCTAATTGTTCAGCCGCAAACTGCATTCGTCCTGCTCGAAAGGGACCTGTAAATCCCGGGCCCCCGTAACCTATCCCCCGCGATTCATGCATCCTACTGCCCATTTCAACCCCGCGAATCTTGCCCGTCAAGCCGAAAACCAGAAAGCGGCTCCGATTGTGAGGCACAGATAGGAAAATTAGAAAAACGTATAGGAATCCTCGGCCTTTTCGCCCTGCGCCCCGCCTTCAACGCCAGTTCCAGCGCACCCCAGCAGCGGCCCGCGCCTCACTTTTTTGCCTGACGCTCCCCCACGAATTCTAGTAACGCCTTCGCGCAGGGGTCGTCGTCTTTGGTTGTCTTGCCGATGATGTTGATATGGTTGCGATCCGTAATCTTCAGCGTCTCGGCGGAGACTCCCTTTGCTTTCAGCGCTTTGCAAAACTCCTCCGACATCGCGTCACAATACGGAAAATCATGGTCTGCATAGACGATGAAGAACGGCGGGCAGCCCCCATGTACGTGGTTGATTGGGCCGGCATTCTTGCGCTCCACGGGATCCTTGCCGAAAACTTCATTGAACAGGTTGTCGGGGATGCCGTATACGCCGCTGATCGGCATGACAGCCTTCACGTTCTTTAATGATAGACCCTCTGCTTTGAGATAGCTCTCGTCCGTCGCCAGCAGTGAAACCAGATGACCGCCGGCCGAGTGACCACACAGGAACAAGTCATCCGTTCGGCCGCCGTAGTCGGCGATGTGCTTGTACGTCCAAGCGAAGGCGCGGGCCACATCTTTGATGTGTTCGGGATGCCGCACGCCCGGCGACAGGCGGTAGTTGGTGACAACGGCGCCGATGCCGTGACGCGCGAACATCTTGCCCACGCCCTCGTAAATGCCAAAGAAGATTTTGTCGCCGAACACCCAGCCGCCGCCGTGAACGAACATCACCACGGGGAAATCGGTCTTACCTTTCGGCAAATAAAGGTCTAGTTTGTGCTTGATCTTGTCGGCGTCCGCGCCGTCATAGTAGGTAAGGTCGTGCTTGATCTCGACTTCGTAGCGCATATTCTCTGAGGGCGTTGAAGGAGCGGCCGGTTTGTCCAGCGCTTCCCCGGCAAGCGCCGGTGAACGGCCACAACCCGTAAGAAAGGGGACAACCCCGACCAAGCATATCCAACTCGTCAGGACGCGGAGATTCATGGCAGTGATCCTTTGGGTGATTTTCATTTCTACAGAATATCGCCGGCGCGAAAGTGCGGTCAAGCGCTTTGGCGTCCAGCTGAACAGCAAGGTCCGTGCCGAAGCGCAGCCATAACGGTGGGGCCGGATACACTGGTTAAACCACCTAGGTAAGTGACGCCAGGAACAGGAGAGCATATGACCGCGCCCCGCATTCTCGTCCTCGGCGCCCATCCCGACGACGCCGATCTCAAGGCCGGCGGTACGGCTTCCAAGTGGCGGCGCCTCGGCTATGAGGTCAAGCTCGTCAGCGTCACCGACGGCGGCGCCGGCCACCAAACGCACCACGGCCCCGACCTGACGCGACGCCGCCGCGACGAAGCGCAAGCCGCCGGCGCCGTCATCGGCGCGGCCTATGACGTACTCGATCATCCCGACGGCGCCTTGCTGCCGACGCTGGAAGCGCGGGGGAAACTGATCCGCCTTATCCGTGGTTTTCACCCCGACCTGATCCTGACGCATCGGCCCAACGACTACCATCCCGACCACCGTTACACATCCGTATTGGTTCAGGACGCCGCCTACATGATTACAGTGCCGGCCGTGTGTCCCGACGCGCCGCACCTGGAAGCCAACCCGGTCATCCTGTACTTCTCCGACGACTTCCGCAAGCCGGCGCCGTTTACCCCCGACGTGATCGTGGACATCGGCGATGAACTAAGTCGTATGATGGATATGCTGCATTGCCATGCCTCGCAGTTTTACGAATGGCTGCCTTATAACGGCGGCTATGCGGCGGATGTGCCGGTGGACGCCGCCGCTCGGCGATCTTGGCTTGAGGAGCGCATACGCCGCCGTTTGCGCCCGCTGGCTGATCGCTGGCGGAGCCAACTCCTGTCCACCTACGGCGAGGACCACGGCCGGCGTATCGAGTACGTCGAGGCGTTCGAGGCATCGGAATACGGCGCCGCGTTAGACGCCGCGGTGCGAGCGCGATTGTTTCCGTTTGTGCCGACGGCGACGCAAGTCGTCGAGGAACGCGCGGGGCCGGAGTGGCCTGACGTGCGCGTAGACGATTGATCTGGCTCCCTCCCCCCTTGCGGGGGAGGGAGCCAGAGGACGGCTGCGCATTTTCTTCAGCGGGGCAAGCCCGCGCGCCGATGCTACAGGAAGCGAGGCGTCAGGTTTTCCGCAGCCGCTCCCGGAGTCCCCGCATCATGTCGGATCGTCGCTCCTGGCGTCTCAACGTCGCAGCCGGCGTCTTGTTGGTCCTCGGCCTTCTGCTGGCGGTGGCCGTGTTCAGCCACGATCCCGCCGATTTAGACGAAGGCGTCTACCCGCTCCATCACACGCCTCACAACCTTTTCGGCCTACCCGGCGCGATGGCCGCCCGCGCCCTTGTCGGCGGCCTCGGCGCGGCCTCCTATTCCTTTTTGGCCGCATGGTTCGTGCTGGTGCTGCCGCTGTTTTGGCGTCAGGGTTGGCGGAACTCGGCGTTGCGTTTGCTCGGCTGGGTGTTATTGACGCCTATTGCCGCGATCCTGGCCGACCGCTTCAGTGGCAATTGGCCGGGCGGTCCTGCTGCCGGTCCAGGGGGCGCGATGGGCGCCTGGTTGTCGCTCTGGCTGGCGGCGCACTTCGATCTGCGGGTGCAGTTAGCCATACTCGGAATCTGCCTGCTGACCGGCTTGGCATTGAGCGCCGACTTCATAACGCGGCGGCTACCACGCATCACGCGCTGGGCAGGGGTGAAGGGTTTTCAGTTTCTCTGGAGCGCGGTCGGCCTACCCGATAGGCGTCCGTTAAACAGGTCCTTCAAGAAAATGGTGCAGCCCATCGTTCGCCGACCCAGCGACGCGGCCGAAACACTTTCGCCAACTGAAGCCGCGCAGCCGCCGGCTTTCGCAACCTTAAAAGGCCCGCATACGATCCCCATTATCCACCATCAGGTTGCCGCCCCATCCGAGACCCTAGGCAAGACGGCCGCCGTGCCTGGCCCGACCGATCACGAGCGTTTTGCCGATTACAAGTTGCCGCCATTAAAGCTCTTGGAAGACGCAAAGCCGCTCGACCTGGGCAATCAGGATCAGGTGTTGCGCGAACGTGCGGCCTTGCTGGAAAAGACGTTCACCGACTTCGGCCTAAGCGTCCGCGTCGTCGGCATCAACACCGGCCCGGTCGTCACGCAGTTCGAGCTGGCCCTGGAAACCGGCCTACGCCTGCACAAAGTCACGGCCCTCGCCGACGACGTCGCCCTGAATCTGCGGGCGTCGAGCGTGCGCATGGTGGCGCCGATCCCCGGCAAGAACACCGTCGGCGTGGAGATCCCCAACGAGCAGCGCGCCGTCGTCCGCTTGAAGGAAGTGATCCTCGCCTCGGCGACGAAGATCGCCAAGAGCAAGATTCCGTTGTTCCTCGGTAAGGACAGCGAGGGCCGGCCGCTCGTCCACGACTTGGCGGAGATGCCGCACCTGCTCATCGCCGGCGCCACCGGCACCGGCAAATCGGTGTGCATGAACGCGATCATCCTCAGTATGCTCATGACGCGCCGCCCCGACGAGTTGAAGATGATTATGATCGACCCCAAAGTGGTCGAACTGAGCCAGTTCCAGGCCATTCCCCATTTGATGCACCCGGTTATCAGCGACATGAAAAAGGCGGAAGCCGTACTCGCCTGGGCCGTGGACAAAATGGAGGAACGCTACGACCTACTGGCGCGGGCGCGGGTGCGCAACATCGCCGCTTATAACGACCTGAAACACGATGATATTTTGCGCCGCATGAAAGTCGTCAACGACGAGGAGCGCGCCGCCGTCCCTGATCGGATGCCGTACATCGTCATCTTTTTAGATGAAATGGCGGACCTTATTATGATGATGCGCAAGGAGGTCGAGGGGCATATTATCCGCCTGACGCAGAAGTCGCGCGCGGCCGGCATTCATCTCGTGTTGGCCACGCAGAGGCCGTCCGTGGACGTGATTACTGGCCTTATCAAATCCAACTTGCCGTCGCGTATTTGCTTCAAGGTGTCCAGCAAGATCGACAGCCGTGTGGTGCTGGACGAGATGGGCGCCGACAAATTGCTCGGCAAAGGCGATCTACTGTTTCTACAGCCCGGCGCGGCCGGCCTGATCCGCTGCCAGGGGGCTTACGCCAGCGATGAAGAGATCCATAAAGTCGTTGATTGCCTGGAATGCGAACCTAGTTACGCACCGGAGTTGATGCAGCTCAACACGGCCAGCCGCGAGGGTTTGATGGAGCGACTGCGCGACCGCGACGATCTGTATGAGGCGGCGGTGGAAGTGGTGGTGCGCGAGCAGCGCGGCAGCGTGTCGCTGTTGCAGCGGGCGTTGGGCATTGGCTACGGCCGGGCGGCGCGGCTGATCGACTTCATGGCCGAGGACGGCATCGTCGGCGGCTACAACGGCAGCAACGCGCGGGAAGTGGCGTACACGCCGGAGACATGGGCGGCGTTTCGCGGCAGCGGCGGGGCGGAGAAACATGCGGGGTGAAGGCAGAACGGTTTTCCTCGTTCCCACGCTCTGCGTGGGAACGAGGAAAAACCGCCGCTCGCCAGGGCAACTTGAAAAATCGCGTTCGCGGGAGTTTTTTTCGGCGTTGGACGATTGATACTCACTTACCCGATGCGTATTATCCATTACTGCGGGACGCGGGGAGGAGCTATCTCCAGACGGAGCATCGGTTCCATAGTTTTGCCGAAGTGTTTGGAAAGGCTCCTCTCTAACCGCGGCGTTGCGATGAAGCACCTTCGATCAACCGCTGCAGGAGACGGGACATGGCCTTCAAGGAGTGGGTCGCGCGGTCGCTGCGAATCAACCTTGGCCTTTCTGCCAAATTCGGGGAGGGGGGGGGGGCAAATCGCGCGCAAAACGACGGATACCGCTCCTGTTAGAGCGTTTTGAAGATCGCTCACTCCTTTCCGCCACTGGCCTCGCGGCCGTCCCTTCTTTCATGGCCGGCCAACCAGGCGCGACAGGCGCCGCCGTAGCTTCGGCCACCAACTTGCCGCTTTCTTTAACGAGGGCAAAGCCATGAGAATGTACAGCCTTCTGCGGTCTTTAAGCGCCTTAACGCGCCGTTCGGAAGTCTCCGTCTCTTCCAAACCACGGCTCCCGCGGTTGACGTTGGAGGCGCTGGAGGAACGCACGCTCCTAAGCGGAAACCCCGCTGCCACCGTGGTGATACCCGTCAGCAGCCCCTTTTTCCATAACGGACAGGTTTATGACACTGACCTCAACAGTCCGCAGGCCGCAAAAGAGGCTATTTATGAGCCGAACGGGGACATCCTTATCATCGGACAGGCGCCGGACCCTATAAAAACCGGAACTGGTTATTACGTCCAGGACTTTGCGGTCACGCGGCTGCTCCCCGACGGCACCTTCGATACGTCTTTCGGCAACGGGGGGACGGTCATAACGTCCTTGTCGAACGGCGATGACAGCGCCCAAGATGTTCTTGTACAGCCAGACGGTAAGATCGTCGTCGTGGGAACCGTCTCGTACCCTGGGAATGGCGCGACGACCGGCTTCGGGATCGTGCGCTACAACGCTGACGGCAGCCTTGACGCTTCCTTTGGTACGGACGGCAAGGTCGTATCCACGTTTGGGGGTGTCTTCGCTGAACCGCAAGCCGTGGCTTTACAGCCGGACGGCAAGATCGTCGTGGTGGGAGATTCTACGGTTGGCGTCGGGCAGCAAGAGTTAGATGGAAAAACAGGCGAGTTGCAAACCGTCGCTCCTGATACATACATTTCTGGTTCACAGACATTCACCTGGCCTTTTTCCTACGCACGGACATTTACTGTCGCCCGCTATAACTCGGACGGCAGCCTCGACGCGTCGTTTGCTCAGGGCGGCGTCTCCCAGCTAAATCTGGATTGCGACGGAATGGATGTTGCGAGCGCCGTACAGGTCGGCGCGGATGGAAAAATCCTCGTCACCGGCTTTGCCGGGTATGGAGCACCTGTTGTACTGCCCATCGCCATTTCGGGGATCGAAGAGGTTCCGACGCCCACCCCTCCGCCTCCTGCTAACAGCGGTCCCGTCGCTGTCCAGTACAACCCGGACGGTACGCTGGACACGACCTTCGGCGACCACACGTTCGGTACGGGCGGCATACAGTTCGGCTCGCAGATCGACGTCGAACACGCATCGATGTACCAGATCGCGTTTCCGCCTTCCCCGCCGAATGGCCTTCCCGCCGCGCCGCCCGTTTCAACGACGCCGGGCGGAGATGTCGGTCCCACGCCAGCGCCCGTCACGTCGGGGACGACCGGCGGCGACGCGGAGGGCGCGACCGCTTCCGCCGATTCGGCGCCGGTGTTTATCGCCTATGTCACGACCCCTGCCGGTTCGGCGGACGCAACGAATTCCGGCCCGCCCGCCGCCCCCGTGACCAATCTGACGGCGTTGTACCTGGAAGCCATGAGCATCACCGGCGGCCTGCCCGTCGGCGCCCAGCCGCTGCCGGGCGGCGGTTACGGCGTCATCGGCTTTGCCCCGGTAACGGGCACGGTCCCCGCTTCGATAGCGCCCAGCGACTTTTACCGGACGCAAATTTCCGGCGGCGGCTCGGTGCTGGTCGTGGACGGGCCGACCGATCCGTTCGCCCCTCTCACCACGGGCGACTTCACGCCGGTCAACGCTTTCGACATGGCCGGCGACGCTTTTTCGCCGCCCGGCGACGGCGTTGTTGTACCGCAGGCCGTGCGAGACGCCGTGTTCGCGTCCTTGCCGACGGTTGAAGCATTCCGACCGCAAGCCCGGCCTATCGTCGCGGCGCCGTCGGCTCAACGTCCCGCGATCGCTCCGGCCGCGGCCAACGTCGTCGCGCCGCCGCCGGGCGACGCCTTGCCTCTAACGAAACCGGTGGGCCTTGGACTTGCCGGCATCGGCTTGGCAGGCGCGGGCCTTATGCGGCAACGCAAACGTCGCAAAGGCTTCTGGCCGTTTGCGCTGGCGACGAGCGCGAGTCGTTAGGTCAAAAGGATCGCCGCAACGACCCACAGGCCGCCTCAAGGGCTGGGTAAGGTGCGGAATAATCGGTGTCAGTTCCTATTTACTCGTTTCCACGAAGATCGCGTGAACGAGGGAACCTCCCGATTCTATCACTCCGGTTTGAATTCATTTTTTCGGACATGGTAGATCGGATATACGCCGTATCCCTTGGCCAGCGGCGTCTGTCCCATGTATTCACACACGAAGTCCGTCAGGCCTTCGGCCGCCGCCAGCGCGGCGAAGCCACGGCTGGCGTACACCTGATTGGGCGGCGTGATCGGTTCGATCCGCGCGGCCTGGCTGACGTGCGTACCGACGCAGGTGAGTTTCTCTGTCACCGGATCGATGCACTCGAAAACAGGGCCGGCGTGTAGAGCGATACGCAATCCGAGTGAAGCCGGCAGGCCGAGTTGTTGCCAGTCGGTTTTTGTGACGTGATCGTCTGGTGTGCCACGGCTGTTTCAGCCGTGTTTCGATAGCTTAGGGGACGGCTTCTTAATTCGTGATCCCCTTCGTGATTCCCATAAACACATCTTCCAGATCGATTTCCTCTTCTTTGAGCATCTTGAGGCGTAAGCCGTTCTGCAATAACAAGTCCGCAATAAAGCTGCCATCGATCACACCGTCGGCCAGTGTCACGCGCAAACAATCCTCCGCCTCGCGCGCCTCGACCGTCTTCACGTCGATATGCGCCTCCAGCAATTCGCGGGCGGTCGCATTCTGTTCGTGGCCGACGGCGACAAAATAGACCGCGTTTTGTCGCACTTGCTTGATGGCCGTCTGCACGTCGCCGTCGAACAGCAGTTGGCCGCGCTCGATGATGCCGATCTTGTTGCAGATGTCGGCCAACTCCGGCAGAATGTGGCTCGACACCAGGATCGTCTTTCCCATGTTGCGCAGCTCTTTGAGCAGGTTGCGCATGTCGATGCGGGCGCGCGGGTCGAGGCCGCTGGCCGGCTCGTCCAGCAGCAAGACCTGCGGTTCATGCAGTAGTACGCGCGCCAAGCCCAGCCGCTGCGTCATGCCGCGCGACAGGCTCGTCACCAGGGCGTCGCGCTTGTAGCCAAGGTCCACCAGCTCCAGCACTTGATCGCACTTGCGACGCCGCTCCGGCCCTTTGATGCGGTAGGCGGCCGCGAAAAATTCCAGATATTCAATCACCTTCATGTCGTCGTAAACGCCGAAGAAGTCCGGCATGTAACCCATGAGCCGGCGAATCTCCTTGGCGTTGTTGTAGATCGAATAGCCGCACACCGACGCCTCGCCCCAGGTCGGGTTGAGCAGCGTAGACAGGATGCGCATGGTGGTCGTTTTGCCGGCGCCGTTGGGGCCGATGAAGCCGTATACGTCGCCGCGCTCCAGCTTCAACGTCAGCCGGTTCAGGGCGTACAGGTCGCCATACATTTTCGTCAGGTCGCGCGTCTCGATCATAAAGTTCAGCCCTATTTAGCGGATTGCAGCGGGATATAGGCGCGAATATAGGTTTGCTGTCCCAAAAAGCCGGACAGGGCCGGCCGTTCCGCCTTGCCGCCGGGCAGGCGGTCCAGCCAGAGGCGCGTGGCGGAGCCGGGGTCGCGCGCGACGGTTTCGGAATGGTCGTACAGAGTCGGCGTCCGCGCCACCAGGATGATCTCGTCGCGCCAGACCTTATCGGCCTGAACGGGCGCCGTCTTTTCTTCGTCCAGGCGCCAACTCTGATCGAACGGGCGTAGGCCGCTGTTGTTCATCTGGCCGCCATCGGCCTTGGTGTGAAACATCAGGTCTTTCAGCAGTTCGTAGGGCTGCTTAACGGGGTAATTGGGCTGCGGGTTATTGAACCGGCCGTTCTGCCCAGGGTCGGCTGGCGCGAAGGCCGCGCCCGTAAGCGGCGCCAGCGTCTGCATGTTTCCCACCCATTGCGACGCTGGCAGGCCGATTTTATTGCCCGCGAACAGGGTCTGGACGTTGAAGGTCGCGCCTGGCCCTAAGTCGGGGACCGCGTGATACCGACCCTGATAAAACACCGTCACACTCTGCAATTCCACCGGCAGCTGGTTGGTGATCTCGCCGACCAGCTTGGTTTTGTCGGCCGGGTCGCGGCGAATGCGCGCGGCAAGCGGCGGCTTGGCCGTATCGAGGCCCGCGCGCCACGATGCCTGGAAGGTGCGCGTGGACCAGACCGGAATGGGTACGCGCTCCAGACCGGAGGCGTCTTCGGCGTAAGCATACGGCTTGCGGAACAGGCTGGACGAGCCGACGCGCTCGGCTAGATCGGGATTGGCCAAGACCGCCACCTCAACCGCGTGTGATGTGGCGTCCTGGGGCGGCGCGACAGTCCAGGTCGGGGCCGTCGGTTCCACGCCGATCGTGTAGTCCTGGATGCGCGGGCTGAAGAGGGTGAACCACGTCGTCCCGTAGGCTTGTTGCGGGGAGTGCAGATCATATTCCACAAGATCAATCTTGTTAATCCGCAAATCGTCGCCCTTCATGGCGTAAGCGACGCAGTAAACGAGTACGCTAAGGCTCAGGACGACCACCGGAAAGGTAATCCAGGTCAGTTCAGGGCGTTTGAAGACGCGCGTGAGGAGGACGTAATCGAGCGGCCCGACAATGAGGATATAAATAAGAATAAATAGCGCCACCCAGCCGAAACTGACGACAGGGATCTGCTCGAAGTTTTCGAGGGCGCGCTGCAATTCGGCGAGGAGGGCCGGCTGCTCGTTGACGGTGACATCCAAGCCTGGCGCTACTTGTTGCGGCTGGCGCGGCGCGGCGAGTCCGGCTTTGGGCGTAAACTCGGATTGGACTTTGCTCCAGAAGGCTTTCTGCCCTTCCGGCCAGGTTTTGAACGGTGGCCCGTCAAGATCGAACGCGGTCATCCAAACGCGACCCAGTCCACATGACGCCTCCACCACGACGGGGCATTCCTGCGTTTTGTCGCCAACCTTGGCGGATTCACTGGCGAGGACGGTGACGCCGTCGCCTGGAATCAGCCGGAGGATTTCGACGTTGTGAAGCGCCGGGGCGAAGGGTCCGTTGGGGGCTGCCCAACGCACCAGATTGGCCGTTTCAGGGCACATGGCACTGCCTTCGATCCGGCAGTTGATGAGCGGCATTTTGTCGAAGTCGGGCAGCGGCATCTTATCGAGTACCTGCGCGACGACCGACGCATGTTCGGGCGAGGGGCCGACGGAAACGACCAGTTTGCCGCCGCGGCGCACCCATTCCGCCAGCGCCTTGCGGCGCGGGGCGCCGTTATCCGAGTTGAGGTCGTTGATGAATTTCTCGTCGCGCGTGACGAGGATCACCACGTCGGCGGCTTCATAGCCGAACCAGAGGTCCGGCATGTCGAAATCATTTTCGATATAAGCGAACTGTACTGTCCCTTTTTGTTCCATCGCGTCGTCGGCGGCCCCCGCCGCGAGCGCCGGCAGGCCGAGGATGGAACGCTTCATCTCCGCCATTTTTCCGCCCACGGACAGATAGAGTACGTCCTTGGCGCCGAGCGTTTCCTTGTCCACTTCGCGCGTAAGCCGCGGGACGCCCTGGACGCTACGGCCCTCGGCGGTCAAGAGGTCCACGGAGAACTCGCTGCCAACCGCACCGGGGCGAACATAGGCGATGGCGTTGTAATCGTCGTTGGGGGCGAGCGCGGGAACGGCTACGTCGTAGTGATACGCGGTGTTCTCGGTGTCGGTGGTTTCGACGCGCAGCTTGTAGCGGTCGCGGACGTTGCCAGCGGGGCTGGCCTTGAGCTTGACGTAGACGGGCGCCCAGGCGCCGTTGCGCGAGCGTGCGGTTTCCTCTTCTTTCTGGCTGCCGGGCAGGCCGATGCGGACTTTCTCAATATGCGGCGGCGCCGACTGCTGCGCAAAGGCGACGGCCGGGCCGCCGATAAAGAGCCAATACAGAAGGCAAATCGCCCCCTTCGTCCGAATGGTGTTTTCCATTCCACATCCCGCATCGAAATTAGGGCTTTTCCGCTTGGTCGCAGACGCACGGACTATAACCGCAGCCGGGACAACCGGCGCCGTACTTGTCTCGGACGGCCGCGTCCAGATCAACGCCGGCGACGTTGGCCAGCGTCGCCAGCCAGGCCAGCACGTCGGCGAACTCGGCGGCGAGTGCGGCTTTGTCATTGCCGCGCAGCTCCGCCGACAGCTCGCCGACTTCCTCCATGAACCACATGAACGTGCCTTCGACGCCGCGGCGCCGATCCTTGGCGTCGTAGGCGCCGCGGATGAGAGCCTGGAGTTGCGGCAGGGTGAGAGCCATGTTCGTTATACGTCCCGAGCCGTGAGGCGGTTTGATGGAACGCGGCGTCAGGTTCGGTGACTATCGCCGCGCTGCGACGAGTTCCTCGGCCGACACGGCGATGTCACGAGCGATCTTACGCAGTAATATGGGAGAAATGTCTCGCCCCTTGTGGAAGGGAACCGTGGTCCCCCGGCCGTCCATATGGCGAAACTGTTGGTGCGCGCTGCGCTGCCGCACCTCGACGAAACCCAGCGCCTCCAGACATGCTACTACTTCGTGCGGCTTCAGCACCGGCAGCTTGGACATGATTAGACCACCTGCAAGGTCTGCGTACCGACGAATTGAGACTCCAGCTTGGGATCACCGTCTTCGAGCAGCATTCCGATCACTTCCGTCAAGTTTCGCTGCAACTCGTCCAGCGTTTCCCCCTGGGAATGGGCGCCCGGGAAACCAGGAACGTAGCCAACGAACAGGCCGGTATTGGGACACTGTTCGATCACCGCTGTGAATGTTCGCATATACACCTCAAGGATTTCATGTCACTGGGCTTTCAGATGCCATTGCGATTGAATGCGGCGCCGGCTCCGCCGTGCATACCAGACCAAGGCCGCCCGGTACTCGGCAAGGGCGTCCGAGTGGAAGAACACATTAGCCATGAGGGGTCTTCTCGTCCTCGGCGACCGCCTCCCATCCAAGGCGGCGCACCTCGTTCCACGGGATCGGGGCGACTTCCCCCGCCTCAATTTGCGCTGACCTTCGCTTCAATTCGGCCCGCCAAGCCGGGTGCAGCTGCGAAGGCACGTCTGGCGACAGAGTGCCCAGGAGGCGGTCGGCGAGTTCGACTCGTTCCTCCTCCGGAAGCGCCAGGGCGGCTTGATAGAGGGTTTCCAAAGCAGGTGACATAAGAGAGTTCCTCTTGATCCATCCTCCCGTTCACATCCCTAAAATCTTCCCCATCCGTTCCGATTCATCGTCTTTCTTTTGCCCGCGCAGCGCCTTCTGCAAATCCTCGCGGGCCTCCTTGTCGCGCACGTCGATTTCCAGCGACTCGCGGGCGTACTTCTCGGCCTCCCCGAACTGGTCCTTTTCCAGCAGCAGCCGGGTTAGCTGCTTGCGGTGGTCGAGATCGTCGGCGTCGGTCGGGACCAACTCCTTCAAGACGGCGATCTGCTTGTCCTTATCGCCGGTCTGAGCGTAGACCTTGGCAAGCTGCGCCAGCCATTCGCTCTCATATGGCTGCGCCTTGCGGCCCAGCTCGCACAACTCCCCTGCCTTGGCGAACTCGCCGGCGTCGTAATCCATTTTCGCCAGCGCCAGCAATACCTTCAGGTCGGGGTCGCTCTTATCCAGGGCCGATTCCAGCAATTCTCGCTCCTGTTTGTCGTCGCCGGCCAGGTGGGCCAACCGCGACATCACATACGACGCGCGCGGCTGCGTCTTTTTCTTGTCCAACACTTCTTGGGCGAGCTTGCGGGCCTCCGTACTCTCGCGGCGGTTGAGGTACGCCTCCGCCAATTCCGCCGCCGCGTCCAGGTCGGCCGGCTTCTTCTCGTGGTCGTCCTTGAGCTGCGCGAACGTCCGCGTTTTCGCCGCGGGCTTGCCGCCGAGCGCCTTGACCGTCTCGTCGAGATACGCCCGATAGCCCTTCTCGAAGGCCGGCTTGCCCACGCCGCAGGCGCGCGTCAGGGCGTCGGCCGTATCCAGACCATTGTGATAGGCTTCGAGCAAGCGGGCCACGGAATCGGCGCCGAATTTCGCCTTCATGTAGTTCACATAGAGCTGACTCTGCGCGTAGGCCATCGTCCAGTCGTCCGGCGTCCGCGGCCGGATGAAGCCGAGGTCGATGTTGTCGAGGTCCATCAATTCGTCTTTCGGCACACGGGCCAGCAGCAACTCGTTCCATTTTTGCGGCCGGGGATAGCCTTCGTTGTTGACGGCCAAGCCCTCCGTCAACCAGTGCGGCGTGAGGAAACTGGTCTGTTCCAGATTGAAAACGTGGACCATTTCGTGGCGCAGGACGCGGCCCCAGTTATAAGGCTTGCTTAGGCCTTTGCCGTTGGGCGAGGCCATGGCGAACATGCGGCCGGTGGTGGCGCCGACCGTGTGCAGGTCCGGCAGGGCGACGACGCGGCCGCTGAACATCTCGTGGTTGTTGAACACCTCGATCAGGATCGGCCCGTCGATCTTGTACTGGAACTTCTCGGACAGGTCGGCGTAGATCATTTCCAGGTAGTCGGCCATGAAATGGGCCAAAACGCCGTCGTTCTTCGGGTCATAGCGCACCACGAAATGCTCGGTCTTGAGCGTGTCGTAGCCCTTGAGGTGCTTGAGCACTTTGCGCATGTTGGCGACGCGGATGTTGAACTTGTCGGCCTCGAGAGCCTTGTCGAGCAGGGCGGCGCCTTCCTCCTCGCGCCCCAGGCGCATGTACAGAAGGCCCAGCGTACCGGCCGGCCCCGGCAGCATCGGTTGCAATTCCGCCGCTTTTTTGTAGCAAATCTCGGCGTCGGCGTAACGACGCTGATCTTCGAGGCGTTGGCCGAGGTCGAAGTAGAAGACGGCCGGCTTCGGGTTGTTGGCCTCGGCCGTCTTGACGACGGCGGCGTAAGCGTCCTTACTCTTCTTGACTTCAAAGCAAACGGCTTTACGAGCAAGGGAGTGTTCATCGCGCGGGTTGACCGCGAGCGCCTTTTCGGCGTCGGCCAAGGCGGCGTCCACGTCGCCGCCGGAGAGCTGCACGTCGGACTTGAGGAGCAGGGCGCCGGGCAGCCGGGGGTTGATCTTGAGCGCTTGATCCGCGAAGCCGTCGGCTTGTTTGATCTCCAGTTTCTGAAGCGCCGCCACGCCCTTGCCAACCAACGCCTCGGCGGCCCGTGGATTGATGGCGAGCGCCTTGTCGAAAGAGTCCAGCGCTTCGGGTTGGTTGTACTTCTCCAGCAGCAGCGCCCCGGCTTGATACTCGGCCTGCCACAACGGTTCCTTGGCTTTTTGCGCTTCCTTCTCGGCATCGACGTAGAGCGTCTGAAGGATGAAGGTGAATTGCTCGGAAAGGTTGTGCCAACGGGCGTTTTCACTGCCAGCGAGGCCGATCAATAATAGTTCTTGCGGATCTTTGATGTCGTTATCATTGTTGCTGCGTTCGGTGTAAGTGCGGACGAACCAGCGAAACTCCTTGTCGGCGCCGGCGATGTCGCCGCGGTCGCGGTGGACTTCAGCACGCACCCAACGGCCGACGAAGTGGGCCGGCTCTTCCGGCTTGGAGGCGTCCACGGCCGCGTCGGCGGCTTTCTCGGCGTCGTCCCAACGGCCGCGCAGATAGAGAAGCTCAGCCCGACGCGCCAGCAACGGCGCCTCCTTCGGTGCGTCTTTAAGAGCGGCGTCCACTACGTCGAGTGCCTTGTCGTATTCGCCGACGCTTTCCAGGGCGCGGCTTTGACCGACGACCGCTTCCGTGGTGAGCTTGGCGTCTTTGGCGAGGTCTTGGTAGAGGGCGAGGCTCTCTTCGTAGTTGCCCTTGAGCCAGCGGAGACGGGCGTCCTTCAGCGACGGAGCGTCGGCGCCGACGCAGGCCAAGGCGCTGGCGATCAGCAGGGCGGCGCGGAAATGCTTATTCATCGGTGAGACGTTCCTGAAAGGCCGGTAATGGTATGAAATTACCTTACCGGCCGGGCGGACGGAACGCAAGGAAAGGGTTAACCAGCCGCGAGCGCGAGCGAGCGGGTT
>DHJA01000298.1:49012-51862 GCA_002404095.1 Planctomycetaceae bacterium UBA4732 | reverse complement strand
ATCCGCTCGCTCGCGCTCGCGGCTGGTTAGGAGTCCGCTTGAAGAATACGCACGCGCCGCCCCTCAATGCGCAGCCGTCCCTCCGCGAACAAGCGCACCACCTCCGGATATACCTCGCATTCCTGCGTAAAGACCCGCGCGGCGAGCGTTTCCACCGTGTCGTCGTCGTTTACCGGCACGACGCGCTGGGCCACAATGGGGCCGTGGTCGTATTCGTCGTCCACGAAATGGACCGTGCAGCCGCTCACCTTGACGCCGGCCTCCAACACGGCTTGATGCACATGCTCGCCGTGGAAGCCCTTGCCGCAGAAAGCGGGAATGAGGGACGGATGGATGTTCAGGATACGGCCGCGGTAGTCTTCAGGGATCGGCAATAGCGCCAAAAAGCCTCCCAAACATACGAGATCAACCCCCACGGCGCGGCAAGGGTCGAAGAGGCGACGGCTGAACTCCTCGCGCGACGGGCAGGCTCTACGCTCCGCGACGGCCGTAGGGACGCCAGCGTGTTCGGCGCGCAGGAGGCCGAACGCCTGCGGATTGCTGGAAACGACCTGGACCACGCGCGCCGGCATTCGGCCGTCGGCGGCGTGGTCCAGGAAATTTTGCAGAGTCGTGCCGCCGCCGCTGAGGAACACGGCGAGGCGGAGCGGTCGGTTCATGTCGTCCCTTTCGATCAACGCGGGGCGTCTGCCGTCTCAGCATAGAAGACGGAGCGTCGATGCGAAAAGGCGGTTCTACCTTTTGTTGTCAGGCCCACTGTAAGTGCCATTGGGAGAACCGGACGCATGTGGCTTCTTGGGCGCCGGTATATCTGTCGGCCCCTGTAGCAGGTGGATGAACTCGCCGATGGCTTTCTGCGCATCCGGCGTTGTCGTGACAACGAGGTTTTCGCCTTCGCTCTTGGTTTCCAGGATCGCGGTCTTCACGTTGTCTTTGAGGAACGTGGCGAGCGCATCGGTCGCGGCGGGTTTGAGTTTGTAAGAAACGCGCGAAACGCGCGTCAGGGTGATGACCTCCGTGAAGTATTCGATGCTATCACCATACCGCGTATAGCCCGGTATGGGCGCACCTGGAACCGGCGCGATTGCCGCCTGCCCCCGTAATTGCTGCATTTCCTTCAGAAGCTGCTGAACTTGGTGTTCCAACTCCTTGAGTTTTCGTTCCCGTAGGACTGAGTCTTTAATGGCGTTGGAGCCAGGGGCAGCGGGCTGCGAAGGGATAGTAGGCAGGTGAGCGGTGGCCTGTGTCGGAGGACTAGACGGTTCACCCGCGACCTCTTTAGGAGACATCGGCGCGGCTGGCTGAGGCGCCGTCTTGTCCTCACCCAGCGTCCACGCCGGCAACGCCAGCAGGCCCAGCGCGATCGCGCCCGCCAGCCCGACCCACGACAACCGGCGCGAAGCCGGTCCACGCATAATCATGACCAGTCTCCTTTCGAGATCGCGGCGCCCGCCGGCCGCCCCCAACGCGGGGACGGCGACGGCCGCGGACATTCGTTGTGATACTTCCAACAACGCCTCGGCGTAGGCCCGCCGTGCGTCGGGCACAGCGCCAACGACCCAGGCGTCGCACGCCAACTCGGCCTCTTGGCCCAGGCGACGGCGCACCCACCAAAACAGCGGGTGCCACCACCAGACGCATCCGCCGGCCAGCAGCAGCCAGCCGACCCAATGGTCGCGCCGTCGAAGGTGCGCCAACTCGTGCAACAGCACCGCGCGACAACCGGGCGCCGACAGACGATCTTCCAGACCCGGCGGCCAGATCAGCCGCGGCACGCCGAAACACCATACCATCGGCGACGCCACGCCCGGCAGAACGATTAGTCGAGGCGGCCGTATGCCCATCGCGCCGGCCAAGTCGCGGACCAATGCTTCCAGCCCGTCGGGCGCCGACGTGCCTCTCATAAGCCGCCGACGCCAACGTAAGATGCGCGTTGCTTGTAATGATGCGAACAGAATGCCGCCGGCCAGCCACGTCCAGCCCGCCGTCGCTGGCAACCAGTTCCATGAGAAGGAAGGCGCGGCCGGTCGCGCTTCTACGGGCGGCGCTTCTATCACCTCCAGCTCAGGTCCGAAATCCGGCGGCATGTCAATGATAACCGTGCGAACGTCGCCAATCGGAGGCGCGGCCGGCGCGGTCGTTGTCGGCAACGCCGCGGCAGGCGCCGGGCCGTAACTCGGCAGCGCCCATGGCCAATACACGACCGGCGGCGTCAGGAATTTGACTACCACGACCAGCCAGAGCAGATGACGCGCGGCCGGGCCGAGGCGAAACCATCGGCTTGCCGTGAGCACGACGCCCGCCAGCGCGGCGGTTGTGACCGTATGGACGATCAGCCACTGGAACATGGTTATCTCCGACGCCGGCCCGTTGCGACGGGCGGGTCCAGCTGGTCGAGCAGGCGACGCAGGTGTTGCACGTCTTCGTTGGTGAGTCGGCCGTCCTCCACCAGCGCCAACAACATCGGCGAAGCCGTGCCCCCGCAGAGTTGGTCGGCCAAGTCGCGCAGCCGCCGGCTCACCAGAGCGTCGCGCGACACCGTCGCCTGATAGACATGGGCCGCGCCGGCTCGGTCGCTGGCGACGTAGCCCTTAGCCTCCAGCCGTTGCAACAGCGTCTGCACCGTGGTGTAAGCCCAGCGCCGGCCGAGCCGCTGCAACGCCGCGTTGAGCGCGCGCACCGTACACGGGCCGACGTCCCATAACGTCTTCAGGACTTCCAATTCGGATTCGCTTACGGACGCCTGACGCTCTTGCACCGGCTTACTCCCATAGGCTGTAGCACGATGGCTATCCTACTACAGACTGTAGGAGATAGTCAAGCGTTTTTTTTATGGTGGGGGGGGCGCGC
>DHJA01000298.1:45454-48743 GCA_002404095.1 Planctomycetaceae bacterium UBA4732 | reverse complement strand
TCGCGGAGCGAGCGGCCCACCATATAATCCCTGACAGTGGTTCCAATATATTATTCCCTATTTAGGAGAGGTAATGCGCTCTAAGGCGATCCTGCTAATTGACATGGAAAACTTCTTCCTGGGCCGCGAGGAGAACGTCAACAACACGCCGACGCCGCACATCTATTCCTTTAAGGAAGATCTCGAAAGGCTATATAACTTCGCCGTGGACCTAGCCGGCGAACGCCGCCTTGCCGTCCGGCGTGCTTACGCCAACTTCAACGTCTGGCGTCCCATCAAGGAGGGCGGGCCGAAGGATTACTACCTGCAACCGCTGCCCAACCTGCTGATGGACAAGGGCATCGAGCCGGTACAGGTGTTCCGCTTTCCGGGCGGCGGCAACAAAAACGCCAGCGACATGCGCCTAGCCATGGACGCCACCGCCCTGCTCAACGACGATGCGAGCGGCGATCTTTTCATCCTCGTGACGGGCGACGCCGACTTCATCCCGGTGGTGCTGGAGCTGAAACGGCGCGGCGCCGAGGTGGCGGTCATCGGCGTAATGTGGCACACGAAGCCGGTCTTCCAGCGCTATTGCGACCGCTTTGAATTCTTTGAGGATCTGGTAGCGGCGCAAGAGATCGACGCCGACGGCGTGGCCGACCTGGCCCAAGTGCGCGACGCCTTGCAAGCGTTGTTGGTGCGGTCGCAGCCGATCAAGTTCGCGGCCGTCAAGCCGCTGCTGGGCCGGTCGCTCAACCACACTTTCGATCCCACAAGGTTTGATTGTCTCGACACCGGCGATTTCCTACGCCGCCACGGTCAGGAACTTGGCGTCGTCGTCCGCAAGGGCGAACACGATTGGGAAATCGTGCTGCCCTCGGCCGATCGCGCTGAGCCGTCGTTGGACTTTTCGCCTCCCGCGCCGGCCTTCAATGGGACGGCCGACTACCGCGACTTGTTGGAACGCGGCGCGCCGCGCGTCTACCTTGTGCCATTTGCCCAATGGCTGACGATCACGGAATGCCTATTCCGCCAGACGGTCGGCGATGGACCAGAACGGCCTATCGTCTACTATTACGATCTGCTGCGCACCGTAACGGCCGCGTGCGAGCAGAACGGCATGATCGACGCGGAGCGCCGCGTCAAGGCGGTGACGTTCCAGGTGTTCAAGGCCGGCTGCCTGTTATGTTCCGACGGGACAACGGCGCCGAGCCAGCGCGATTTCAACTGGGCGCGGCCGGCGCGGCTTGATCCCGGCTTGGTCAGCCTCGAAGAATTGCGACGGAGAACGCGAGGATTCATCGTGAGCTTGTTAATAGAGCGGCTGGACGAGCGCGGCCTCGGGCGTCAGATCGACGCCGGCCGGCTGGCGGAATTGCTGTACGGGCCGGGACCAGGACCGGAACAGATTCAGGAGTTGCAAGAGTTAGCGGAGCGCATTACTGCCGCACAACCATAGGCGAGCCGGGAGCGTAAGCGACCGGAGTTGGATGCAGTCGCTGATAGAAACTCCGGTCGCTTACGCTCCCGGCTCGCCTAAGGCGGCGGCTGATTCGCCGAAAATCGTCGTCGCTTCTTCTTCGTGGAGGGGCGTAATCAAATCATCCGTCTTCAGCTCCACTATGAGCTTGACCTCGCCGGCCCGCACCGCCTTGACGTGAAACTTGTAAGTATTTTCCTTGCCCGCGGCGAGGACGGCCAACGGCGCGAACGTGAACCTCTGTTTCTCTTGCGTCGCCTCGGTCGGACCCTCTTTGCGCACTACCTGCATTTTTTCCGGCACGACCACCGTCAACTGCAAGTTCTTCGCGTCGCCGTTGCCGCGGTTCATCACGCGAATGACGTAATCACCCTCGCTATCGACCGCCAACTTGTCCTTCGAGTCGATTTCCACGTGGATTCCCGCCGCGCCCTCGAACTGCGTCTTCGCCTCGGCATGGGCGGTGACGCCGCGATCCGCCTTGGCCGTCACGCGGTTGACGACCTCGCCCTCCTTGGCAATTTGCAGTTCGACAGTCAGAGTTTTATTGCGATTCGGCGGGGCCTCGCCTAAAAGCCAATGGATTTGCCTGTCTTGCATTCGGCCGCCGTCCGAAGCGCTGATGAACTTCGCGCCCTCCGGCAATTCATCAAATACCTCGACATGCGTAAGCGCGATGGCGCCGTGGTTGGAGACGGTTATTTCATACTTTGTCGGTACATTAAGGAGTGCTTTCTGCGGTCTCGTCACGGCGATGGTCAGCTTCGGTTCGAGAACGCGCACCTTCCAGGTCGCCCTTTCCCGGCAGCCGTCGCCGGCCGTGGCCTGGGCGACGTTCTCCTGGTCGCCTACCTCTTTGGCAACGGCGCTGTAATCGTTCTTCCACGTTTGGCCGGGCCGCAGCGCCGCGACGGCGGGCCAGGTTAGGGTATTTCCGGCTTGTTCTCCCGCACGCGGAAGGTGTTGCAGTCCGGCCGGCAGGCTGTCGCTCACCTCGACGTTGAGCGCGTCCGCCGTTCCCACGTTGACCACTTCCAGTTGAAATTGGATGATGTCGTTGAGCAGAGCCTGACTCGGCCCCGTCATGCGCAGCCGTAATGCCGCTTTCGGCATCGCCGTCGGTGGCGTCGGCGCGGCTGGGGCGGTTGGCAACGGCGGCGCCTCTGCGCCGATATGGGTGCGCACCGACTCGCCGTGTTCAAACTGCACACGGGCGGTTAAGTCCACGTCGCTGGCGCCGGACGGCTTCAGCGTCAACAGGAGTTCCTTGGACGCGCCGGTTTGCAGCGTCTCCAGTTCCCAGATCACTGGCCCGTCATGCGACGACGGCTCCGGGGAAGCGCGGACAAAAGCGGCATTGGCCGGCAGCGGCGCGCGAACCACGACATGATGCGCGGCCGCTCTTGAGAGATTTTCGACAAGGATGCGGTAATCAATTTCCTGTCCAGGCGCCGAAGCGGCCGGGGCGCGCACGTGGAGCGACACCACCGGCGTGGGCGGGTCGGCCGGCTCAGCAGCGCTCATCGGCCCAATGGGGGAGATCGGTGGCGCACCGACAAGCGGCGGCTCCTGCGACTGCGCCAAGCGAAACGGCTGCGCCCATACGCCCGCCGACGGCGGCAGTACGCCGGCGAGGAGGGCCAGCACCACCAGCAGAGCTTGCCGCGACGCATGATGCGTACTGTCCATCCGTTCACACTCCTTCGACCTGTCATCCGGCTACGACTGAATGCTGATTGTCGTCTTTTCGGTCCGCCGTGTCTGCCCGGATTTCAGCAGTGGGGTGTAGGGGCGGGGTTTCCCCGCCCTTGGCGTCGCAGGGCGGGG
>DHJA01000298.1:34250-45389 GCA_002404095.1 Planctomycetaceae bacterium UBA4732 | reverse complement strand
CGCCCTTGGCGTCGCAGGGCGGGGAAACCCCGCCCCTACACCCCACTGCTGAAATCGAGACACTACCGCCCATATGCCTTCCTTGACAGGTTGCGCGCCATCGCTTACACTCGCAAATCAAACACCCCTCACGGAGAAACGTATGTCGATCCGCCAATATGTTGCGCTGGCCCTCATGGGGTTGGCCGCCCTGCCGTTCACGACCGTCCGCGTCCGCGCCGCCGAAGAGGCCGCGCCCGTGGCGGCCCACATCAAGCTGTCCGGCGACCTCAACGAAGCGCCCGTCAGTAGCGACTCACTCTTCGGCGCCGCCGCCGAAAACTTCAAGAGCAAGCTCGATCGCATCCATAAGGCCGCCAAGGACGACGCCGTCAAGGCGCTCTATCTGGAAATCGACGGCGTCAGCATGGGTTGGGGCAAGCTCGATGAGTTGACGCGGGCCGTCGCCGAGTTCCGCAAGACCGGCAAGAAAGCGTTCGCCTACATGGAAGGCGGCGACGCCAAGGAATATCTACTCGCCACGTCCTGCGATGAGATTTGCGTCCCGGAATCCGGCTGGATCATGCTCACCGGCGTCCGCGCCGAGGTGTCCTTTTACAAGGATCTGCTAGACAAAATCGGCGTCAAGGCCGACATCCTGCGCATGGGCGAAGCCAAGTCCGCGGCCGAGCCGTACACGCAGACCAAGATGAGCGAGGCCAGCCATAAGCAACTCGAAGGCGTCCTTGACGACTTCTACGAGAACAGCATGGTCGGCCGCATTGTCAAAAATCGCGGCGAAAAGAAGTTCACCGCCGAGCAGGTCAAGAAGATTATCGACAACGGCCCTTACGCCGCGCACGCCGCCGAGAAGACCGGCCTTATCGACCGCGTTGTGTATCAGAAAGATTTCGAGGAGTCATTCAAAGAGACGCTGAAGGCCGACGGCGTTACGATCACGCGCAACTACGGACAAACGAAGTCCGAGGAACTCGACCTATCCAGCCCCTTCGCGATCTTCAAACTGATGTCGCCGTCAAAGGGCGCCTCATCGAGCAACAAGCCGAAGATCGCGGTGATCTACGCCACGGGCGTCATCAACTCGGGCAAGAGTAGCGAGAGCTTTTTCGGCGAATCGTCGTGCGGCTCGCAGACGATGATCGCGGCCATCCGCCAGGCCGAGAACGATAAGACGGTCAAGGCGATCGTGTTGCGCGTGGACAGCCCCGGCGGTTCGGCCCTGGCGAGCGACTTGATCTGGGCCGAGGTGACGCGCTGCAAGAAGCCGGTGATCGCCAGCATGTCGGACGTGGCGGCCAGCGGCGGTTACTACATCGCCATGCCGGCTCAGAAGATCATCGCCGAGCCAGGCACTATTACAGGTTCCATCGGCGTATTCGGCGGCAAGATGGCCCTCGAAGGCGTCTACGACAAGATCGGCATTCACACCGAAGTGATTTCGCGCGGCGCCAACGCCGGCATCTTCTCCTCGACGTTCCCCTTCAACCCCTCCGAAAAGGAGGCGATGACCGCGTTGATCCACGACGCCTACGACCAGTTCCTGGACAAAGCGATCGCGGGGCGAACGAAAGCGGGCGTGAAGATCACGCGCAAGGAGTTGGAGGCCGTCGCGGGCGGCCGCATCTGGACGGGCCGGCAGGCGAAGGAAAAAGGTCTGGTGGACGAACTAGGCAATCTCAACGACGCAGTGGCGGCGGCGAAGAAGGCGGCAGGCGTTGCGGAGGGAAAAGATCTTGAACTGTTGATATTGCCGAAGCCGCGCAGCTTCATCGACATGTTGATGGACGCCAAATCGGAGACGCGGGCGCCGATGATGCGATTGCTGCCGATGTTGCGCGAGGCGCCGGAACTGGCGCCGAAGCTACGGGCGGTGGAGGGATTCCTGCGCATGCGCGGCGAACCCGTCTGGCTGATGGAGCCGTGCCAGATTAGCGTGCGATAGTTATTTCCGCGTGCGCTTATTGTTTCCACAATCGTTTAGCCGCGACCCGAAGGGGGAGCGCGAGGCAGACGCGCTCCCCTTCGGGTCGCGGCTAAACGATGTCACAAACGCGATTCCTCTATACCAATGGCGCGCTGCGAACAAGGATATCTGTGTCAGATATGCGGCCTCGAAGTGGCCGAAATCACCGAATCGGACCTTTATTTGCGCTATGTGCTGGGCGAAACGCCGCCGGAACAACTGCACCTCCTGCCCGATGTTCACATCCGCTGCAACCCGTCGATGGCCCAGTACATAGTCGATGCCGCGTTTCCGCCGGTCGTCTGCGACGGCCCGTTTGCCAAGACCTTTCTCGACGCCGCCTATGTGGCGGAGGAAGAGGCGCGCGTGACGCGCGGCTGGCGCCGGCTGCAGGAACTGCCGACTTTGGGTATCCCTATCATCGACTATCCTCTGACAACCGCTCGTACTGACTCTGAAAGCGAACCAGAGCCTCGTCCGGATTGAGATTAAACACGGTCTTTCCGGTGGTTCGCCATTGCCCGGCGTGAAAAAAGAAGACGGCGGAGGCGTTGCGCAAGTTGCCGACGGCGGCCACGCCCTCCATGTCGCCGCCCTCGACGGCCTCGAATTCGATGACGACGCCGGCCAGGGCCGTCAGACTGCCGGTGGCGCGTTCGCGGGCGAATTCGACGGCCGACTCCCACTCGCACGCCTTCCAACGCAGGCCGCGCGGCTTACCGCTGGCGGCCGCCGCGGCGAAGAAAGCGTCTTGCAATTGCGGCCGCTGTTGGAGAAACAGGTTGCGGACGTTGCGCCCCTGCCGCCCTGCTGCCAGCATCCGCCATAGCCTTATCCACGGCCATTCCATCATTGTCCCCCTCATGTTGATCTTTTTCATCGTCACGGCCTTCGCCGTCCGGGCTGCGAAGGACTCTGGCGATTTCCACGCTATGAGTATAATAAGCGAACAGAGAGGGAAGGGCGTCCGGCGTCCCCCTTGTAGCAGTTTCCCGCCGTCCCGGCTTGGAATAGTCAAAAAGTGCATAGGCGCAACAGTAATTACCGGCCGGCTTGACAAGGCGCGGCGGAACACGGCACAGTCCAAGTGATCAGACCCCTTGGCCCTCCGGGGGCTAACGCCGCCGGCTCGCCAGGAGATCGAGAGTACCCGCCATGATGAATGCGCCTGCCGCCGCTATTCTCGTGTGGATGCTCGGGGCGGGGGTTCTATCCGCCGGAGAGCCGGCCCTCTTTTCGGATCGTGTCGCGCCGCTGCTGCGACAGCGCTGCGCGTCGTGTCACAATCCCACGAAGAAAAGCGGCGGCCTCGATCTGACGACGCGCGAGCGCTTGCTGGCCGGCGGCAACACGGGGCCGGCTGTCAAACCGGGCGCCGCCGCGGATAGTTTGCTCCTACAGATGGTCGTCGGCGCCGAAGCGAAGATGCCGAAGAAAGGCGCCAAACTCACGGCCGACGAAGCGGCTTCGCTGCGCCAATGGATCGACGACAGCGCGCCGTGGCCGAGGGGCGTGACGGTCGTGGCGGACAAGCCGGCGCCGGCCAACGATGACTGGTGGTCGCTGCGGCCGCTCTCTCGGCCGGCCGTGCCAGCCGTCAAGGACAAGGCGTGGGGCCGCACGCCCATCGACGCCTTCGTACTCGCCGCGATGGAAGCGAGGGGACTGCACCCGTCGCCGCCCGCCGACAAAACCAAGCTGTTGCGCCGCGTGACGTTCGACCTGATCGGCCTGCCGCCCACGCCGGAGGAAATCGAGGCCTTCCTCGGCGATAACAGCAAAAACGCCTACGAAAAGGTGGTGGATCGACTGCTGGCTTCGCCGCGCTACGGCGAACGCTGGGGCCGCCACTGGCTCGACGTGGTTCACTACGCCGACACGCACGGCTACGACAAGGACAAGCGCCGCGATCACGCCTGGCCCTACCGCGATTACGTAATCCGCGCCTTCAACAGCGATAAGCCGTATACGAGATTCATAAAGGAGCAATTGGCGGGCGACGTACTCTTCCCCGACGATCCCGACGGCGTCGTGGCCACCGGCTTTGTCGTGGCCGGGCCGTGGGATTTCGTCGGCCAGGCCGAGTTGCGCGAGGGCACGGTGGACAAAGAAAAGACGCGCGTCCTCGACCGCGATGACATGGTAATCAACGCGATTTCGACCTTCGACAGCCTGACCGTCCACTGCGCCCGCTGTCACGACCACAAGTTTGACCCCATTCCTCAGAAGGATTATTACCGCCTACAAGCCGTGTTTGCCGGCGTCGAGCGGGCGGACAGGCCGTTTGCCAGTAAAGAACTCCTGGCGCGGCGCACGCAGCTGGAAGGCCGGCGCAGGCAGATCGCGGACGAACGGGCAGCGCTGCTAAAAACAGCGGGCGAAGTCTCTAGCCCCGACCTTCTACGCATGGACGGCGAACTCAAGAAGGCCCGCGAGGAACTGGCCGCGTTGCCGTTGCCCGCAGGCGCCCCCAGTCCTAGCAACGGCTGGCATAGCGCCATATCGGCGACTCTCGACGTGGAAAAATGGGTGCAAGTCGATCTCGGCAAATCGCTTCCCATCGACGCCGTGCGCCTTATCCCTGCCCGTCCGACGGACTTCCCCGATACGCCGGGCTTCGGCTTCCCCGTGCGATTCCGCTTAGATGCGTCGGAGGATGCGACGTTTACCAAGCCCGTTCGCATCGCCGACCAGACGATGAACGACTACGCCAATCCCGGCGACAGTCCGGTCGTCTTCCGGCCGGCTGGTCAGAGAGCCAGGTACGTCCGCATGACGGCCCAACGTCTGTGGAAGCGCACCGGCGATTACGTCTTCGCCCTGGCGGAATTGGAAGTCGAGTCCGCCGGCAAGAACGTCGCCCGCAGCGCCGTCGTGACTTCGCTCGACTCCATTGAGGCCGGGCGCTGGAGCAATCGCTATCTCGTGGACGGTTACGACAGCCGGGCGTCGCTGCCGGATCTGGCCGATCCGAAGACGCCCGCTCTTGCACGGCGCCGCGGCGAACTACAGGAACAAATTCAGAAGGTTGAAAAAGAGCGTAAAGTCTTGACCGATGCTTTAGTCGCACCGGCGACGCGCGACGGCCTCGCGCGGACGGCGGCGGAGTTGGCCGCGCTCGATCACGACCTTCAGGAGCTGGCAAGGAGCAATCTCGCTTACGCCGTTTCACCTATCCCACCGCGGCCGATCTACGTCCTGCACCGAGGCGACGTGGAGCAGAAACGCGACTTGGTTACGGCGGGTGCGTTGTCCTGCATTACGGAATTGAAAGCGGACTTTACCGGTCTCAAAGCGAACGACGAAGGCGGCCGTCGCGCCGCGTTGGCCGGATGGATCGCCGACGAGCGCAACCCGCTGACGTGGCGCTCCATCGTCAATCGCGTCTGGCATTACCATTTCGGCCGCGGCCTCGTGGACACACCGAGCGACTTCGGCCGCAACGGCTCACGGCCGACGCATCCCGAATTGCTCGATTGGTTGGCGGTCGAGTTCCGCGACGGCGGCGGCTCCTTCAAGAAGCTGCACCGCCTTATCGTCCTCAGCGAGGCTTACTGCCAAGCGTCCGCCGACGACCCCGAGGCGACGAAGATCGACGCCGACGCTCGTTTTCTCTGGCGCATGACCCGGCAACGCCTCGACGCGGAAGAGGTGCGCGATGCGGTGCTGGCGATTAGCGGCAAATTGGATCTCACAATGGGCGGGCCGGGCTTCGAGCTGTTCCGCTTCAAAGACGATCATTCGCCGGTCTACGACCACACGGCGGTCGATAAGATCAACGACCCGGTCAACTGGCGGCGGACGGTCTACCGCTTCACGGTGCGCAGCGTGCCGAACCCGTTCCTCGATTGTCTGGACTGCGCCGATCCGAACGTCAACACGCCGGTGCGCAACACGACGCTGACGGCGTTGCAGGCGCTGGCGCTGCTTAATGACCCGTTCATATTGAAACAAGCGGACTGTCTCGCGGAGCGATTGCGGAAGATCAGCGGCGATCCCGATAAGCAAGCGGAGGGGGCCTACCGGCTGGCGTTTGGCCGACTGCCGACGGCCGACGAGCGCATCGCTTTTGTGGAATACGTTACCAAACATGGACTGGCGAAGGCGTGCCGGGTGTTGTTCAATGCGAATGAGTTTGTGTTCGTGGATTGAGTGAGAGAAGCGGACGTCTGAAGGAGGCGCATATGGACCTTCCGGATTTTCTAACGCGACACGAATACGGTAACATACGCCTGACGGGCCACCGCATCGACCTAATGCATGTGGTGGACTTCTTGAAGGAGGGGTGTTCCGCGCAACAGATCCAGGCCGAGTTCCCCACGCTGCCCTTGGATCTCATCCGGCAGACGGCCTCCTTCTACCAGGCGGAGAGAGAAGAGGTGGACTCCTATGTGGCCCGCTGTCATGAAGAAATGGATCGGGCCTACGCGGCTTATCAGCCTGGGCCGGGAGTACTCAAAGTCCGGCGGCTGATGGAACAACTGCGGCAAGCGGACGCGGCCCATGCTGCGGATCCTACCTGGGCTACGCTTTCAATCGGGGAGAAGCTGCGACGGGTCGAGGCGGAAGAATGCTCCAAGACGGGGTGACTCGTGCCGTTGCGCTTTCTCCTGGACGAAGACTTACGCGGCTGGGCGCTCTGGCAAGCAATCCGGCGCCACAACGCCGTCAACGTCGATCCCATCGACGTGGCCCGCGTCGGGGATCCGGTGGACCTTCCTTTGGGGACGAAAGACCCAGACGTCTTGATCTGGGCGGAACGGTGTTGCCGAATTGTCGTGTCACGAGACGAATCCACCATGAAGTCGCACCTCGCCATCCACTTGCGGGCGGGTCATGGCTCGCCCGGCCTCTTCCTTATGCGAAAAAGGAGCCGGTTGTTCGACGTGGTGGATTTCCTGGTCGCGGGCGGCGGCATACGCCAGCGAGCCGGCGGACTGGCAGGATCAGTGGTTCAACATTCCTTAACGGGAGCCGATGATGCGAACGCAAGCGTTTGAACAGTGGCTCATCCACTTCTATCGGACGAGGGAAGGCGAACCCATAGCCGCTACGACGTGCCGCGCCCGCGTCTCTAACTGCAAGACCGTGGAAGTGTATGAGGGCGATCTCGACATCCACTTCGCAGGGGACCGGTCCTGCGGCTTGCTGGGAAGGATGAGCTACTCGAAAGACGATGAACGAGTGGGTTTGGCTGCCAAGCATCGCGTTCCTATCAACGGGAATGTCTATAACGGGACGGCGACGCTTCGCAGCGCTCTCAATCTCTACGTTCAGTTTTGTGAAGAATGGCCAACCGGCGCCGAACCGCCGGTCTCTCTTGTTCGACCGCAAGAGCCGTCCATTCGTCCGCCTCGAACACGCTCGAAGTGGCCCGACTGGAATCTACCCACCGACGAGGACGTTTTTCACCTAGCTCGATTTATCGGACCGTTCGTTCGCTTCCTGCATCCGGAAATCGTACGCGCGGTGGTGGAAGACAATGAGCGACATAGGCCGGCCTGGGCGGCGGCATTGAGTGCGCGCGGCATCGATCCAACGGCCTACCTATGGGAACGATGTGCCTGTACGTTTCCGGGCATCCGACGATACGTCGGCTCCAAGGAAATCGCACAACACCGGAAGCAGACAGAGGCCCCGGAAGCGGGCTACGGCCAGGCCTTGAAAATAGACGACAACAACTACCCGAAACACCTGTGGTCGTTCGTGTTTCGTGGCAGGCCGTTCCAGCAGTTTGGCCCGGAGGGCTATGCGTTGGCCCACCTAGTTGATCATAAAGTGCATAAGCGGCTATGGGAAGAGATCGAAGCGATTGATGGTGCGGCCTATCGTCCTTCCTGGCCCGGGCTTTACACCAGCGCGGCTAATAGCATGTTTGCCCCGACCACCCTAATCAAACCGACGGACTTCGCCGGCCCGCTCCGGAACCTGCTTCAACGGCGGGCGGCGTCCCTCTATGGGAGCTTCTGCAACCTGACGCCGTCTCACCTGAGAATCCGCGACACGGCGTCCCACGACTGGTCGCTCGATACATTCGACTGGTGCGCGCCGGTCGGGTCGCTGGATCACATCAAGCAGTTCCTTGCTTTCCGCAACGAAACCATCGACAACCTTCTCGCTGGGAAACAGGCTCCATAAACCAACCATGGAAGACTCGACGCTTGCTCTGCTGTTCATGCAGAAGAGGCACACCTGGCACAATCCGCACATCCCACGCAACCCGCCATTTGAGACTTCCGCGAAGCCAGGCGGCGCCCCGCTCGCATTTTGGCCCGTATAGCCTTGATCCGGCCGTCAAGGCAAGTTAAGGTGAGTTTACCGTGTGTTCTTGTTGAAACGACCGAACCCTCACTACGCACCTCGCGTCCAACGGCGCATGTTCCGCATCCACTCCTGAAGGAACACTTCCATGAAACGCAATCTCATCGCGCTGCTGCCGGCGGCGGCGCTGGCGCTCCTGCTGATAGGCCCCACCGATCCGACCGCCGCTCAGCAGGCCGCATCCGAAAAGAAGTTCGAGGACTTCGATCAGGTGATCAAAGGGGCCAAGGAGTTTGAAGGACTCTTTCGCCTCTACCTCAAGGACGACCGCCTCTTCGCCGAGATCCAACTGGGGCAGTTCAACCAGCCGTTTCTGTGTCCGATCGCCGTGGCGCGCGGCCTCGGCATCGGCGGCGACACGCTGAACTTCGGCGAACAGTGGGTGCTGATGTTCCGCCGCGTCGGCGACAAAGTCCATCTCATTCGCCGCAACGTCCATTTCCAGGCCAAGAAAAACTCCGCCGTGGCCAAGGCCGTCGAAACCACTTATGCCGACTCCGTGCTGATGTCGCTGCGCATTCACAGCGTCCACCCCAGTCGCGGCAGCGTCCTCATCAACTTTAACGATATCTTTATGACTGATTTCGCCCAGCTGGGCATCGGCGGCTTCGACTCGTCGCGCAGCGTTTGGGGCAAGGTCAAGGCGTTCCCGCGCAACGTCGAGCTGGAGGTCGCGGCCACCTACTCCGGCGGTTTCCACGACGGCAGCGTCATCGACTCGCGCGGCGCCACGGTGGTCATCCATTACGGCTTGTGCCAGCTGCCCGAAGACGGCTACCAGCCGCGCATCGCCGACGACCGCGTCGGCCATTTTCTCACCGTCGTCAAGGACTTCAGCACCGACAGCAAGGACACGACGTTCGTGCGCTACGTCAACCGTTGGCGCTTGGAGCGGGCCGAGCCGGTGGACCCGAAGAACCCGAATAAACTGTCAGCCCCGAAGAAGAAAATCATCTTCTGGATCGAGAAATCGGTGCCGGAGGAGTATCGGGCCTACGTCCGTGAGGGCATCCTGGAATGGAACAAGGCGTTCGAGAAGATCGGCTTCCGCGACGCCATCGAAGTGCGCCAGCAAGAAAGCGAGGATTTCGATCCCGAAGATATTAATTACAACACCTTCCGTTGGATCACGACCGACCGCGGTTTCGCGCGCGGCCCGTCGCGCGCCAACCCGCTCACCGGCGAGTTGATGGACGCCGACATCGTATTTGACGCCAGCATGGTGCGCTTCTACCGTCAGGAGGCGATGGCGTACAGCGGCGGCAATCCGACGGCGCAGGACATGGAGCCAATTAGCCCGATCAAAGCGATCCGCGAAGGGTGGGGATTGTTCAACAGCGCCATGCCGTCGCGCGACGGCTTGGCCGGCTGGGACGACCGGCCCAATCACAAGCCAGACGCGGCCGTGGCCCGATACGAAGCGTCTCAACAGGGTGTATGCCAGTGCGGATCGTGCATGAAACGGGAGTTGGCGTTGGCCGCGCTGGCGCTGGCGGACATGGACCCGGCCAAGGACGGCGCCAAGCCGTCGCCGGTGGTGCTGGATGAGCTGATCGGCCAGGCGGTGAAGGAAGTGACGATGCACGAAGTCGGCCACACGCTGGGCCTGCGACACAACTTCAAGGCCAGCACCATGCTCAAGAACGACCAACTTCATGACGTGAACATCACGCACAAACAAGGTCTCGTCGGCTCGGTGATGGATTACGCCCCAGTGAACCTCGCCCCTAAAGGCGTCAAGCAGGGCGACTACTTCACGACGACGCTTGGGCCTTACGACTATTGGGCTATTGAATATGCCTATAAGCCGTTATCCGGCGGCACGGAAGGCGAAGCGGACGCGCTGCGTCAAATCGCCTCGCGCTGTGCGACGCCCGGCTACGACTACGGCACCGACGAGGACATGGGCGGTACGTCCGACCCGCTGATTAACGTCTTCGACCTGGGCGCCGATCCGATGCAGTTCGGCAAGGACCGCATCCTGTTGGCCGAGGAACTGATGAAAACGCTGGCCGACAAGACGGTGGACAAGGGAGAGGGCTATCAGCGGACGCGCATGACGTTCGGCGTCTTGCTACAGCAGTACGGCAACGCGGCGCACCTGATCTCGAACTTCGTGGGCGGCGAATATCTGCACCGCGACCATCGCGGCGATCCGAACGGCCGCGACCCGCAAGAGCCGGTCAAGGGCGACAAGCAGCGCGAGGCGTTGGAGTTTTTGGAGACGCACCTGTTCAACGAAGGGGCGTTCCAGTTTTCGCCGCAGCTGTTACGGCGGCTCGGCCCGGATCGCTGGTCGCACTGGGGCAACGAGCGGGCGGCGATGAACCGCGTGGAGTATCCGTTGAACGAGCGCGTGCTACAGATTCAAAAGACGGCGCTGGACCATTTGTTCGACCCGTCGGTTTTGGCGCGACTCCAAGACGACGCCTTGCAGGCGGACAAGGACGACCGGCCGTTAACGGTGGCGGAGTTGTTCCGCGGCCTGACGGACGGCGTATGGAACGACGCCGCGACGGACGGCAAGGACAGCAAGGACGGCAAGAAGACGCTGCAATCGTCGGTGATCCGCCGCAATTTGCAGCGCGAATATCTGAAAGACCTGACGACGCTGGTGGTCGGCCCGGCGGCGGCGCCGGCCGATGCGCGTAGCCTGGCGCGGGCACACCTCAAGGAGATCAGCGGCCGGATCGACAAGACGCTAAGTGACAAGGCGTTGACAGTCGATGAGACGACGCGGGCGCACTTGGATGAATGCAAGGAACGCATCGCCAAGGCGCTCAATGCGGCGATGACGGCGAATGAGCCGTAATACGACGAGCTATGTCATCCTTACGAGCCGCGCACGTTAGTAA
>DHJA01000298.1:1435-34089 GCA_002404095.1 Planctomycetaceae bacterium UBA4732 | reverse complement strand
GCTTACTAACGTGCGCGGCTCGTATGGTTCTCCTACTCGATGCAGTCCTAAAATATCGGACGGCTGGCATCGCTTAACAGAGGTGATAAAATAACTTCTCCCATGCAAGACGGCGGCCTGGAGACAGCGCCGAAATGCCTGAATGTCAAGGAGAAGCACACATGGCGCAGAGCAGGAAGGACAGGCAGAAGCAAAAGAAGCGGAAGGCGCGGCGGGAGAAGATCGCTCGAATGCAACGACATACTGGCGGCGAGGTATTGGTCGTTCCACACGGCGGGCTTGTCAGCATGTCGGCAGCACTCATTGACTTCATGGAGATCGACAGCCAGGTATGGCCTGATGAGGAACAACTCCGGAAGGTGATACTCCTGGGCATGGTGGCTTGGAACGCGGCCATCGCTTCGGGCGCCTCACGGGAGGATCTCATCCAAAGCACGACCGCAACATTGCCGCCGGAAGTTCGTGCGGAAGCGCGGGTTCATCTTAAAACGCTAATCCAACGGAAGGAGTCGCTATTCCCCGACAACAAGCGCCTGATGCTGGACTACAGATTAACCATGCAGCCCTCAGGCCCGTATATCCAGATAATGTCAAGTCTCGATAAGCCTTAAATGGGCGGATGTGCGGAGAAGAATGCCTGCCGCGGCTCTACCTCCCTGGTCCTTGTCGGGAAGGAAACGCGGGCGACAAAAGGGGATATTCGTCATTCAGCAATGATGAATCCCCCCCTTTCCATCGAGTAGATAGCGCCGCATTATGGCTTATCTCCCGACGCCATCTGTTGACGCACGGCTTCCAGATTGTATTTGCGAAACTCCTCGCGGTAGGACGCGAATGCCGCACGTTCGTCGTCGCTGAGGGCTAACGGTTCGACGGTTGGCAACCACGCCTCCCAGTCCGCGAGCGCCTCGGCGTCGTCCCGCCATTCGGATTCGTCCAAACCAATTTTACCGGGCGTCGCCACCGGCATCACGACCACTTCAAGTGCCCTCCGGCCAATCCACTGGCTCCGCCGGCAAGATCCTGCCGTTGATCCAGGTGGCTTTGATAGGGTTGATGGTTCACCTCCTTTGCCTGGTGCATTCTACCCGCAAGGCCAGCATTCTTTACGCGGCCCGTCATCATTTTACGTCACGCTGGATGTCTGCCTAAGCCGTTCGAGGACAACGGCTGAACCAAAAAGGGCGCTTCGTGGTTCATTTTAGTCGCTAACGGATATTTTCCAGAAAACTGTCTTGCGCACCTTGACTTTTTTCCCAAACGCGACAAAATGACTGAGGAGGTACATAATGCCACTGCTTGCCATAAACCTTTCCGACAAGCTTTTCGTTGCAATCAAGGATCTCCTTGAGAAGGGGCAGTATCAGACCTATGAAAGTTTTCTCGAAATCGCCGCGTTCAACCAGCTAGCCCTAGAGCGCGGCGCGACCCCGGCGGAAATCATCGAACGCGGGCACCGAGGAATCAGGGACAACGCTGAGTCCACCAACGGTGTCCACGATCAGAGGCCCACGTCTGAGGAGACGGCCGCCAAGGCGACAGCCACCACGCAGAAGCGGACAGGCAAGCCGGTAGCCCGCGCGACAACAGAGCCCCGAACGGTGGCGGCCCAGGATATCGAGGCCGTCTTCATGCGTCTTGCCAAGACGGTTCGGGGCGAAGGAAGCCCGGCGCCGTGCAAGGTTGCTGCTGATCGCGACATCGGCGATCATGTCTTCGGCCAGGTCAACCGGCTCTTTCCCATAAAGCTGGCCTGCCGTTGGCTGGCCACGTTCTCTGCCGCCGAGGGCAAGTGGCCCAAGCTCGGCGCCATCAGCGACCGCATGGCCGACGACGCTGCTACGGTCGGCTCCCTGCTGGAGCAATGGGACAACGAGGCCAGCCGCAAGCGCGACGAACAGCTGTCCACCGGGTTGCCGAGGCGCGGCAATAGCTCCTCCCGCGACAGGTTCTTGAGCCAATTCGTGGCCCGGTCCACTAGGGGCGGTGAAATCTATCCGGGCGCGATCTGCCAGTATGGACTGGCTAAGTTCGTGGATTCCGCGATCGTACTCACCGAGCAGGGCCTGGCCTTCGCCCAGACCGAAAGCCCAGTGCTGGACACCAAGGACAAGAAGACGCCCACGGCCTTGAGCGCCGACGAAACAGACTTCCTCGTGCGCCAGGTGCTGTCCGGGGTGCCGAGCGAACGCAACGACATGCAGATCATCCTGGCGGCCGTCCAGGAAGGCAAGACTACGCCCTCTGACCTGACCACGACGGTCCAGAGCAAGTTCCCGCGTGAATGGACCCAGGGCATGGCCCTCACGCACATCAGCGGCCTAGTCGCCCGCCTGGCTGAACTGCGGCTACTTCGACGACAGTGGCAAGGACGCCATGTCACTTACGAACTCGGGGACAAGGTCGACGAGTTCCTGAAGGTGTCGCGCACCAAGAGCGCCATGAATGACGACAACGGACATCTTGGTAACGAACGAGTTGGAAACCGGCAACGCCCAGAATAGGAGCGCCCAAATGCCCAGCTGGCATTTCATGACCTTGCGGCCCGGCGACACGACACGTGAGCCGATCCAGGGCGAGTTCTTCGCGACGGAGGCCATCAATAACAGCGCCACCGCCCTGGTCCGGGAAGGCATTCAAAACTCGCTGGACGCGCCCCGCAACGGTCAGTTGCGGGTCGAAATCCGGGTGTCGGGCACGGAACGGGCGGCAGCCGCGAAGGCGGCGGAGCCATTTCTGGATGGCGCCTGGCCGCACCTGGAAGCCAAACCGAACGGGTTGCGCGACGTTCCATCGCCTCAGGATCCCTGTCAGTTTCTGACCTTCGAGGACTTTGGGACGGTCGGTCTGGAGGGCGACCCGGAGCAGTGGCACATAGAAGATGGAGTCGAGAATGGGTTTTTCAACTTCTTTCGCGCCGACGGCCACTCGGACAAGAGCGAAACCGACCGCGGCCGATGGGGCGTCGGCAAGACCGTGTTTCCCAGGTCGAGCCGGATCAGCACCTTCTGGGGCGTGACGGTGCGCGCCTCTAACGCGCGGCGGCTGCTCATGGGGAGAGCGATCCTGAAATCGCACCAGATCGGAGGAACCCGTTATGTTCCCGACGGTTACTTCGGGGACCAGGGTGCCGACCAGCTCACGCTTCCGGTTCAGGACGCCGACACCATCGAACGTTTCTGCCAGGTCTTCGGGTTGCGGCGTGGCGCCGAGCCAGGCCTCTCGCTGGTGGTCCCCTGCTACGCGGCCGATGAGTTGACAGCGGAAAACTTGCTCCATGCAGTCGTCGAGGGCTACTTCCACCCCATCCTCGGGGGCGACCTTCAAGTTGCCGTGACGGGACCGGACGGCGCTCCGCAGCAGCTTACGGCCGATACCCTGGTTGAAACCGTGCGTCGGCTGAACGGCACCCTGGCAACCGACATGCTGCCCTTGCTGGAACTGGCGGTCTGGGCGCGGGACGTGGTGAAGGAGCCGATCCCGACTCTCAATCGACCTCCCGCACAGAAAGCACCGAAATGGAGCGCAGATCTGGTTCCTCCGGATATGCTCAGGCAGTTCCGCCAGAAACTTCATGCGGGGGAGCGGATCGCCGTCCGCGTTCCCATGCCCGTGCGGGAGAAGGGGAAGGGCAAGGAAACCAAGTGGTCGTTTTTCGACGTGTTCCTTGTCCGTGACGGCACCGAGGAGCGCCCCCGACCCCTGTATATTCGGGAAGGAATCACCATCACGGGCGTCCGCGGCAAGACCACGCGCGGCATCTCCGCCCTGGTGGTAGTCGTGGACAGACCGCTGGCCACGCTGCTGGGCGACTCCGAGAACATTTCCCACACGGAATGGCAAAAGGAGGGCTCAAACTACAAGGACAAGTACGTCTTCGGCCCGGCGAACCTGGAGTTCGTCAGCAACAGCGTGGCCGAAATCGTCCGGCTGGTCAGTGAGACCGAGGAGGAAGCCGACCCAGCGATCCTGATTGATCTCTTCTCGCTGCCGGCCGAGCCCGACTCGCCCGGTGCAGTCAGGACTCGCCAGAAGCGGCCCGGCCCCGACCAGCCCGGGCCACAGCCGCCACAACCCCCCTATCTGCCGGCGCCCAAGCCCAAAGCTTGGCGCGTGCAGAGGATTGTCGGCGGGTTTCGCATTATGCGCGGCGACCAGAACGCGCGAGTGCCAGAACTGCTTGACGTGAAGATGGCCTACGATGTTCGCCACGGCAACGCTCTGAAGAAATACCACCCAGCCGATTTTCAGGTGGATCGCGCTCCCATTCGCGTCGGGGACGATCAGCACGGCGTTGAGGTGATTGAGCAGGCGGAGAACCACATGCTCGTCAAAGTGCTTCAGCCCGATTTCCGGCTGAGCGTGACCGGCTTCGACGTGAACCGGGATCTCCTCGTGAAAGTCCTGGCCCGAAAGGAGGAAGTGGATGGCGATCAGCAGGCTTAACTACACGGGCCGGGCGCGCATCAATCGCTCCGATGTCTGCGTCATAGTTTACCAGCCGCCACAGGGGCCGCCTACCTTTGATGTCGATCTGCGCCTGGGGGGTTACAAGCTGCCCGCCGAGGCATTGATTTTCGTCGAGGCCTACCGACAGACCCTCTGGATGCGCTTCCCCTTCGGGCGCGCTGGTGCGATTGTTCCTCCCCAGGACCGCCGTCTCACTGATTTTGATTCCGCGGACGGCATCCTGTTCCGGGTTCGGGTCACATCGTCCGGCGACCGCCATGGCGTCATGTTGGCTGAGGCAGACAAGATTCCAGTGCGCCGGCCCGACGACGTGGACGAGCATCGTACCCCGCTGCTACCGGTCCAGTCCGCCGACCTGGACCAGGAGGTGTGCCGCGTGGATTTCAGCGGCGACCCCGTGCTCCTCGTGAACAAGAACCTTAACAAGCAGGCCGTCGCTGCGCACCCGCTATTTCGTACCTTGGTCTGCCCCCAGGCCATGCGCGAAATCCTCACCCGGATCCTCAAAATCGAGGAGTTCCCGGATCTGGAAGACCACGAGGACTGGCGCACACGCTGGCTTCTGTTCGCCGAGGCCCTTCCGGGCGTTGGCGAGATCGAGGACGGCGACAGCGATCGTTACGACGACTGGATCGAGTCTGCCGTGGGTTCGTTCGCTCGGCAACAGGGACTGTTCGGCAACTTCTTCGCATTTTGGCAAAGGGAGGAAAACCGATGACACTTCTCCGTCGGCTCAACGCGGTCGGCATGGAACGGCTGGCTGGATTTCTCGACTCCCTGAAGACGGAAATGGCTCAGGGCGCTCCCGTGGATATTCTGACCCACCCTGATACATCCCAAGACGTGGGCGTGGCGATCGAGATCGAACCGCGCACGTTCGGTAGCCGACTGGAGGCTGCGCGGTATCTCGACGGCAAGCTGTCCGACTCCGGCCTGCGCGACGTCGAGCGCGACATCGGCCTTTGGGGGTGGTTGGCACTGTTCTACTTTGACGAACTGTGTCCCGCAGACAAGCGAGGGCGGCGGGACCCCGGCGAACAAACCCGGTACATTCTCGAACCGCGAAAGGGGCGACGATACTATAAGCATCTCCTGGCCGGCCCATACTTGATCGTTCGGGCGCACCGCGACAACCCGGATCGGGCGCTGGCCTTGCTGCACGGACCGCTTCATTTCCTGAGCGAGTTTGTGAACCAGCTCGCGGCTCGACAGGAAACCGTGACGAATAAAGCCCTTCTTCAGGCCATCACCTACTTGTACATCGATCCGAAAACTCGGGAACCAAAGCAAAGAGCCCGATCCAAGGGCCCCGGTGGGCCGCGGCGACTGGCCACCATCTTGAACCAACTCGATGTCACATGGGATTTATATGCTGTCACCACCGAGAGCTTCTTGGAGTGCTTGCCGCCTGAGTTTGATCGGTTCAAGGCAGGCATTCCTGAAACCACGGCTGTCCAGCGATGACACCAGCGGCCGGCGGATTGCCAGGGAGGAGAACATCTGCCGTCACCGCTAGGCCAAGTCGTCGCGCCCCGAACCGGCGCCTACCTCAGGCAGGGCGGTCAGGAAATCGCATCGCCGGATTCAACCATCGACCAGTAACCCTTCGGCACGTCGTCGCACAGTCGCCGGTGAGCCTCCTGAGCCATGGTCCGTGTGGGGAAGCGGAGATCGACTTTCCCTCCCTCCAAAGTGAAGCCGCCTTGCTTCAGCATTGCGGCTTTCAGCGTTTCGGGATCGACCTCTCCGCGACGCGCCATCGGCAGCACCGCGTAGGGGAGCAGGTTCTGGTCGTTGGCCTCATGGTACGTGACGCCGAGCGCTTGAGAAATAGTATCCTTTTTGTCCTTGTACGCTTCCAGGATGACATCGCTCCGTATCTCCGAAGGAACGTCCTTCCACGCCTCCCATACGACCAGCACGTCCATCTTGTCGGTTCGATCCAGCGGGATCTCAAAGACGACCGGCCCCTTCTCGGTCGCCTGGCCCGCAAGCTCCCTCGACAGCTGGTCAAGCAGGGTCTGGCGCTGCTCGCGCCGAAACGCCGGTGCGGTGGGCGTGAGTCGGATGACCGGCATAACCACTCTCCTAAAGCTGCTTCTGGTTGTCGAGCAGCCATTTGGCCGCCCGCTGGACTTCTTGCAGCGGCCGATCTGGGACTTCGACCGTCTTGTACCGCAATTCCGGACGCCAATAGTTGTAGATCAGCGTCGCCTTGTTGATCGCCTCCCGCAAGCGCCGCTCGTCCTGCCGCGTCAGCCCGCCCCGGAGAATACGCTGCCACTGCAAGAAACGAGCCCATCCCACCAAGGGGTGGGGGGCGCTGTTCATCAACGGCTCTCCGCTCGCGGTGCGCAACTGTCTCGCCTGCGCCATCCGCCGCTGACGGGTGTCGCGGTCGATGGCCGTGTTCCCTGGGAGGCCCGAACTGCGATAGTAGGCGGCGGACAAACAAATCTCCGCACTATACCCATACAGGTAGAGCGCCGCCAATCGTCGCTTCTTGGTTCGCAGGATTTCCGCCGTGGCAAATCGGTGCTGGGCCGCCCGCTCCAGCTTCGCAATGGTGTCGGGAGCGAGTCGCTCGCCCAGAGGAACGATTTCCTTCATGTGGCTAGGCCTCTGACGTACCCTCCCCGCCCTCCAAAGAGCATGCAAACGGGTATGGCTCTCCCGCTCAGTATAGCCCGGCCGCACCATCGCGCCCAGCGGTTGATCCGTTCCCCTCGTTCCCTCGTTCCCAAACTCCTGTTTGGGAACGTCCGCGCGCGAAACTCCCGTTTCGCACTCCGCCCTACATCCGGGATGGGGGCCGCAACGAAACAGAGTTTCATCAAAGAGCGTTCCCAAACAGGAGTTTGGGAACGAGGGAAAAACAGAAGTTTGGGGACGAGGCAAGCGGCGCGACTTGCCTTTTCACGACGAGTTCGGACATGGCCAGCTTCACGGTCGATTGGCGCGACCCGGCGCCCGGCGTCTGCCAGGACGGGACGGTCGCCGTCGGCAACTTCGACGGCGTTCACCTCGGCCATGCCTCGTTGATCGCCGCGGCGCGAACGCAGGTGGCCGAGTTTGGCGGCCCCGCCGTGGCCGTCACGTTCGACCCGCACCCGCGCGACGTGTTTCGACCCGACTTGGCCGGGCCACTTCTCACCACCAGCGCCGACCGCTGCCGTCTACTGCAAGAGGCTGGCGCGGATCACGTTATCGTTTTGCGAACGACGGATGAACTACTTCACCTGACGGCGAACGAGTTTTTTAACCAAGTGCTTCGGGAACGACTTTCCGCGCGCGCATTTGTCGAGGGCGCCAACTTCGGCTTCGGACGCGGACGCGAAGGCAATATCAACACATTGGCAGAGCTATGCCGGCCGGCGCACATCCCGCTTACCATTGTGCCGCCGGTGGTGATCGACGGTGCCGAGGCGTCCAGCAGCCGTGTCCGCACTGCCCTTCTTCGGGGCGACGTGGAAGAAGCGGCGACGGTTCTGGGCAGGCCGTACCGGCTGCATGGAACCACCGTGGTCGGACAGCGCCGCGGTAGGACGCTCGGCTTCCCCACGGCCAACCTCGACCCGCTGCAAAACCTCGCGCCCGGCGATGGTGTGTACGCCGTTCGGATATATGTCGGAGAGGAAATATGGCCAGGAGCGGCCAACATCGGCCCGAACCCGACTTTCGGTGAAAACGCCCGCAAAGTGGAGGTCCACTTGATCGGCTTCCAAGGCGATCTGTATGGCCAAGCGCTCAAGGTGGACTTCATCCGGCGGCTGCGCGACACGCGATCCTTTAAGGGAGCGGACGATCTAGTCGCACAACTGCGCCAGGACATTGCGCATGCGCGGCAGGCGCTGACCGATTAGCCGTTATACCGTATATTAGGGCTGGCTCAACGGTTCGTTCGACGTGAGACGGATGAAATGACCCCAGCAAAGAAACTCAATCTGTTGGCCGTCGCGGACTACCTCGCCGGAGAGTTGGTCTCCCCCATCAAACATGAGTACCTGGGCGGCGTCGTGTACGCTATGGCGGGCGCGCGGAATGCACATAACATCATCGCCACGAACATCGTCGGCGCCTTGTACGCACGCCTGCGGGGCCGGCCTTGTCGGCCCTTCAACTCGGACACCAAGATTCGCGTCCGACTCGCCACGCAAGTTCGGTTTTATTATCCCGACGCGTCTGTCGTTTGCAGGCAAAATCCACAGACCGACTCGTTTCAAGACGACCCAGCCGTGGTCTTTGAAGTACTCTCGCGCCAGACCCGCCGCATTGATGAAGGCGAGAAGAAGGACGCTTACTTGACCATTCCGTCGCTGACCGCCTACGTCATGATCGAACAGGACACAGCGGCTGCTGTGATTTTTCGCCGCACCGAAGGCGGCTTCCTCCGAGAAGTCTATGAGGGTCTGGACGCAGTCCTTCCCCTTGGCGAGATAGGCATCGAGCTGCCGCTTGCCGAAATCTATGAGGCTGTGGTGTTCACTCCGGAGTCGCCAGAGGACAAAGCCAGCTGACCGTTGTGGCCACTGGTTCAGCTTTTATCCAACAAGTGTACGTATCGCGGTGCGGTGACGCGATGGTCCTTTTTTAACTTGACCCGCCTGACAGCCGGGCGCCGAGGGGCTTGCATTTGGTTCGACAGACAGGTACGCTTCAAGGAAACGCTTCACGAGGAAAGGATCATGTTTCCAACCTACCCTGCCGTTCTTCGTGCCGGCCAGCTTGAGTGGGAAGCTGGCTGCCCACCAGACGACCCCGTTCGCGTCCATGTCACGGTTCTCGCTCCCCTTGCGCCGGCGCCGGTGTCAGGTCCGTCGATGGCGAGCGCTTTGGCGGCGCTCGCCGCCGCAGGCGGACCTTCCGTATTCGAGGATCCGGCTGAGTGGCAGAAGCGATGCCGAGCCGACCGCTCACTTCCGGGACGGATCGAATGATGCTCGACAGCAATCTCATCATCTATGCCGCTCGTCCAGAGTACCCTGGGTTGCGACGGCTTATCGCGGTCCGCTCGCCAGCCGTGTCAGCGATCAGCGTGGTTGAAGTACTCGGCTATCACAAGCTGTCCGAGTTGGATCGCCGGCATTTTGAAGCGTTCTTCGCGGCGGCCAACATCTTGCCGGTCTCCGATGCCGTGGTGACTCGGGCGGTATCCCTGCGTCAATCACGAAAGATGTCGCTGGGTGACGCCTTGGTGGCGGCGACGGCGCTGGTTTTCGGACGGGAACTGCTAACTTGCAATGTCAAAGACTTCGCGGGAGTGCCTGGGCTTGTCGTCGTGGACCCGCTCGCCGCCGGCGACCCTACTTGAGCGCCTTGCCTGCCTCCGGGCAAAGCTTCGTCCGAGAAGTCTATGAAGGGCTTGACGCCGTCCTTCCGCTTGGCGAGATTGGCGTCGAGTTGCCGCTTGCCGAAATCTACGAGGCTGTGGTGTTCACTCCGGAGTCGCCAGAGGACAAAGCCAGCTGACCGTTGTGACTACTGGTTCAGGTTTTATCCAGCAAGCGTACGTATGGCGGCGCGGAAACGCGATGTTCCTTTTTTACTCTAACCGTTGACCGTCCTGGGTCATATTTCCCTTGACACCCACTTCCTCTATTGCTAAATTTCATTAGATTCCCTTATAGTCGGAGTTATTCCCCAACCAGGAGACTGCCCAATGACGAGCAAGACTTGGCGGCAACGCTGGCTTGAGCCTTTGGTCTGTTTGCTGCGGAGTGATGCCCCCCCCCCTGCCGTTGCGCAGCTGGACGTAATCGCGTCGTACTTTTCCGACGCCGATCCGCCTACCGCGACGGGAACTTCTGCCGTTGCGCAGCTGGACGTAATCGCGTCGTACTCCGTCTTGAAGAATTGGAATGCCGCCTAACACCTTCCGCGACGGTTCAATTCAGCGTCGGCAGCGAGACCGTCAACCAGACTGCCGGCACGTTCAGCATTCCGGTCACTCTCACAGGCGCCGTAACACCCTCAATTACTTCCTTCGCCTCCGGATTCAATGATATTAGAAGCGAGGCCTTCGACGCTACCGGCAACCTCTACGTCGCCGACGCTGGTAACAACATGGTGTGGAAGGTCACACCTATAGGCGTGGTCAGCTCCGTCCTTAACGTCGGCCGTCCCACAGGCGTTGCATTTGACGCGGCCGGCAATCTCTATGTCTCCAGCGAGGTCCTCCAAAGGGTGTTGCAGATTACGCCTGGAGGTCAGACTAACGTATATGCAGAGTTCGTCGATAACAGTGGACTTCTCCCCATTAACTTCTCCCCCTTCGGACCTGCTGTGGTCGACGCGGCCGGCTATCTCTATGTTGCTGTAGTAGGAAACGGCGCCGGCGCGGTGTACAAGGTGCAGCCTGGAGGAGGCGCCAGCACCCGCTTCGCCGAACCTTTCTTTGGAGCAACAGGTCTGTGTTCTGACGCAGCCGGCAACCTTTACGTGGCCAACAGCTTTGATAGCTTCAGGGGCAGGGTAAACAAGGTGACGCCTGGGGGCGTGGTCAGCGTCTTCGCCGAGGGGTTCAAGTACCCCGGATCGCTTGCGTTCGACGCGGCCGGCAACCTCTACGTCGGAGCCACCTCTGCCGGCACGGTGAGCAAGGTGACGCCGGCGGGTGTGATCAGCACCTTCGCTTCCGGATTCAATCTCCCCGGTGCCTTAGCCGTTGATGCGGCCGGCAACATTTACGTCGGCGACACCATTTCCGTCGGCGGCAAGGTCGGTAACCAAGGTACGGTGCGCAAGGTCAGTATTTCCCACGTGACAGTGCCCTTCACGCTTACCGGCACCGCCGTCAGCGGCACGGACTACAGGGGGGTCACGGCCGGCTCGTTGGTGTTCGCGCCTGGACAAACTACCGCTTACATCACTGGCACACTGGTATCCGACCCAGGATTTAGCAAAACGATCACGTTCACGCTGGGTTCGCCCAGCGGCGACACCACCCTCGGCAGCCCCGCCGCCAACACCCTTACCATCATCGAGCCGGCTAAAAAAGCCGCCACCAGCACAACCGCCGTCCTGAAGGCCGACGGCTCGCTCTGGCAGTACACCGGCGGGACCGGCTTGCAACTCCTGTCACCGGCCGGCACGATTCTGTCAACCAGCGCTGTTACCGACGCCGCCGGTTTCACCGACGTCTACGCTATCACGGCCGACCACCACCTCTGGGAACACACCGTCGCCGGCTGGGCGTACCTCTCCGCCGGCTCTTTCCTGCAACTCAGCGCCGCCACGAACGCCGTCGGCAACGCCGTGATCTTTGCCGTGCTAACCGACAATTCCCTTTGGGAGAACAGCTCCCTCTTCGCCGGCGACCACTGGCGGTTGCTCTCCCCGGGTGGGACCATCTTGTCGATCAGCGCCGTCACCGATGCCGCCGGCAACGACGACGTCTACGCCGTCACGGCCGACCAAAACCTCTGGCAGCACGGCCCTGCCGGCTGGGCGCTGTTGTCCCGCGGCTCTTTCCAGCAGGTCAGCGCCGGGCTGAATGGGGCGGGCCAGGCGCTCGTGTTCGCCGTGCTGACGGACCACTCGCTATGGGAGAACAACCCGGCCTTCGCCAGCGACCACTGGCGGCCGCTGTCGCCGGCCGGGACGATCCTGAGCGTCAGCGCCGGCGGATCCGACGACGTGTTCGCCATCACGTCGGACCACCATTTGTGGGAACACACGGCCGCCGGCTGGGCGTTCCTCTCCGTCGGGTCGTTCGCATCTCTGAGCGGCGCGACTAACACGGCAGGTCAGGGCGACGTGTTCGCGGTGCTGACGGATACGTCGTTCTGGGAATACGACCCGGCCTTCCCCGCCCTCTGGCAAGACCTCGTCCCGTCGGGCGTGGCGGCCGGCTCCGCGGCCCGGACGAGGTAGAGATGAAGAGTGCCGCGCACGCAGTAAGCGGGACTTAATCCGCTTACTGCGTGCGCGGCTCTTTGAGTTAATCCGCTTACTGCGTGCGCGGCTCCTTGGTTAGGGCAAACTCGCGCGCAATACGCCGAGGGAGTCGCCTTCCGGCCAGCATTCCTGGGGTGCGACCCCGGCCGGCAGAAGCACGGTGTCGCCGGGGCGAAGTTCGCAAGAACCGGCCTGGCCGCTCAAAGTCCCGCGGCCGTGAGCGACCACCAGCACTTGCATCTTGCCTCCGCCGCAACCGAACGCCTCTCTTTGACGGATATAGTCCAACGTGAAATAGCGACACGCGACGAGAGGCTGCCGCACGGGTTTGGGCGACGGCGCGGCGTCCGATCCCTGAGGATAACCCTCCGCATGAACGGGCTGGACCGGGCCGGCCTTCCAGTTGATGCACTCCATCGCTTGTTCGATATGCAAGGTCCGTGATTGGCCTTGATCGTCGCGACGGTTCCAGTCGAACAGACGGAACGTGGCGTCGCTGGTCTGCTGCACTTCCGCCATCAATACGCCGCCGCCGACGGCATGGACCGTGCCGGCCGGCAGGAACAGGCAGTCGCCCGGACGCGGCCGGAAGCTGTGCAGACAGTCGGCCACGGTTCCCGCGCTCAGCGCCGCGCGTAGGCGCTTTTCGTCCACGCCGGGAAGTAGGCCGGCGTACACTTTGGCCGTCGGCGCGGCGTCGAGGACGAACCAGGCTTCCGTCTTGCCGCCTTCGCCCGGGCAGAGCCGCGGCGCCGATTCGTCGTCGGGATGGACCTGCACGGACAGCCAATCCTGGGCGTCAAGAAACTTCACCAGCCACGGAAACATCGAACGCGGGGGCGAGGCGCCGAGGAGCGCGGCCGGCTCGCGTTGCATGAGGTCGTGCAAAGTACGGCCGGCCAACGCTCCGCCGACGGCCTTGCTAGGGTGCGAGGCGTGATCGCTGATTTCCCACGATTCGCCATACGGTTCGGCGGTCGGAAGGCGCTTGCCCAACACTTCTTCGAGACGGCGGCCGCCCCAGACCATGGGGCGAAGATAGGGTTCAAAACGGATCGGATTAAGTAGCAAAAGGATCCGCCTCCAGTTGTGTAGACAAGCTCCTGGTTCCCACGCTTTGCGTGGGAACGCCGTCCGGACCCTCAGCGTCCCGAACCCGCGAGACGCCGCCACCCGAGGCCGGACGCGACGCAGAGCGTCGCACGCGTGGGTTCCCACGCAGAGCGTGGGAACCAGGGGTTCTCAGTTATGCCGCGGCCTTAATCAGGGCCGCTGACGACCGGTAGGCGGCGACGACCTCGTCGGTCGGCCCTTCCATCATCATATGCCCGTGATCCAACCACACCGCGCGATTGCATACTTTCGGCACCGAGTCGAGGTCGTGAGTCACCATAACCATCAGGTGCGCCCGGTCCACCATTTCGCCCATCCGCGCCCGTGCTTTTTCTTGGAACGCCAGGTCGCCGACGCTCAACACCTCGTCGATCAACAACACTTCGGGGTCAATCGACGTGGCGATCGCGAAGGCCAGACGCACCAACATGCCGGCCGAGTAGTAGCGGACGGGCGTATTGAGGAAGTCGCCCAATTCGCTGAAATCCGCGATGGCCTGGCGCTTGCCTCGCACCGTCCGCGGCGTTTCGCCCTGAAGATAGCTGCGGTAGGCGATGTTCTCCCAGCCAGTGGCGTCGAACTCGAAGCCGAGGGCCAGGTCGAACAGCGAGCTGACGCGGCCGTCCACCATCATTTTGCCGTGCGTCGGCTGGTAGACGCCGGCCAGCGTCTTAAGTAGCGTACTTTTGCCAGCCCCATTGTGGCCGATCACGCCCAGGCGGTCGCCTCGCTCCACCGTAAGATTGACGCCGGACAAAGCGTGAACCTTAAGGATGGGGTTGATAGACCGGCGGAACATCTGTCCCACCAGGAATTCTTTCAGGGTCAGGCGGGTGCGCTGGCGCACCCGGAACGTCAGACCAATTTTGTCCAGAACAATTCGCGCCATGTCTCGGGCATCCTCGCGCAGGGGGGGCCGAACTCCGCGGGCGGGTACGGGTCAGAGGTGGAAGATAATTTTCCGCTCTTGCGAAACCATGGCCAGCGTGGCGGCGGAGGCCGTCGCCAGGGTAATCAGCGCCGCCGCCAAATACGTTTCCATCGCCGGGACCGCGTTGTCGCACACCGGGGCGCGCAGTAGATGAAGGAACGGCATAAGGGGATTGAGGTGGAAAATCATGGTGACGAACCGCCGGCCTTCGATCATGGATTCAAGATACATAATGGGGGTCAAATAGAACAATCCCTGGAAACCGACTTCGCTGATGTGTTTGAGGTCGCGGAAGCGGACGTTGGCCAGACCGAACAGAATGGCGAGCGACCAACCGAAAGTCAAGAGTATGGCAAAAGTCGGGATCAGGCTTAACAGGGCCAGTGGGCCGAGAAATCCCGCGCCGTGGCAAATGAGCGTCAGACCGATGACTAGCAGAAATCCCAGCGTGAAATGAAACGACGCGCCTAACACGGCTCGCAACGGATAGATGGCCATGGGGGCCGGGTGTTGGCGAATGTAGCCTTCGCCGGCCAAAAAGCACTCACAGCCCTGGAGCGAAGAGCTAGTAATGAACTGCCAGAAAGTCAACCCGGCCATGAGATACGGAGCGAAATCGACAATCGTCGTTTTCATATACGCGCCGAAAACGGCGCAAAGAATGGCCGTCATGGCAATCGGATGGAGCAAAGACCAGCCAATGCCGAAGGCGGAGCCGCGGTAGCGTGAGCGCAGGTCCACTTTCACTAACGACAGCCAGAAATAGCGGCGGCGCCAGATTTCCTTGAAGTAAGTTGAAAGGCCCTGCATGGCTCCCCTCCTTGAGGCGGGACGGCCCAACCGGACGAAACCGGAAGGTCCGCACGATTCCTTCGATCCCGCAGTCCGATAGGGTAATAACATCCCACCGGGAAAAAAGCAACCAGAGCTGCGCCTCTGGCTTCCCATGGTGGGGCGCCCGCTCCGCGGGCGCCATGTTTCGGCGGAGACTGCATAACTCAACCAAACCATAATGGCGCCCGCGGAGCGGGCGCCCCACATTGCCGGTCGCGCCTTTTCTACCGCTCTCGCGGCGGATCGACGCGCGAAGATGGGCGCGCGGGGAAATTATCACTGGCGGCGCAAGTACCTTAGGAATTACAATTCAATCGTATGAGGCGATAGTACGCGCTCCGAAGAAAGCGACCCACTACCCAAACTGACCAGGGGGTTTGGACAATGACCGTAGTCCGCCGGCTCTCCGCAGTCGGAACAGTCCTCGGCCTCGCGGCCGCGCTGACCTGCACCCACGTCTGGGGCGAACCCGGGCGCGGTAAATCCAAAGACCTCGTCAAACCGGCCGACGGCAATTTGTCGTCCGGCAAGGCCGACGAGGATTTCGCCCGCGACATGGCCTTCTCGCGCTTCGCCAATCATCCCCTGGTGACGTACCAGGCCGCGAAGGGCGACCCGATTCTGTTTGCGTACCAGGTCAAGCCGAATCTCGTAGCCGCGCCGCGGCCGCTTGACGTGCTGGTGCTAATCTCGGACGCCGCGGGCATGGCCCAAGGTCCGATGGCCGCGGCCCAGAAGACGGCCGAGACCCTCGCCGCCTCTCTCGGCGCCGACGACCGTATGGCCCTTTGCACCATCAGCGTCGATGTCAAAAACCTCTCTAAGTCGGAAGCCTTCAAAAGCGGCTTCAAACCCGGCGATAAGCTCAAAGACGCCTTCAAAGACCTGGCCAAGGACTATCCCTCCGGGGCCGTGGATTTCAAGAAGGGTCTGACCAAAGCGCTCGAAACCTTTGAGGGCGACGACTCCTCCCGCCAGCGCGTGATCCTGTTCTTCGGCGATGGCAAGAGTCTCGCCAGCCCGCTGGTCGAAAACGACCGCGCCGCGCTGTGTGACGATATGGTCAAGCGCGAGGTCGCCTTTTTCGCCGTCCCGCTCGGAAACCATATCGACTCCGCCAACCTGCACGGCCTTGTGGGCGGCACCGGCGGCAATGTGGTCCGTACCCTGCACTCCGACAAGCCGGAAGATCTCGTGAAGCGCCTCAAGGCCGCCTTCGCCCAGCCGATCCTTTACCCCACCGCGTTCCAGCCGCCGCTCGGCGCCACGGACGTCATGCCCACCCGCCTGCCGCCGCTGCGCGGCGACGCCGGAACTCTGATCGTGGGCAAACTCCCGGCCGGCGCCGCCAAGTTCTCGTACTCCGTGACTGGCAAGGTCTCCGGACAGGTTCAGCACATTGAAGCGTCCGAAGCGGTCCCCGCGCCCGAAGTGGAGAACTTTTTCCTTGTCGAAATCGCCAGCCAATGGCGTGAACAGAAAGACCAGCCGGCGCTGCTTCAGGCCGACCGCGCCCTGGCGTTCGCGGCCGAACAGCACGACCTGGCTCGCGAAGACCTGTTGGCCAAGGCGTTCTGGGCGCTAGACGAGGACAAAATCGATCCGGCGTTCAAGCTGTTCGAGCAGGCCCGCAAGTTCGATCCGCATTCCGCGGAAGCCAAGGCCGGCTTGGACATCGTCGCCCAGATCCGCGACGGCAAGCTCACCAAAGAGCAGATGTTCCAGGAGCTTAAGAAACAGAAGAAGGCCAACGGCAAGGACGACCGGCTGGCCCGCGCCGACGATCCGCGTTCCGAAATTCCACCCGTTCCGCCCGCGCGGCCGGCAGGAGCGGAACCGCTCCCGGCGCCTGAAGGCGGCCGTGACTTGCTCCGTGACGCGGAGGCTCGTCAAAGGGTGGCCGACCAACAAGGTTCGCAGCTGGTCGATGACGCCATCCGTAGAGCCAACCAAAATGTGTTGGTCCAGCCAGCAGGTGCGGTTCAGGATCTCAAACAGACTCTGGAAGATGTGCGTAACAATCCGGATTTGAGTGAGCGGGCGCGAATCGCTTTGGTGGATCGCCTTCAGCGCGCCGCCCAGACCGTGGACCGTACCAGCCGCAACGTCCTAGTGGATCAGGAAAGGGCGCAGTCGCTTGAAGCGGAAGCCGCGGCCAGGCTGGCGGTGCAGGTTCAGGAGGAACTCATCCAGCAGCAGACGCGCGAACGGATGCGCCAATTTGCCGACCTCATGCACTTGGCCCGCGAAGAGTCGGCCTACTTGCAGGCGACTTCCATCCGCGACGACCTCATCGCGCAGGGTCAACCCGTGCCGGTGTCGGTCACGGCGGGGGCGAAGACCTCGCTGACCGGATTCAACCTCCGGGAACTGCGGCGCATCCGCAGCATCAAAGAAGAGCGTTGGCTGGCGGTGCTATTGTCGGTGGACAATTCGTCCATCCCATTCCCGGACGAACCGCCGATCCGCTTCCCCGACGCCGCTTACATCAAGCAAGTGACCAAGCTTCGCTTCGGCGCCGCTGGCTCACAGTTCGACAACTGGAAGGATTTCTCCAATTACCGCATCAACGTCAAGCGGTACGGCACCTCCACTTTCGGCGAACAGGAGTCTCTTGGCAAGGCGTTGGAGTTTCAGAAGAAGCTCAGTGAGCCGATCAAGTATGAGTTGACGGTCGATACGACCCTGGACCAGGCGCTCGACGAATTGTTGACGCGGAACGGCATCCCGTGGACGGTCAACGAATACGCTTTCGGGCCGGAGAACAAGGACGTTATCGGTAAAAAGACCACGGTCGAAAAGATCGCGCCCCTTGACGGCGTAACCCGCGCCACGGTCCTCAAACGGCTGTTGGCGAAAGCCGCCTTAGACAGCGGCAAGCTCACTCCGACGTACCTGATTCGGCCTGACAGCGTGGAAATCACGACAACGGACGCGGCGGTCGCGGATAAGGTCGTGCGGGTTTACCCCGTGGCGGACCTCGTTACGCCGATTGGCGGCGCCATACCCCCTGGCGGCATCTTCGGCTTCGTCGGCCAAGCGAACCAGCTGGGCGGCAGCGCAACCGGCGGCTTGGCCAACCTGGGAGGGGCCGGCGCGCTAGGCGGCGGCGGTCTCCAGCTGGGCGGCGGTCTAGGCGCGCTGGGCGGCGGTCTAGGCGCGCTGGGCGGCGGTCTAGGCGCGCTGGGCGGCGGACTAGGCGCGCTGGGCGGTGGTTTTGGCGCCCTTGGCGGCGGTCTAGGCGCGCTTGGCGGCGGTCTTGGCGGCGGCGGATTCCAGGGCGGCGGCGGATTCCAGGGCGGTCAACAACAGCAAAGCCCGTCCTTCATAAACGCCCTCCAGCAGATTCAGCAGGCGAATGACTTGGTGTCGCTCATCAAGCAAGTCGTCGGCGACCCCCGCGATTGGCAGGCGCCAGTGGACCCAACGACGGGCAAACCCCTCGATCCCAACGCCGACGGCGATACCACCCCGCTGGCGCCGCAGAACGCCCTCGGCTATTACCCACCCGCACAGGCGCTGGTGGTCAAGGCGCCGACTCGGATTCATACTCGCGCCAGCGATCCGCTGTCTAACGCCCGCCTTCCAATCGGCGCGATGGGTCTGAATAATGTCAACAGGGACCGCAAGGTCCAGGTGGCAGACGCCGGCAAGGTGCGCGTGGGAGATCCCAAGGCGGAACTTGATTCGAAGCTGATTTGGCAGGACGCTTTGGCCAAAGGCGTGGACGATCCGGGTCTCATCATCGCCTGCGCCGATTTCCTGGCGCAGACGGGCAAGTGGGGCCACGCGGCCGAGTTCCTCAAGGCCGATCTACGTCAGGGCATCGTGGTCCGGCCTTGGGTCTACAAGTCCCTGGCCATAGCGCTTCGACAAAGCGGCGGCGCCGCCGATGAAATCGAACGCGCCGAAATGTCGTCGGCGGAACTGGAACCGCTCGACGCCCAGGGCTACCTGGACGCTTCGCGGGCCATGGCCGGCGACAAGCGTTGGGATCGGGCGTTGGCCTTCGCCAAGCAGGCGGCGGTTTTGGAGCCGAACACGCCGTATGCCTACAACGAAGCGCTTCTCTATGCCGAATCGGCCAGGGATGAGGCCGGCATGGAATGGGCGGCCGGCCATCTGTTGCGTCAGGATTGGCCGGTGGGCAACCAAGCGCTTCAGGGCAAGGCGATCCATAAGGCGGAGGATTTAGCCAAAACGCTCGAACGCGAAAACCGTCAGAACGAGGCGGCAACGCTACTAGGCGCTGTGAAAAGTCAGCAGCAGCGCGACTTCGTGTTCAGGCTGAGCTGGCAGGGCGACGCGGACCTCGACTTGAAGGTGAAGGAACCGACCGGCTCGTTCTGCTGGGTGCTGAACCGTCAGACCATCGGCGGCGGAACCATGACAGGCGACGCCCAGGCCGACAAGAACAGCGAGACGTACCAGGCCGCCCGGGCGTTCTCCGGTGACTACGAGGTGACAGTGGATCGCGTTTGGGGCGCGCCGCTGTCGAACAAAGCGCAGCTAACGATCATCCGCCACCAGGGAACCCCGCAGCAGAGCGTGGAACTGGCGACGATTGATCTGAAAAAGGGCGGCGCCGTGAAGGTGAACCTGACGGACGGCCGTCGCACCGAAGCGGCCTACGTTCCGCCGCCGTCGGCCGTTCGGCCGATAAGCGAGGGCGTTGTCAAAACCAACGACCGAAGCAGCCTGATGAACAAGCTGCGTAAGCTGTCCGAGCCGGACGTGCAGGGCGTGACCGTGGGCATCCACGGTTCCACGGTCGGCATGGGCGAAACGGTGTCGGCGCCGGCGCCGAGTTCCGTGACGCCGATGGGCGGTGAGCATTACCAGAGCAAGCTGTCGTCGTTCATCGCCAACAGCTTGGAAGTGACGACGCAGACGGTCATGGCGGCCGACCGGCGATCCATGCGTGTGTCGATGACGCCGGTCTTCAACACCGTCACGGACGCCAAGCCGGTCGTGTCCTACACGGGCATCCCAGGCGCACGCGAACCTTAATCGCTGTGGCTGGATCGTCGTAGTAATCTGGAGACCCGCGAAGTTTTCTTCGCGGGTCTCTTTGCTTTTGGCGGAGGGTAGAGACGGTTAGCCGCGACCGGAAGGGGAGCGCGCTTCGCCCGCGCTCCCCTTCGGGTCGCGGCTAAACAGGATTTCCACCCAAGTATATCCGCAGCGCCGACCCTTCACGCTCCCGCAGCCGGACGACAATTCGCAATTGTTCGAGGAACTGCTCCAACGTCTTGCCGCCGAGATTAACCTTTTTCGCCTCGAAGAACGCGCGTACCTGTTGCTCTGATTCCGGCGTGGACAGCCCGACCACCGCCTCGCACACCCGGCGGATTCCGTTGGGCGGCAATAGACTGTTCAGACGCTCCCAATTGTCCTGCAAGAAAATCCAGGCATGATCGCGCCCGTCCACGCTCATCAGCAGCGCCCGCAGCACGAAGGGTGCGTCCTGCGTCCGCACGTCGCCGTTCAGCGTTCGCGCCAGCGTCTTTTCGATCAACTCCGGCCGACGAAATCCTGCCAGGGCCAGCAAGTACCGCTGCTCGTCCTGCGGCGTTCGTGCCGTGCGGAATCGCTCGGCGAACTCCTCGTACCGCGCCGCGTCGCCGATGTGCGCCAAAATCGCCACGACCGCCGCGAAAACGTTGGCGTCGAGGGAAGGATCGGCAAACAACTCCGCCGCCCGCGCCTGGAAGCCCGCATCGTCGCCGACTGTGCCAAACGCGCGAAGCAAGTCGCCGCGCATCTGGCCAGTCAATTCCGATTCGCCGGCGCGCGGCCTCCAGCCGAGTTCCACAACGGCCGGCGTCAAACGGTCGCGCACCAATGCCGCCAGCCGCCGCCGATCCGCCGGGCCAATGATGCGGTTCAACGTGTGGAAGGCGCCGACCATTACCGACCAGACGTTCTTATCGCGTTCGCCGCGAAAGTGCGTTGTCAGATCCAAAAACTCCGTGAGCGGCGTAAGACCGGCGAGGACGGCCGCCCATGCGTCGTTGACCAGATTGAAACGCTCGATCGCCTCCAGCCGGTCGAGCGCTCCCAACAGCGGCGCCAGCAGGTCCGGCGCGTAGCGAACGCGATAGAAGCCGTGGCCGCCGGCGTTGACCAGTACCGCCTCGGCGCGGCCCATCTCGTAGGTCACGGCCGCGCCGCCGCTCAGTAACGTCTGCTCTGGCCGGCCCGCCTCGCCTTCGAGAAAGCGCAATTGCACCGGCGTTCGCCAGACGGGTTCCTCAATCGGTCCCGGTTCGTCCCCTAAATACAGGAAACGCCGCTGCCGCAGCACGACGCGGCCTTCGGTCGTCTTCTCCACGTCAATCAACGGATATCCCGGATGGAAAATCCAGCCGTCCATGACTTCAGGAATCGGCAATTCCGACGCCTCGCCAAGGGCGCGCCACAGGTCGGCCGTCTCGGTGTTGCCAAAGGCGTGACGTTCAAGATAACGGCGGACGCCGTCGCGGAAGACGGTTGGCCCGATGTACTGCTCCAACATGCGCAGCACCGACGCCCCCTTTTCGTAGGTGAGTACGTCGAACATGGCGTCGGCGTCCTTGGGCGCTTCAACGGGGAACTCGATGGGTCGTGTGCTGCGTAAACCGTCCACCGACAAGGCCGACGACCGCGATACGCCGAACGTCGTCCAGCGGCGCCATTCCGGTTTCCAGGCGTCCACGGCCAACATTTCCATGAACGTGGCGAACGCCTCGTTGAGCCATAGGCCGTTCCACCAGCTCATCGTCACGAGATCGCCGAACCACATGTGGGCGTTTTCGTGGGCGACCACGTCGGCGACGCGCTCGCGCTCGGCGTGGGTGGCCGTCGCCTCGTCCACGAGCAGGGCGGTCTCGCGGAAAGTAATGGCGCCGAAGTTCTCCATCGCTCCGGCCGCGAAATCGGGGATGGCGATGAGGTCGAGCTTGTCGCCGGGATATTTACGACCGTAATACTCCTCATAAAATGCCAGCGAGAAGGCGCCGATGGCTTGACCGAACGCCGCCAACGGCCGCTTGCCCGGTACGCACCAGACGCGCAACGGCGTTTTTCCAATCATTGTTGGCGCCGTCGCCTCCAACTTTCCGACAATATAAGCCACTAAATACGTGGACATTGGAATCGTGTCGGCGAAGCGGACGACCTTCTGAAAAGGGCGGGGAGACCCCGCCCCTACAGCGATTTCCCTCGGTAGGGGCGGGGTCTCCCCGCCCTTTTCGGACAGACTGTTCATGGGCTCTTCAACAACGGCCGTATTGGAGACGACTTGCAATTGCGGACTAATAACAATCGTGGAGGAGAAGACGGCCTTGAAAGCTGGTTCGTCCCAGCAGGGGAAGGCGCGGCGGGCGTCGGTCGCCTCGAACTGCGTGGCCGCGAGTGTGTGCGGTTCGCCGGCCTGGTCCTTGTATGAACTACGGTAGAAGCCGCGCAGCTTGTCATTGAGGGCGCCGGTGAACGTCAGCTTGATCCGCCATTCGCCCGGCGTCAGCGGCCGGTCGAAACGAAGTCGGCATCGTTCCGTCTCCTCTTCCAACGTCACGACCGCCGGGAAGCGATTGGCCGCCGCGTCCTCGACGGACGCCTCGCTAATGGCTAATTCGGCGGCGTTGAGGACGATTTCCTCAACGGACTCATGCACCGTCACGGCGATCTCGACGCGGCCGGCGAAAGTCGCGTTGGCCAGGTCCGGTTCCAGGCGCAGGTCGTAGCGCGAAGGGACGACGGTGCGCGGCAGACGGTAACGGTCCATCAAACGGCTCCTGGGGTTGGCGGCGGATACGCGCGTCCGACGATCATTCTACGGAGTCAAGCATAAGAAACCGGCCGCCGCGCCTATCCATAGAAATAGGGTTAACGCGGTTCCATTCGGTTTCAACCGCGGCGAGGCTCACGGATAATCCGCAATGTCCTCTTCTGTTCTCGGCAACGCAAATCCGCCGCCGGCCGCTCGCGGCCCGTCGGTCGTCCTGACGCCGCATCTCAACGGCATCGAGCCGGAGTGCGAGAAGGCTTTGCAGCAACTGGAGCAATCCGGCGTGCGCGTCGTCCGTCGCGCCGGCTGTTCGGCTATCGACGTGGCCCGCAACGAAATGCTCTCCGACGCTCTGCACGACGGGGCCGAGTCGATGCTGTTCATCGACTCGGACATTGGCTTTGAAGCACAAGACGCCTTGCGACTGCTGGCCCGACCCGAGCCAGTGGTGTCGGCCGTTTACACCAAGAAGAGCCGGCGCGAGATGGCCAGCATCTTCGCGGACGGAGTGAAGGAGGTGCTATTCGGGCCGGACGCGGCGGCGCCGTATCCGCTCAAATACGCGGCGACGGGCTTTCTGCGGCTGCGCGCGGAGGTGCTGCGGCGCATGATTGCGGAGCTGGGTCTGCCGCTGTGCAATACGCATTGGGGACGCGGCGTGTGGCCGTTCTTCCTGCCGCTGGTCATACCGCAAGGACCGGGCAAATGGCACTACCTGGGCGAGGACTGGGCCTTCAGTCATCGGCTAGCACAAATGGGCGTGATCCCGCTGGCCGACACGACCATCCGGCTGTGGCATTGGGGGCGATATGGTTTCGGCTGGGAAGACGCTGGCGACGACGTTAAGCGTTTCCGTTCCTATAGCTATCGCATCGGCTCATAGTTCGTTAGAATGGGCGCAAGTAAATTGCATCCGCTTTTATACTCATGGAGGATTCGCATATGCACGGCCTGACGCTCCTCGTCGCCCTTCTGCTGTCCGTCGCCCCGGTCGCCGCCGCGGAGCAGCGCTCGCCCGAGGAAAACATCCTTAAACGCACCGGCGTTCGGGTGGACGCCGATGGCCTGTTGGCGTTCTTCCGCGAACGCACGATCCTCGTTACAGATAAGCAGATCAACAAAATAGTCCGACAGCTTGGCGCCGATGACTTCGACGAACGCGAAATCGCGTTCAAGGCGTTGGGAAAAATGGGAGTTCATGCGGCTTCATTCCTTCGCGCCGCGAAGAACGACCCCGACAAGGAAATCGCACACAGGTCGGAACAACTTTTAAAGGAAATCGCGGCGCCCACGCCGCTGCCGGCCGTGGCCGCGGCCCGGCTGGTGGCCCGCCGCGCTCCGGCCGACGCCGTAGCCGTTCTGTTGGCTTACCTGCCCTTTGCCGCCGACGGGGCGGTTGAGGACGAAGTACTGGCCGCGCTGCTGGCGTTGACCCCGGACGGCAAGGCGGACTCCGCCCTGGCGGCGGCGCTTACCGATCCACTGCCGATCAAGCGCGGCGCCGCCGGTTACGTCCTCGGCCGCAAGGGGGGTAAGGCCGGGAAGGACGAGACGCGCAAACTTCTGGCCGATGCGGACGCAGGGGTGCGCTGGCAAACGGCCTGCGCCTTGCTGGCCGTCCACGACCGGGCGGCGGTCTCCGTGTTGGTGGAACTGTTGGCTGACGGCCCGTTTGACACTGCATGGCGATCCGAGGAGGTGCTGCATCGGCTGGCCGGCGACAAGGTTACGACCCTCTGGCTCGACGATTCTGCGAAGCAGCGGAGCAAGGTCCGCGACGCTTGGGCGGCGTGGTGGAAGGAGAAGGGAGCCGGATTCGATCTAACGGGTTACACGGAGGCGCCGCGGCCGTTGGGCTACACGCTCGGCGTCGAATACAACACCGGCCGCGTCTGGGAATGTGACATCGACGGCTCGATTCGCTGGGAGATTAAGGATTTGGAAGGGCCGATGGATGCGCAGGTGTTGCCTAATGGGAATGTGCTGATCGCCGAGGCCGACGGGCATCGCGTCACGGAACGCGATCTAAAGGGAACGGTGAAGTGGGAGAAAAAGGTTGACGGCGAGCCGAACGGCTGCAAGAGGCTGCCGAATGGAAATACTTTCGTGTCCACTTGCAAGTCTGTTCTATCTCACAGGGAGTTCGGGGCGCTGGAATTCGGAATCGACGGCGCGACGCTTTTCGACGTCCGGAATTCGTCCGGCAACTTTTCCGACGCTATTTGCAAGGGTCGTGACGGCCGCACCTTTTTTACCTCGGACGTTGGGTTAATACAGCAGGACGCGGCCGGCAAAAGACTTGGGACAATCCGGCTGTCATGGGGCCAAAAAGTCCATTACGTTGGCCTTCAGGACCTGCCGGGAGGTCGCTTCCTGCTTGCCGACTTGGTCGGCGGCCAAGTGTTGGAAATAAAAGAAACCGAGGAAGTTCCTCAGATGCTAGAACTGCCGGATAAGCTACGTGAGTCTTTAAGCCGCGCGGGGCCGTTCGCAAAAGTCCTCTGGCAAACGCATGTATCAGGCGCGTGCGGGGTTATGCGGCTGACGAACGGCCATACGCTCGTAAGCGCCAATCACAAAGTAGTGGAGTTAAACGCGGATGGCGTGCCGGTCTGGGAGACAGCGGCGGAAGGTTATGTTCGCCGCGCCTATAGGCGCTAAAAGATAGGAAGAGAACGCGGCGCGGCTGCGGCGTCGCGCCCTAAAAATCGCCGTTTTTTTACTGAGAATCGGTTCCAGAAATCCCCCCCTCCCGCCAGTGGGAGAGGGGATTCTGGAACCGATTCTTAAGCGGCCTCGCGCTTGCCGTTTCTTAATGCCTTACCTCTAACGCGATGATAACAGACTGCCCGTCTTGCGATCCCGAATCAAAGTAAATTTTGCAACCCGGTTTGAGTTGGGTGATCTTGCCGCGGAATCCAGTGTCATGCGACGTATTGGTAAGAAGCTCGTTGCTGAACTTATACTCCTCCGTTTTTGTCCCGTCGTCAACTTGGATGGAGTCGGCAGTGACTGCTACGACCTTCCCTCGTTCCAACCCGTCAGCAGTAGGACAGATTGTAACTGCGGCCAAAACAACAAGTCCGGCCAACAATTTTTTATGTAGCATGGTGTTCTCCAGCAGTGTCTAAGGATGCCTGTGGCATACCCACTGAGAAAAGGTCTAGGGACGGCCGTTAGGCCGCCCCTCTGAAACGGTTGGTTTTTTAAACGTTCAGCAGGTAATACTGTCTGGTGCCGTCGGGACCAGGCGTATAGGAATTGGTGGCGTCAATATTCACGTTTTTGGTGCCGAAATCGCCGGTGATAAGGTTTACCTGGGGCGTGTCAAGGATTTGCATACTCAGGCCAAAGGGTAGCGGATTAGGCTTGGCAACCGTTATGACGGAAAGGACTGAGTGCGTGCCGAGAAGAAACCCGACATCGGAGTGCCATTTATCCCAGATGGGGTTGCCCTTCAAATTCACGTCCATATACAAAGTGCCGCCAAGCATCGACACTTTGTGGTCGCTGTCGAGTTCTCCGATGGCGACCAAGCCGCCAACGTATACTTTTCCGTCGTTGATCTGGATGTCGCCTCCGTTGAGGTACGATGTTTTGCCCCCCGCGCTGGTGAGGTCGCCGCCATTCATGATTAAACCTTGGTCCACTTGCAAGGTTGCCTTTGGCGTAGCATTTGTCCCTATTATGATGTGGCCTGCGTTATGTAAAACAGAGACGTTGCTCACAGCATTCGCTTTGTCGAAATATAATGTGCCCGCCTCGATATCCAGTGTGCCCCCATTGTCGGAGTTATCCACGTAAGGCAAGTCCGACTTCACCGTAACGCCATCATGGAGCGAAGACAGTTGTAAAGTGCCGCCGTTGTTCACGATCATTCCGGTTCCGGTTGTCACAATGTTGGCCGTGCTGTTCCAGTTGAATTTGCCGCCGGTGTTGATACTTATCCCGGCGTTCTTGGTGAAGGTCAACGATCCGGTGGTGTTAAAATCGACCGTGGCGCCGTTGAGGTCGAGGTTGTCGCCGATTTTCAGGTCCGTTCCCTTAATCGTGGCGTGGTTATTGAGGACGAAATCCGACAGCGTGCCGGCGATATTCAGGAAGGCTTTTCCCGTGGGATTGTCCCAGATGAAGGGGCCATTCACGGAGAGGGCGTTGCCGGCTCCGCCCGCTTGGATGACTTCGCCGCCCTCAAAGTCGAAGGTTCGCGCGATGCTCATTGCAGGATAGAATGTTATGGTGCTGGAATAGCTAGGGGCAACCGTTATGGAACCGACGGCGAATGATGAGTTATCGATGCAGTCAGCGTTTGAAACCGTGCCGTCGAAAATCACGTCATCGTTATCGCCGGGCGCCAGATAGGAGCGAAAGCCGGTGTTGTCGAGCCAGTTCTGTCCGTTCTCCCATGCGGTCGGATCTCCGATCGCAGCTCCTCCTATCCAGGTGAAGGGGCCTTGGCTGGTGCCGCTCGAACTGGGACCGCTGTCCAAGGCGCGGCCTCTGCCGAACGCCTGCATCGGTGCGGCCGCCGCCGGACTTTCGGTATGGCTGCTGCTCGAAGCGCTGCCCGAACCCGAACCGCTGCCGTGACCCACGCCGCTGCCGACGGCCAAGGTATAATCCGGCTGGGAGGCGACGAATTGCGGCGCTGGGCTGGCGACCAGCGCCAGAGCCGGTAAGCCGGCCGCGTACAAGGCCGGCGCCGCGGAAGAAGAGCCGGCCTTCGCCGCGCCGTGCGGCGGACTAGTGAACAGGCCGTTGCCGTAAGCGCCGGCGGACGGGTCGGCGAATACGCTTTGAAAGAGCGAGTCGGCCGGCGCGAGAGCGGGAGCGTTGCCGGTCAACGCATGGACGGTCGAGTCCGGCAAGCGACTCGCCCATTGCTCCGCGGCGGCGGCATGTCGTGCCGGTGCGTCCGTCTTTTCGCCGGACAGGCGGATGGGCGAATCGACCGATCCGCCGAGGGTCGAGCCGGCGGAGGCGACGAGGGCCGTGAACGCCGGCGCCAAGCCGGAAAGAAGGTCGGAGGCCATGAGGTTGTTGCACACCTCTCTCGGTTCCAATTCTTGGAGCGTCAGCCTCACGGACGCGGGTTTGCGGGCGGTGCGGCTGAAAGCCACGCGCCGCGAATTAGAGACATGGGGGGGGCAAATGTCGCTTTTTCTTGATGGCGCATCGGTGTTCCTTTTCCTGGTGAAGCCTCGAGTTGTGAAACCGTTTCCCACGACGAGGGAGATGAAAGTATGGTAACGACGCCTTTGGCGATTGCAACGGCATTTTCGGTGAAAGTTCCGTGAAACGATATGAGGGGAAACCAGAGTCCAACGATGCTCGTCCTCCTCCGCCAATTTCCATTGCGATGCCGCGCACCGTTCGCTAGGCTAAATCATCGCTTTCGTCCGCCAGCCCGTATACCCACCCGGCGCGATGCGCAATTGTTAGGCGTTGATTTCCATGCACATAAAATCCCACTTCGCCGCTACCCTTCTCTTTGGCGTTATCGGCGCCGGTTTCCTCGTCGCGGCCGCGCCCGGCGTCAAGCCTTACACCCCCAAGATCGACCCCGCCTCCGACGAGTGGAAGGAGGCGCAGAAACGCATCCAGGTTCCCGCCGGGTTTAAGGTCGATCTCTGGGCCGCCGAGCCGTTGCTCGTCAACCCCGTCTGCTTCGCCATTGATGAGAAAAATCGCTTCTACGTCGCCGAGGATTTTCGCCTTCACGACGGCGTCACCGACATTCGCAGCCACATGGACTGGCTCGACGACGACCTCGCCTGTCGCACCGTTGAGGACCGCACCGCGATGCTCAAACGCAAGCTCGGCGACAAGGTTACGGAATACGGCGTCCAGCACGACCGCATCCGCCTTATTGAGGACACGACAGGCGCAGGCAAGGCCGACAAGGCCGAGGTCTGGGCCGACGGCTTCCACGACATCCCCGACGGCATCGGCGCCGGCCTCGTCACGCGCAATGGCGATGTTTGGTATACCTGTATTCCAGATATCTGGAAAATGCGCGATACCACCGGCAAGGGCAAGGCCGACCAACGCGAACGGTTGCACCACGGTTTCGGCGTCCACGTCGGCTTCCTCGGCCACGATCTGCACGGTCTGCGCTTCGGCCCCGACGGCAAGCTCTACTTCAGCATCGGCGACCGTGGAATCAACATAAAGGACGCCGAGAAGCCGTTATTTCTGCCCGACACGGGTTCAGTGATGCGCTGCAATCCGGACGGCAGCGAGTTGGAAATCTACGCTACGGGACTGCGCAACCCGCAGGAATTGGCCTTCGACGAGTGCGGCAACCTGTTCACGGTGGACAACAATTCCGACGCCGGCGACAAGGTGCGTTGCGTCTACGTCGTCGAGGGCGGCGACAGCGGCTGGCGCATTGGCTACCAGTTCGGCACGGCCACCGGAGTTCGCGGACCTTGGATGGCGGAAAAGATGGACGACCCGCAATGGGACGGGCAGGCGGAGTTCCTCGTGCCGCCGGTCGCCAATCTGGCCAACGGCCCGTCGGGTCTTACCTACTATCCCGGTCTTGGCTTGCCGGAACGCTACAACGAACACTTTTTTTTATGCGATTTCCGCGGCGCCAGCGGCGACAGCGGCGTCCGCTCCTTCGCCTGCAAGCCGAACGGAGCGACTTTTAAGATGGTGGATGAGCATCAATTCATCTGGTCGGTGCTAGGGACCGACGTGGATTTCGGCATGGACTGCGCCATTTATGTTTCGGATTGGGTCGAGGGCTGGGAGAAGCCGAACAAGGGTCGCATCTGGAAGATCACCTATCCGGAATTGGCGAAAGAGCCGGCCGTCCAGGAAGTGAAGAAGATCATGGCGGAGGGTTTCGACGAACGCCCGACCTCGGAACTGGTCGATCTGCTGCAACACAAAGACATGCGCGTGCGTCAATCGGCGCAGTTCGCGTTGGCGGCGAAGGGGAGCGAAGCGATCCCGGCGTTCGCTGGGATCGCGCTCGAGGGTAAGAACCGTCTCTCTCGCTTCCATGCGATTTGGGGGCTTGGCCAAGTTGGCCGCAAAGATTCGGCGGCTTACTTGGCGCTATTGCCGCTCTTGAAAGACGCTGATCCCGAAATTCGGGCGCAGACGGCCAAGACGCTTGGCGATGGCCGTTTCGGCGCGGGGCCGCCCTTCGTCGCGTTGTTGAAAGATCCTGAGCCACGCGTGCGCTTCTTCGCCGCGCAGGGTTTGGCGCGACTTGCTGACAAGAAAAGCATACCGGCCGTTCTGGACATGCTCCGCGACAACGCCGACAAAGACGCCTATCTGCGCCACGCCGGCGTCATGGCCCTGGCCGAAAGCGGCGCCAAGGATGCCTGGATGACGGCGGCCGACGACCCGTCGCCGGCCGTGCGCATGGCTGTTCTGTTGGCCCTGCGGCGGACCAATGATGCCGATGTTGCCCGTTATCTCAACGATCCCGATCCGAAATTGGTGGTAGAGGCGGCGCGAGCCATCAACGACGTACCCATTGAGGCTGCGATGCCGAAACTGGCCGCGCTGGTGCGTAAGCCGGGTTTGACGCTGCCGCTGGGTTATCGCGTTCTCAACGCCAACTTTCGGCTGGGAAAGAAGGAGAATGCGGAGGCCGTGGCCGCGTTCGCCGGGCGGGCCGACGCCACGGAGGAATTGCGCATCGAGGCGCTGAAGGAACTAGCCGACTGGACGAAGCCAGCCGGGCGCGACCGCGTGATGGGCGTATGGCGGCCGCTTGAGCCGCGTCCGCCGGAGTTTGCCGCCGACGCCTTTCGCGGCGTGCTGGGCGGCGTCTTTAACGGCTCCGACAAGGTGCGTAAGGAGGCGGTCGATACGGCCGTGAAGCTCAGCGTTAAGGAGGTCGGCCCAATCTTGTTGGAGACGGCCAGGGACTCCAAGCGACTCGCGCGCACACGCGCCGAGGCATTGCGGGCGCTGGCGGCTCTAAAGGATTCCAGCGTGGATGCGGCCATTAAGACGGCATTGGACGACGCCGAACCGTTGGTGCGCTCTGAGGGCCGGCGCGTACTGGCGCAGACGAAGCCGGCCGAAGCGCTGCCGCTGCTGGCCAAGGCCGTCGAATCCGGTGCAATCATCGAAAGGCAAAGCGCCTACGCCGTGCTGGGCGAATTGAAGTCTCCGGGAGTGGACGACTTGCTGGCGAAGCAGGTTGAAGAACTGCTAGAAAAGAAGCAGCCGCCGGAGGTCGCGCTCGACCTTTTGGATGCGGCGGGTAAACACCCCGCCAAGGACATCAAAGATCGCTTGACTCGCTATGAAGCCGCCCGACCGAAGGGCGACGTACTCGCCCCGTACCGCGAAGCGCTAGTCGGCGGCGACGCCGACAGCGGCCGACGCATTTTCTTCTACAAACAAGAGGTGAGTTGTCTGCGCTGTCACAAGGTCAACGGCGAGGGCGGCGAGGTGGGTCCGGAGATGAAAGGCATCGGCACGCGCCAGAAGCGCGACTACCTACTGGAGTCGATCGTCGATCCGAACAAGCAGATCGCCAAGGGATATGAGAGCGTGTTATTGGTGCTGAACAACGGCCAGACGCGAACCGGCGTCCTCAAGGGCGAGGACGCCAAGGAAATCCGCCTCATGACGGCAGAGGGCAAACTCGTCACGGTGGCGAAGGATGAAATCGACGAGCGCCATCCCGGCAAGTCGGCCATGCCGGAGGACGTCATTAAGAAGCTATCCAAGTCCGAGCTGCGGGATTTAGTAGAATTCCTCGCGGGGTTGAAGGAAAAGCAGTAGGCCGGCCTCAACTCCGGGCGCTTACGCGACCCGGCTCGCCAACGGGAATTGCCATGCGACACGACAACCGCCGGTTCGACGAACTCCGACCCCTGACCTTCGAGCGCGGCTATACGCGCCAAGCGCCCGGCAGCGTCCTGGTGCGCATGGGCCGTACCGCCGTCCTTTGCACTTGCTCCATTGAAGAGACCGTACCGCCGTTTCTCGTCGGCAGCGGCAAGGGTTGGCTCACCGCCGAGTACGCCATGTTGCCCGGCAGCACCTCGACGCGCAAGCCGCGCGACCGCGGCGGCAAGATCGACGGCCGCGGCGTCGAAATCCAACGCCTCATTGGCCGTAGTCTGCGCGCCGTGGTCGATCTGGCGAAGCTAGGCGAGCGCACGCTCTGGATCGACTGCGACGTGATCGAGGCCGACGGCGGTACGCGCACCGCCTCTATTAACGGCGCTTTCGTCGCGCTCATTGACGCCTTGACGGCCCCGCCGCGGAAGCCCCTGCTTGTGCCGTTGCCGCCGCCAGCCGCGTTTCTGCGCGGCAGCATCGCGGCCGTCAGCGTCGGTCTACTGGACGGCGCGGAATTGCTCGACCTCGATTACCGCGAAGACAAGGACGCCGATGTGGACCTGAATCTGGTGATGACCGGCGCCGGCGATTTCATTGAGGTGCAGGCCGGAGGCGAGGAAGCCACCTTTCGTCGCGATCAACTCGACCGCCTGCTTACTTTGGGCAAAAAGGGAATCGACGCGATCACCCTTCACCAGCGTCAGGTGCTTGGTCTGAATTGGCCTATTCCATTCCGCCCTGATAGTGGTCAATTGTTCAATAATGCAGGGCTGTCCAGTCGATAGGAGAAACGAGGCCGTAGGGGCGGGGGTT
>DHJA01000298.1:0-1243 GCA_002404095.1 Planctomycetaceae bacterium UBA4732 | reverse complement strand
CCCCGCCCCTACAGCCCTAGTCCCCAAGATCGGGAGGAAGACTCAAGCGGGAAGCCTTTTCGAGGCTTCTCACTGAACATTTGAAGCGGTTCTATCGGTAAGCGCCGCTGTGCCGGTAGGATGGTTGAAAGAGATAAGTGCGGTCGCCCAACCTCTAACGGCCTCTCTTCGATGCGGCGCGTCGCCTCCCTTCCCAGTCTCTACAGCCCCCTTCGGAGCCGGCCGATACCTTCCAAAGTAAGGGCGCGACGTGCGCCCGCCTTGGATGCCTCCCGCTGAATCGACCCGTGGTGCGGTCCCTTGTTTGGCATTCCGGCAAAACGTGACCTAAGCTAACAACTGAAGTTCCGGTCCCCCCAACCGCGCTGGAAACTCCCCATGACCCGACCGCGCCGTCTTCGGAGTGAATCGGTCCAGTCTCCGCTGGAAACGTACCTCCGTGAGATCAATGAAACCGCTCTCCTCAATGCCGAAGAAGAGAAGCAACTGGCTTACCGCATCGAGGACGGCGACAGTGAGGCCCGCGACCGCATGGTCCGCGCTAACCTGCGCCTTGTCGTCAACATCGCCCGCAGTTACACCGGCAAGGGCCTGGGACTGCAAGATCTGATCGAGGAAGGCAACCTCGGGCTGCTCCGCGCCGTGGAAGGGTTTGACCCCTCCATGAACACACGGTTTAGCACCTACGCCAGTTATTGGATCAAACAGTCGATCAAGCGCGCCCTAGTCAACACCGCCAAAACGATCCGCATCCCGGCGTACATGGTCGAGTTGTTGGCGAAGTGGCGGCGAGCGTCGGCCAAGCTGCAAGAAGAGTTGGGCCGGGCGCCTTCGCAAGAAGAAATCGCCCGCAGCCTCGACTTACCCAAGAAAAAGCTGAGCATCATCAAGAAAGCGATCCGCGTCTACAACGCGGCGCCGCAGACCGACCAGGCGGACAACGGCTGGTCGCTGGAAGAGATGGTGATGGACAACCATAGTAAGACGCCGGACACGGAAATGGTCGAAGCGGACGACTTGCACCACGTCCTGGATCTGCTGGACAAGATGGACAAACGCGAGGCGGCGGTGCTGCGGATGCGCTTCGGCCTCGACGACGAAGAGCCAAAGACGCTCAAGGAAATCGGCGAACGCCTCGGCCTGACGCGCGAGCGCGTCCGCCAGATCGAGAGCGAAGCGCTGGGCAAACTCAGCGAGAGTATGCACGCGGATTAGTAGGACTGCACTTTCCGAAAAAAAGCTA
>DHJA01000095.1 GCA_002404095.1 Planctomycetaceae bacterium UBA4732 | reverse complement strand
GGCCGGAGTTCCTCAACCGCGTGGACGATATCATCGTCTTCCGCAGCCTGACCAAGGACAACCTCAAGAACATCATCGACATCGAGTTGTCGAAGGTCATCAAGCGCTTGAAGGAGAAGAAGCTGGCCTTGGTGATGACCGACGAGGCGAAGGAGTTCCTGATCGAGAAGGGCACGAGCCTCGATTACGGCGCCCGTCCGCTGCGCCGTGCCATCGAGCAGCACCTCGAAGACCCACTGTCCGAGGATTTGCTGCGCGGCACGTTCGCCGACAAGGACACGATCCTTGTCAAGACGGCCGGCGAGAAGGACGAGAAGAAGCTCATCTTCGACGCCACCACGACGGCGCCGCCGCCGGAGTTGGTGGAGGTGGGCGGCAGTACGGCGATTACGACGGGGTGAGAGACTCGCAGTTGAATGAAGTGATACGATAACGAGGGGCGGCCTGAGAAGGCCGCCCCTCGAAATGTTTATATTGGAGATAAGCCCGTGAAGATCAAATGCCTGATTCATGAGGCGGAAGAGGGCGGTTTTTGGGCCGAAATACCGAGCCTGCCGGGATGCTACACCGAAGGCGAAACCTTGGAGGAGACCGTGAGCAATCTTCGGGAAGCTATCACCTGCTACTTGGACGATCCTCTGCCGGAAACGCCTCTGCCGGCTCACACCTACATGGAAGTAGTGGAGATATGAAATCGCTCTCCGGCAAGGAGATGGCTTGACTGCTTGAGCAACTGGGCTGGAAATTGGTAAAGGTGGAAAGCAGTCACCATCGCTATGAAAAGCCCGGCTGCGCGAGGATTATCATCCCCATCCACGGCAATAAGTCGCTAAAAAAAGGGACGCAACACAGCATTATGAAGGACGCCGGGTTGACGCCCGACGACCTGAGTTGAAGCTAAGTTTGGCCGTTACTTCAAATACGCTTCGCGCACCTCACGGAGTTTTGCCGCCGCTGGTTTCACCTTTCCAGCTGCATCGATAAGTCCGCAGTTCGGGAACTGATGCGGCTCCGCGTCGAAAAGGTGCGCCCACTGCGCCCCTTGCACATAGGGTTTGCACAACGCCAGAGGCGTGAACACGGCCGCCCATTCCGCTTGCACTTCCGGCTTATAACCGCCGCGCCAACGGCCGGCGCCGACGTGCATCTCCGGGTCGGCGTCATGGTCCGCGGCGGAAGCGCTAGGGTAGCCGAGCGTCACGCGCATCGGCACGCCGAGTTGGGCGTACAGGTCGAGGAGACGCGACGCCTCCAGGAGGTCGCGGCAGTAGCTGCCGCGCGAGGTCGGCCCCATGACCAGTTCCACGTCGAGGGCGGCCAGGTTCATGCCCGAGCGGATGAGCGTGTCGGCGAAGACGAACGGCGAGTGGATGCGCTCGACCGTCGCCATGTACTCGCCCCACGGTTGGGCGACGCCGACGACGATCTCGAGCGTCGGATCGATCTGCCGGGCGGCCTCCGCCAGGCGGTAGGTCAGGCCGAGCAGCTCGTCCTCGGTAAGCGACAAAACAGAGGCGAAATTGCTGGCCGCCGTCAGCTGCCAGCGGCGGATGCGGTGGCGATAGCGCCGCACCGCCGCTTCCACGAATTTGCACATGAAACCGGCCATGTTCGGCAGGTCGCGCTCCCACAGCCACAACCACGCCGGAAGCTGGAGCGACGAGAAGTCAATGAGCGGCCCCGCGATGACGGGCAAGCCGTTGCCCTCGGCCCACGTCAGAACGGCGTCGTGCGGCTGCCAGTTGTACGTCGCTTCTTCCGCCTCAACGAGGTTCCACGCCAGCGGCAGGTGGACGGCGTTGAAGGTTTCCTTCACTAGCGCGGTCGCTTCCGGCGACGGCGGAGTTACGCCGATACGACAGCCGAGCGTCGATTCGAGGCGCGGCTGCCGTTGTCGGCGAATGCTGAACACCTGATCGACGTAAGTGTGGACGAGGCGGTCGGCCACGTTGTAAGCGAGGTCCAGCGCGGTCTGCGCTTCCCGGTTCACGTCGTCCGCCTTGGCGAAGGCGATGGCGCGGCCGAGCGCGCTGGCGGTTCCGCGAATCTCTTGCTGCAGAGCGTCGGGGATTTGCAAGCGTAACATTTGCCAGTCGTAGGCCTGGCCCCGGAGCTGATTGATTTTGCCGCGCGCTAGCTCGACGAGGAGTTGGTAGGGGTGCGGCCGTTCCATAAGCGTGGCCGTGGCGCCCATGAGACGACCGGCGCCGGCGATCGGCCACGGGGCGGCGAGATAGCCGCTGTCGTCCAAATCACGCGTGGCCGTCATCTGCGCGGACGTGAGGTGCAAGTCAGTCGGCCAGGGCATATTATCCGGGCCGCCGGCCATGTAGGCGCGTTTGAGTTCGCCGGCGGTTTCGGCCGTCATTCCGCTGGGTAGCGTTAACCGCATCGTGCCCATGAGCGGGTCGTCCGATCTGCCCGACCGCATTTCCGCCTCGGGTCGTCGATCAACGACCAGCAACGAGACGGAACCTGTTTGATTATAGGTATTTTACGCCAGTGGTGTTACGAGCCGCGACCGTAAGGGAGCGTTTTTCTCCCGCTTCCTTACGGTCGCGGCTCGTCGGCCTGTCACGCCGCCTTCGGCTCCGCAAGGGCCACGACCGTCAGTCCATAGCGATCTGCCAGCGCGACGGCTTCGGCTTGATCCAGGAAAATCGTCCGATCGGCCTCCACGGCGAGGACGCGGCCGCCCGCGCGATGCAAGGTTTCGATGGTGTCGCAACCGACCGTGGGCACGTCGAAACGCATGTCTTGCTTCGGCTTGGCCACCTTGATGACGGTAAACCCGCCGGCGCGGCACAGTTCGCCGGCGCGAAGGATCGCCTTATCGGTGCCCTCAATGGCTTCGACGGACAGGACGGCGCGATCCTTAACGGCCACGCTCTGGCCCACGTCGAGGCGGCCCATTTCGCGGGCCAAGGTCCAGCCGAAAGCAATGTCCGCTTCCTCGCTGGCGGTGGGGAAACGTTGAGTAAGTACGCCTGGTCGCACGAGCAACTCCGGGCAAAGGGTCAGTGCCGACTCGAACGTCAGTCCGTCGGCCGCGAACTCGTCAATGACCGCCAGCAATAGGGCGTCGTCGCGGTTGTCGTTGCGTCGTCTGAAATACCACAGGCGAAGCGCGCGCAGGTCGGGTCGCAGCGTGAGTATTCTCCAGGGTTTGTGCATCAAGTCGGCCTTGGGCACCTTGCCGGCCATGACGAGCCGTTGCACGCCCTCGCGCTTAAACAGCCGGATCATTCGACCGATCTGTACCGGGCCTGCCCAGTGGAAGCGATGAACGAGTGGCTTCAGTTCGGGCGCCGCGATGCCTACCAGCCCGACGCACACGACCGGCAGGCCGACTTCGCGGGCCTTTTCCGCGAAGGCGATCGGAAAGCGGCCGCTGCCGGCCAACAGTCCCACCGGTCGCGCGGCCTCCGTCGCTCTTATCGGCACGGCGCCTCCCCTTTCACGTTTCGTCCGGGATTCCGAGTTGGCGTTTGATCCGGTGAACGTCGCGGCAGACGCCGGGCAGGCGACCCATACTGACGAGGATGCGTTTTTGCTCTCCCTCCGGCCGGGCGGGCACGCCCAGGACTCGCGCCGCGGCGGGAACCTCGCGCATCACGGCGGACCAGGCGCCGATTATGGCGCGGTCGCCGACGTGAACGTGGTCGGCGACGCCGGCTTGCCCCGCCACCACCACGTAGTCGCCCGTGGAGGAGGAACCCGCCATACCCACCTGGCTCACCAACAGATTGTGCCGTCCGATCTGGCAGTTGTGGCCGATCTGCACCAGATTGTCGATCTTGGTGCCGGTCCCGATGCGCGTCGGCTGGAACGTGCCGCGGTCGATCGTGGTCCCGGCCCCGATCTCCACGTCGTCGCCGACCTCGACCCAGCCGAACTGCGGCGTCTTGATGTGCTTGCCGTCTTGCATCCGGTAGCCAAAGCCGTCGGCCCCGATTACCGCATGGGCGTGGAGAATGACGCGGTCGCCGAGAACCGTGTTGTCGTAAAGCACTGCTTGCGGGTGGAGGGTAACGTCGTCGCCGAGGCGACAGTTGCGACCGACGGCCACGCCACTGTACAAGCGGCAGCGGGCGCCGATCACGCTGCCTTCGCCCACCGAGGCAAAGGGGAAGACGCTGGCGTCCGCCCCGACTTTGGCGCTAGGATGGACGAACGCCTGCGGGTCAATGCCATGCGGCGGCGGCTCGGGCTGGCCGTGCAGGTGTTGCGCGATGGCCACGAAACCGGCAAGGGCGTCTTTCACCTGGACGACGATAAAATTCTGGCCCTCAACGCCGCGAAGCTCGGAAATGCGTTCGGCCAGCGCAGCGGGGGCCACGACGGCGGCGGCCCGGCAGGTCGCCAGGAGACGGACGTTGCGCTCGTTCTCGACGAAAGTCACGTCCGACGATCCGGCCTCGGCGACGGGTTTGGCGCCGCCGATGGCGCGTCGGCCGTCGCCGTGAACCGTCCCGTGTACTAATACCGCGAGGTCGTTAACGGTGACAAGCACGTCGATACGCCCTTTCTTGCGGGTTACGATCCCCATAGGCGGCGATCATAATCCGGCGGCGCAATCGGAACAATCCGAGTTTTACGGGGTGTGCCTCTCGAAGTAGGCAAGCGCAGTAGGACGGACTTCCAGTCCGTCCTACTGCGCTTGCCTA
>DHJA01000041.1:2494-3842 GCA_002404095.1 Planctomycetaceae bacterium UBA4732 | reverse complement strand
ACTGCAAACCGTGTCGTGCGCCCCAATGGAATGTTGGAAATAGGGTTGACATTGACAAGACGCCGCCTTAGCATTGCTTAATGCTCAAGAGTCGGAAATACACCTAGTGGACTGACTACGCTAATTTGGTTAGGTTCGGCGAGCCGAGCCGGACCTCGACAAAGTGCCTCTCGGCTCGCGGCGCCTACCAAATCAGCCCGGTTGAACCACTAGTGCCAATTGACTCACGCTTTACTGTCCTTCTGTAACCCATTTTTTAGGAGGAGAGCATCATGTCGAGGCTTTTGCGAAGAAAGGGCGCCCAAGTGTGCCTGGGGGGGGAAACGCGCCTTCACCCTGATCGAGTTGTTGGTGGTGATCGCCATCATCGCCATCCTGATCGGCCTGCTCTTGCCGGCCGTGCAGAAGGTGCGCGAGGCCGCCGCCCGCGCCCAGTGCCAGAACAACCTCAAACAGATGGGTCTGGCGGTGCAGAACCTTGCCGGCTCCTATAGCGGGAAAATGCCTCCCGGGATAGGTAGTTTCCCGAGCTTTCAAAAGGATGCCAGAGGCGGCAACAATTCGTTTGGCGGCATGATGCTCTACCTCTTGCCCTATCTCGAACAGGGAAATTTGTACACCTGGTGCCAGAACGCGAACGGCACCGGTTACGACCCGGAAAAGGGCGCCGGCCCGCAAACTCAAGGCGGCGCGCCGAACCAGACGCCGAAAGTCTACATCTGCCCTTCCGATCCCACGTATAACGCAAGCACATGGGGGGGTATTGGCAGCTACGCCTACAATGGGATGATCTTCCAGGCCGACTGGGTTAGCTATTCCAACTACCCTTCCTCCATCCAAGACGGCACTTCCAACACCATCTTCTTCACCGACACATACGCGGGGGGTAACTATACCAACAGCAGCGTAAACCAGACTTCTCTGTGGTGGTGGGATTATAACAGCTTCCAGACGCCCTCGAGCTCCAACGGCGATTGTGGAAGTCTGGGCTTTTCGGGACCGGCGTTTACTCCTTTGATCGCCCCTTCGGTAAAGTATTGTGGTGCGAACACAGCGACAACGGGCTGGGGCGGGGTTTTCAGCGTTTGCTCGTGCCGGGCAACTGCGGGGCACACGAGCGTGGTCAACGTCGGCATGGGAGACGGCAGTTGCCGTGCCGTGAGCTCGGGAGTCAGCGGGGCCACATGGTTCGCTGCCTGCACGCCGAGCGGCGGCGAGGTCCTCGGTCCGGATTGGTGAGAAAACGAGGCGGTCGTATAGGGCCGCGGATGGCGGTGTATCGTCCTCCGCGGCCCGCGAAGATTTTGGGAATTGAAAAAAGGCAATCACGAAAGCACGAAAGGATGAA
>DHJA01000041.1:0-2339 GCA_002404095.1 Planctomycetaceae bacterium UBA4732 | reverse complement strand
TTCATCCTTTCGTGCTTTCGTGATCCTCTTTGAAATTTTGTTGCGGCTTCGCCGCGCTGAGGGCTGGCAAGGTTCCGACCCGCAATCCTAAAGAAGAGAATATCTCACGATGCGTTCTCCTATCTCCACAGCGGGGACCGCCCAGCGGCTTCCCGTCACGATGAAATCTCTCGAGCATGGAGTCTGCAAGGCGGTCTTCCGCCTTACTTGCTGCTGTTTGTCCTTTGGGCTTCTGACCCTAATGGCAGGCTGTAACAATAATCCACATTCGGTGGAACACGCGGATGTTTCGGGCAAAGTGCTTTTTCAGGGCAAGCCCTTGCCGGGAGGCCAAGTGACGTTCGTCGTGGTCAAGGGGGGATTCGCCTCCAGCGGACCCATTGGCGAGAACGGCAATTACCAGATCAAATCTCCCGTTGGCGACGTGGAAATCAGCGTGGATAATCGGATGTTGCAGCAGCAGCGAGGCAAGCCAACCAGCCCCCCCATTTGAAGCAACCGGGAGCCGAAGAAGCGAAACCGCTCAAAGGGCGATGGGTAAACATCCCATCCAGCTATTGGGACCCCAGCACTTCCGGTTTGAAATTCACGGTGAAACCAGGAACGCAGACTCACGACGTCGAGTTGTCGGCCAATCCGACTCCGGCAGGCGGCGCCTCCGGTCAGTGATCGGAGAAACGAGGTGACGCCATGCTCGCCCCTCCCCCCGCCGACCACGACAAGCCGGCCGAGGCGACAACCGCCGCTGGCGTCGCTGGCTCTGTCGGCACAACCGGCGGGGCGCCAGCTGCGCGTCGGTTGCTCCGTCGCCGCGGACTGTGGGTTGCCGGCGCGCTTGTGGGCTTGGCAGCTGCCGCTCTCGCCGCGGCTAGCCCCTATTTGCGGGTTTGGTATCCTCGCCGCGCCGCCCATTCGGAGCTATATTCTCCATCCCCAGATGATCGCACGGCCGAATCCGCCTGGTCTCATTTCCGCGCCGCCCATTCGGAGCTACAGAGCTATCATAACGCGCAAGCCATCCGCCATTTGCGCATCTGCCGCGACGTCTGGCCGAACGATCCCGACGTTCTGCTATTGGCCGCCAGGGCCGCGCGGCGCGCTCGCGTCTATTCCGACGCCAGGCGCTTACTGCAGATGTATCAGCAGGCTCGGGGAAGCGACGAGGCTTTCATCTTCGAGGAGCTTTTGCTGTCCGCCGAATGTTATGTGGATCAGACAGCCGACCTGTGCTGGCACTACGTGGAAGATAGCCGCGCCGACACGCCGCTGCTCCTGGAGAGCCTGACGCGCGGTTATTTGCGGCAGTATCGGCTCGGCCAAGCGCGCCTTTGTTTGGACCGCTGGCTGCAAATGCAGCCGGATAATCCACAGGCGTTGTACCTGGAAGGACTGTTGAACTTCGATTACCGCCACGACCCATCCGCCGCGATTAAGAGCTATCGCCGCGCCGTGGAACTGGACCCGGAGCATGAAGAAGCCCGCCTGGGATTGGCGGTCGCTTTGCTCCAAAACAAAGACTTCGCGGAAGCCGCCGAACACTTCGAGCGCCTACGGCAATGTCAGCCCGACAATGCTAGCGTGCAAATCGGCCTGGCCGAGTGTCTCGACGGCCTGGGGCAACAGGCCGAAGCCGCGCAGCTGGTGGACGCGGTGCTGGCCCGGCAGCCCAACTTCGCGCCCGCGCTGTCGCTGCGCGGCCAATTCGCCTTCATGAGTGGGCAATTGGCGGAAGCGGAAACCTGGCTGCGTCAGGCGCTCGGGCGCCAGCCGATGGATCACCGCGCCCGCTACAGCCTGAGTCTCTGTCTCCAACGGAACGGCAAAGAAGAGGAAGGGCGGCGAGAATGGCGACAACTCCAGCAGATGGAGGACGACCTGGCGCGTTTCAACGAGATTGTCACCAAGGACATCGCTCAGCGCCCCACCGATCCGGCCTTGCACTGTACCATCGGCCAAATTCTCTTGCGCGGCGGTCAGAGGGAGGAAGGCTTGCGATGGCTCCAGAGCGCCCTGCGCCTCGATCCGCAGTATGCTCCGGCGCGCCAAGCCTTGGCGGAGGATTCGCGAAAGGCGAATACCGAGTCGCGGCAAGCGGAATAAAACGCGACGCGGAGCGTCGCTGACGTGCGTTCCCACGCGGAGCGTGGGAACGAGAGGCTATTATCTCGGTGGTTGATCTTTCCCGTACAGCGGCTCCGCCTTCTCCTTCCCTGCGCTCAACCGATAGAATAATCGGAGAATAATCGGGAATAATCGGTGTCAGTCGTCATGCCGCCTACGGCACCCTGAAACCATGAAAATGGATGGAGGTTGGAGTATTCTGGAGGATGACTCTCTCC
>DHJA01000196.1:49493-51600 GCA_002404095.1 Planctomycetaceae bacterium UBA4732 | reverse complement strand
CCCCGCCCCTACCCCCAAAATCGAGAGGGACGCCCGCGCGGTTCGCTTGCAACCTGCGCCTCAAGCGGCTGCGCGTCGCGCCGCCGCACCTCGGGTCAATTCTGACAATCGTTTCCGCATCCGTCGGCCGTAAGCTTCGAGCGACAACGTTTCGGCCACATCGCGGCGCGCCCGTTCACCGAGCGATTGTGCCACGAGGGGTTGTTCCACGAGCCGGCGCATGGCTTTGGCCGCTGCCGGGACCGAAGGGTCCGCCCAAAGACTGCCCTGGCGATACACCGCGTAATCCTGTTGAAGCGGCGTCATTTCGTAGGGGATAAGGATGCTATTGTCCGCCGACATGAAATCCAGGTTGCCCGAGTACCCTGTGGCGATAACCGGCTTGCCGAAAAACATCGCTTCCGCCATCGTCAGGCCAAAGCCCTCCGAGCGGTGCAGGGAGACGTAAGCGTCGCACAAGTTCAGCAATCCATAGGATTCTTCTCGCGATAATACGCGATCAATGAGAACGCATCCGGCCTCGTCGCAGGCTTGTTGAAGGCGGGCGAAGCTCTCCGGGTCGGCTTGGCCGCGCGATACCTTGATGGCCAGCTGAACGTCGCGCGAACCGCCAAACGCCTGGCGAAACGCAGCCACGGTCGCCAGCGGGTTTTTCCGCTCCATAACGCTGTTCATGTCGAATAGGAAGAGGAAGAGAAACTTCGACGGGTCGAGGCCGAAGCGGCCGCGCGGCATATTATCGGGCGCGACCGGCGGCAACATGCCCGGCAGCATCGGCACGACAGGGACTGGCATGATCCGGCTCAGGGCGCGGTGGATGAAGGTCGTCGGCGCCCAGACCTCGTTGAGCAACGCGGCATGACGCGCCCATTCCGGCGGCGCGGCTTCCAGCTCCCAATACCAGACGGCGATGCGATAAATGTCAGGCCGGCGCCATAACCCTGCTAACGGATAGCACATTTCCACTAAAGGCTCCGGCGCCATATGGAGGAGCGTGAAGTCATACGGTTCCAGTCCCAGACAGTCGGAGCGGTCGCCGGCGCAGCCGTGGTAGACGCCGGCCGGGAGATCGCGACACGACCGGCGGACGCCGGCGGTTTCCAGCGCGCGCACCGTATTCAACGACGCTTCCATAAGGCCGGAAGGGTAGCGGAAATGGGCGATAATGTTGGCGCCAAGAAGGTCTGCTTCTGGTTCTGACGACGTGGGCCGGCCCATCGACCCCGCGATTCGGTCCAACAGACACTCCTCAATCGCGTCATGGGTGCGCGGAGCCGGAAGTTTGTTGAGCCAGGCGCCGGCAACGCGGTATTCCCGGCGCACCCATTCGCGCAAGCGATCCCAGCCGAATCGCGTCAGTCCGTCCGGAAAACGCTCCTGCCACGATGGCGTTAACAGATAGGTAGTGACCAGTCCTTGGTAGGGATCTTCAGCATTGTAGACGTGGAACCAGAGGATCTCCTCATCCGTCAGGGGAAGGAAGTGTTTCGCTGTTTCGAGAAGATAGACCAGGAAACGCGCCCTGCCCGCGGGAGTTAGCGCCAAAGGGAACGCCTTCCGCATGTCGGGGAAAACGTCGTATCGCTGTCGGGGTCGCTGTTCGAGTCCGCGTGCGAAAATCGCGCGCACGGCTTCCGCCTCGGCGGACCCTTCCCCTAGCGTTGCGCAGAGTTCAAGACAAAATCGACCGTTGACGCCGTCGCGCAGAGCGTGTGGATGACGCAAGCGGAGGGCTTTCCGACGAATCAAGGTCGTCAGCACCCAGCGGGCGGTCGCCGTCTCACCGGCCTGGGGGCGCTCAGGCGTTTCCCCAAGCGGTAGTCGTCCCGTGGCGTGGAGGATGCGGTTGAGCGCCCGCAAGTTGTAGGGATCCGCCGCCTTTTTGGGGGGTGTAAAAGTGGTTTCCAGATGGGCAGGCGGTCGCGCGCCTCGAACCATCCGGCGAATTGCTTGCAGGACCGCTCGCCTTAAAGTCTCGGGCGGCGCGGCGGCTCTCAGCACCTGCTTGGCGGCCCAAATGATCGCTCCCACGCTTCACACCCCGCTTTCACTCGCCCTCTAGTGCTTCGTCACGCGTGGATTGATGGGTGGGACGGGCTTCTAGCCC
>DHJA01000196.1:0-49384 GCA_002404095.1 Planctomycetaceae bacterium UBA4732 | reverse complement strand
CATCAAAGTACGAGTGACGTTGCACTAGCGCCGCACCGTACCGTCCGCCTCGTCTTGGTTTAGATTGGGATTGTAAAAAGGATCGCCGCGCCCCACGACGGCTCCCCACCGGTCCAGGAAGAGTAAGCGTTCGAGCACGAACAGAGTGTGCCGCGTCCCGTTGACGATAGAGATTTTGCCCCGCGTCTGGCATTCATGGTGAAAAAGCCGGGCGTGCGGCGTCCAAATCACCTGATACCCGCTTTGCCTTACTTTTAAGCAGAGATCGACGTCGTTGAAATCGCCGGCGAACTGCTCCTCGAAGCCGCCCACTTCGTCGAACACCGAACGCCGCATCATCAGGCACGCCCCCGTCACGGCGCTAACATTCCGGGCGACGGCGAGAGGATGCCCAGCGGCGGCGGAGTCGGGCGCGCGTTGCAGGAGGTGTCCGCAGATGATATTTTTTAAGCCGAGAACGATTCCGGCGTGCTGTATGGTTTCATTGGAATAGAGCAGCTTCGCCCCAACCGCGCCCACATTGGGCTGAAGGGCATATTCCAACATGCGCTCCAACCAATCGGGTGAGATAACTTCCGTGTCATCGTTGAGAAACGTCAGAACGTCTCCCCGCGCCTGGCGGACGGCGAAATTGTTGACGGCGGAATAGTTGAACGGCTGGTCCCAGTGAAGCAGTCGGACGCCGGGACGCAAGGCCAGGCGGGCGTTGACCTCACGGGCCTCGGGCGTGACGCTCCCTGTATCGACTAACACGATCTCTTGACTCGGATAATCACCCGCAAGTAGGGATTCGACGCAGCGCTCCAACAGGCGCGGCTGGTCCTTGGACGGAATGACGATCGAGACTAGTGGCAAACCGACGCGGTAGCGGATCTGCCGAAGTCCTTGAGTGGACTCGGCCGCGACTTCGCCGGCAAGCTGAAGGCGATCCAGGTGTTCCTGTACTGCGCGGGAACCATCAAGCCCATAACCTCGCTGCCTCACCGAAGCCTTTTGGGAGTGATAAAGCACCAGCGGCGAATGGCGAATGGATGCGGTTTTCTCTGAAGCGCGCAGGGCCAGGTCGTAAACGGCCGCCTCGCCGAACTCGGGCCGAAAGCCGCCGATTTCACGGACAAGGGGGAGATGAAAAGCCGTCAGATTGCCCATGTAGTCCATCGCCCGAAAGGTTTCGGGAGACCAATCGGGCTTGAAGAGCGGATCGCAACGGCGGCCGACGCCGTCGATGGCGTCTTCGTCGGAATAAATCATGCCGATCCGCGGCTCTTTTTCGAGAGTACCTCGAAGGGCGGAGACGGCCCCGGGCGCCAGATGATCGCCCGGCCGAAGAATGGCGACGTAGCCGTCCGGCGCCGACTCCAAAGCCTTGTTCCAGACCGCGGCGGCCGAAGCGTGCGCAGGCGCCTCGACCGTCTGGATTCGCGCATCCTCAAAAGGGTACGGGGCTGCAACCGTGAGAAGAAGTCGCCAATTCGGATCGGTTTGTGCCAGTACCGACTTTAGTGAAGCCTGAAGCGCCGATCCATGGCCGGTCAGCAAGAAATAGATACAAGGGGCGGCGTTGGAAGGGGCCTGCAGTTGAGCAAAAGCCTGGGGCTCGTGCCGTGCAATCCAAACGGGATAGGGGTCGGGATAAGGCGGCATGCGCAGGCGCCGGGAACGGCCTATTACCCAGCGAACGAAAGAGTGGGGGCCGCTGCCCGGCGGCAAGACCTTAATCCGCAGACGAGTAATCAGTTTCGATAGCGCCACAAGGGGAGACGAGTCAAGAGTGGCATTGAGTTGACGCGCTTCGACCCGAGATTGAAGTAGCTCGTTTTCGAGGACGCACGCGTTGTTTTCCAGCCCTCGAATATTGTCGCAGGCGGCGGCAAGTAAGCGCTGGGCTTTGGCCGGGTCGAGTGCCCTGGTCAAGCTGGGATCAGCCATCGCGCCCTCCGTAACGCCGAATTTGCCTCTTCCATGCAACCCAACCGGACGCTTGCGGCGTTTTGCTCTGAGAGTGCTATCGGAATAATGAGATTACAACTTGAAGCAATTTCGAGGATGGATCCAACCGCCCCTCTCAGACCGCCCCGCCGTGAACAGCGGGGCGGGACTCATCCTAAGAGAGGCGTCATTCGGGGCGGACGGATTCGAACCGCCGACCTCCTGGTTCCAAGCCAGGCGCGCTAACCAAACTGCGCTACGCCCCGTGTGACCAGCTTACTTTCGCAGCACTTCCAGTACCCGCTCGAAATCGTCATTGGACTCGAACGTGAGGATAATCTGGCCCTTATCCTTGGCCTTCACCTTGATTTCCAGACGCACCCCGAGCTTTTTACGCAACTCGTCTTCGACTCCCAGCACGTGATTCGTCTTTTCCACCGGCGCTCTTCCGTTCGCGGCCCCGGCATTTTCCGTCGCTTGCTTCTCCGCCGCCTTCTGCTTAATAAACGCCTCGGTCGCATGGACCGACAAGCCGCGCGCCATGATTTCCTTGCTTATCTGCAACTGACGCACGGGGTCGGTAATGCCCTTGAGGATCTTGGCGTGGCCGGTCGTCAGTTGGCCCACCCGAACCGCGTTCTGCAATTCCGCCGGCAAGTCCAATAGCGCGACGAGGTTCGTGATCGTCGGCCGGGCCATACCCAGGCGCGTGGCCAGGTGCTCATGCGTCATCTGATAGCGGTCCAAATAATCTTTGAAGCCCATCGCCTTTTCGATGGGATTCAAATCAGACCGCTGAATGTTCTCGATCAGGGCCGCTTCGAGCGCCTGCTGGTCGTTGAAGTTCACCACCGTCACGGGCACCGAGGACAGTCCGGCGGCCCGCGCCGCCCGCAGGCGGCGTTCGCCGGCGACGAGCTGAAAACGGTCGCCCACCTGGCGCACCACCAACGGCTGCAAAATGCCGTGGGTCTTGATGCTCGCGCTGAGCGCCGACAATTCGTCTTCGTCAAAGCCCTTGCGCGGTTGGAAGGGGCTTTGTTCGATGACTTCCACGGATACGTGCGACTGGGTGCTACTCAACGACGCTTGGGCGTCGTCGCTGCCGAGCAGGGCGTCCAGGCCGCGACCAAGCCGCGATTTCTTCTCCATGAGGTTCCTTCCCCTTGCCACGCTTTGACAACGCCGAGTCCATCCGGCGTCGGCATCTTAGCAGTTTTCAGGCGCAGGCGACAACAGGGGTTTCACGAGGTCGTCCGCTCGACATTTGTTATGGTGAAGAAGAACATTGGTGGAATGCACGACGATCACCTGTTGAGGAGAAGCCGCGTGGATGAAGCAACGCCGCCGTGGGTTTGGCCGCGCGCCGCCTATGTCCACGTGCCTTTTTGCGCCCACCATTGCGGCTACTGCGACTTCGCCATCTCGGTCGGGCAGGACCATCTGGCCGAACTCTATCTCGACGCCTTGGAAGCCGAAATGGCGACGCTCGGCGCTTCCCAGTCTGTCCGAACGCTATTCATTGGCGGCGGTACACCCACGCATCTCTCGGCGGAACAACTCGCGCGATTGCTGACTTCGATACGCCGCTGGCTCCCTTTAGAACCTGGCGGCGAATGGACCATTGAAGCCAATCCCGATACGCTCGACGACGATAAGGTCGCGGTCCTGGCCGATCACGGAGTCAATCGCGTCAGTCTCGGCGCGCAGTCTTTCCATCCCCACTTGCTGGACATACTCGACCGCAAACATCTTCCATCCCATGTGCCGCAAGCGGTGGAGCGTGTACGCCGCCGAATCGCGGTGGTGTCACTCGACCTGATCTTCGGCGCCCCCGGTCAGACGGAAAGGGAATGGCGCGGCGATCTCGCCGCGGCGCTGGCGCTGAATCCAGACCATCTTTCGACCTACGGTCTCACCTACGAGAAAGGAACACCGTTGTGGAAGCAACGCGAACGCGGCCAGGTACAACCGCTCGACGAAGACGCGGAGCTGACGTTGTACAGCACGGCCATCGACGTGCTGGAGTCGGCCGGCTTGGAACATTACGAAATATCGAGCTTCGCACGGCTAGGCCGCCGTTGTCGTCACAATGAAGTCTATTGGGCCAACGAAGCGTACTTCGGCTTCGGTATGGGAGCGGCCCGCTATGTGCGCGGCCGGCGCGAACTGAATACGCGCGACCTGAAAACCTACATTCGCCGGGCGCTATCAGGCGAGCCGGCGACGTTTCAGTCGGAGGAACTGGGGCCAGAGGAGCGGGCGCGCGAGACGATGGCGGTGCAGTTGCGACGCGCCGAAGGGATCGACCGCGCCGGCTTCCGAATGCAGACAGGATTCGACCTGGAAGCGACGGCGAGTCGGTCACTCGGCTCTCTGATCCAACAGGGTCTGCTGGCGGAAGACGGAACAAGCGTCCGGTTGACGCGGCGCGGTAAATACGTCGCGGATGGCGTGATTGAACGACTGCTTTGACAGGACGGCGTGGTAGAATACTCTCGTCCCGGTTGTCCTCTTGGAGAAATCCTATGCCCTCACCGTTTCCTGGCATGAATCCGTATCTGGAACAGGTCCAGGCTTGGCACGACTTCCACGAACGTTTCATACCGAAGGCGGCGGAACAGATCACTCCTCAGGTCCGGCCGGCGTACATCGTGAAAATTGATGAGCATGTTTACATCCATGAATTGGCTGAGGACGATAGGAGATTCATCGGACGGCCGGATGGGGCCGTAATATCCGCAGGAACGGCCGCGCCGTTGCGAACTTCCGGCGCCGTACTCGAAGCGCCGGCGTATGGTTTGCTGTCAGCGGCTGTGGATATTGAACGCCAGGCTTATCTTCAAATTCAAGATCGGCACACTCGGGAAGTAATTACCGTCATTGAATTGCTGAGTCCTTCTAACAAAAGCTCTGACCGCGAGCAGTATCTGGCAAAGAGGAGGCAATTTCTGGCAAGCCAGGTTCATTTGGTGGAAATCGACCTGCTGCGCGGCGATCGGCGTCTTCCACTCCGGAATCTGCCAGCGTGTGATTATTATGCCATCGTGAGCCGAGCCGAGGAGCGTCCGCGCGTGGGGGTATGGCCAGTCCGGCTGCGGGATCGGCTGCCGATCATCCCTATTCCCCTCCGGTCGCATGAACCGGAAGCCCGACTGGACCTGCAAGAAGTTCTCCATCACGTTTACGACGCGGCGGCCTATGAAGACTACATTTATAAGGGCGAGCCAGAGCCGCGACTGAGGAAGTCGGATGCGGAGTGGGCGCGGCAGTTTTTGCCATCAGCGCCCTCCGCTGAATAATAGGATGACTTCGTCTGCGAACACCTGATCTTTCGGAGTGGTCCCATGCCTTCGCCGTTTCCTGGAATGGACCCGTACCTTGAAGCTCATTACCACTGGCCGGACTTGCACGAAGCCCTGGCTGGTGAGATCAGAGTGCTTTTGAACGCCACGCTGCCCGCACCCTTTTACGCTAAGCTGGAAATGCGGCCTGAGGTGGGTATCGTCGAAAGCGATGAGCCTCGCCGACACATCGTTCCCGACGTTGCGGTGGCTCGCGATCCGTTTAGCAACGTGGCGGGGGGGGGCGTCGCGGTACTTGAAGGGGCGCGAAAGATAACCTCCCCCTCAAGGAAAATGAGCGCGGCGTCGGAAACAATCCGCCACCCGTACATCGAAGTACGCGACGCCGAACAAGGCCACGTCCTCATCACCCTGATCGAGATTGCCAGCCCGTCCAACAAGAGGCACGGCCCGGATCGGCAGGCCTATCTGCAGAAGCAGCAACAAGTTTTTGAAAGCAACGCCAGCCTGATCGAATTGGATTTGCTTCGTAATGGAAACCGTTTGCTGGCCAATCCCTTTCTGCAAGAATACGTTTATTTCCTGAATCCGGCGCCTGACTATTTGGTCGTTGTAAACCGCGCCTGGGAGCGCGGCGGCGCCGGTATGAGTTACGAGATTTTCCCGATCCCGCTCTCTGAAATGCTGCCTTGCATCCCGGTCCCGCTGCGGGAGGGTCAGGAGGAGACGCCGCTTGATCTCCAATACGCCTTTCAGCGCGCCTACGATGGCGGACCCTACCGGCGCGGCGCAGTGGATTACAGCAAGCCGCCGCAACCGCCGTTGCCAGGCGAGTGGGCGGCATGGGCCGAAGAAAAAGTACGGGCGTGGCGCTCGCGGTGAATGTCATCCGTGACCGTCCGCCAGCGATTGCAACGACCGCAACCGTTGCCGATGATACTTCAAACCCGGCACGAAAAAGCAGACCGCCGACACGAATCCGAACATCAACGGCCCGTACTCCGGGTAGATCGCCATCGGAATCGCGGTGAGAAACAACGCCGCCGCCGATATGTAAAACGCGCCGGACAGCATCCCCGCCTTGACCACGAACGTCAGCCCGGCGATCACCGCCAGAATCGGCGACAACGTGAGGACGGGAAGCCTCAACAATACTTCCACGACAAACACGCTGATTGTGGCGACGACGCTGCCTGCCCAGATGTGGGCCACCTGACGTTCCACAAATAGCACCGGCCCGCCGCGCTTCCGCAGCTGCCAGAAAGCCGTCCCCCACACTATTAACCCGCCGCCCCATAGCAGCAGATACCACAACGGGTTGTTCACGCCGGCTTCGTGCATCCACGTCGTCAACGCGGTGATCACCAGAATCATAGCGCTGTGGTACATCCACAGAACGCCCCAGTTTTCGAGGATGACCGCGTGATGTGTCTCACGCAGCGCCCGCCGCAATAGGACGACAAGGCTGCCGAGGTGGAGCGAACCTATCGACAGCGATTCGCCTTTGAGGAAGGCTTCAAGGTCGGCGGCGAGATCGGCGGCGCTGGCGTAGCGCAAGGCCGGTTCCTTTTGAATACATTTCAGGCAAATCACTTCCAGGTCAGGATCGACCTTGGGGTTGAGCAAACGCGGCCGTACCGGATCCTGGTCCAACACCAGCAACAGCGTGTCAACAGGCGTGGGCGCCTGGAACGGCGGCCGGCCTGTCAGCATTTCGTAGAGGATGACTCCTAGACTATAAACGTCGCTGGCCGGACTTGGCTTGCCGCGTTGATGGCTGATCTGTTCAGGGGCCATGTAAGCGGGTGTGCCAACGATGCCGCCGGATAAGGTAGGACCAACCCGCGGTGCGCCGGCCGTTCCTGTCACCCATTTGGCCAAGCCGAAATCGGTGACGTGAGGCCGGCCCTCGCGATCAATCAGCACGTTTGATGGCTTGAGATCGCGGTGAAGAATGCCGTTTTCGTGGGCGTAATGGACCGCGCGGCTGATGACGGCCAGACACTTCGCCGCGTCGCGCGGCTTCATCGGACCGGCGCTGAGCAAGTCGGCGAGGGTCTGCCCCTCCACCTGTCGCATAGTGAAATACGCCTGCCCGTCGCACTGGCCAGCGTCGTAGACGGCGACGATGTTGGCGTGATCGAGGCGAGCGGCGGCGCGAGCCTCGGCCTGAAACCGTACCAAATCCTCCGGCGTGGCTAACTCGCCGCGCAGGATCATCTTGAGAGCGACGGTGCGCTGCAGGCTGCGTTGTCGCGCCTTGTAGACGACGCCCATGCCGCCGCGGCCCAGTTCGTTGAGCAAGTCGTAGTCGCCAAAGGTCCGCGCTGTGAAGTCCGGCGGGGCAGGCGCGGTAAGGACCGCCAATCCGGCACGTTCCGCGCGGAGCGCACCGCCGGCGCCACGCGGCGTGAAGGCGTCGGCGATCTGCACGGCGGCCCACAGTTCTCGTAGCTCTCGGGCAAGGTTGGGGTGACGCCTGGCGACGGCCTCTATGTCCGGGTCGCGGCCCTGGCGCACCTGCTCGCTGAGGCCGGCAAGGAGGTCGGCTAATAACTGATCTTGGTCCGCATGGGGCTGAGTTGATGGGGGGGCGTTCATTCGGCCGGCCCTCCTCCGGGCAGCAATGCGGAACGGAGTTTGCGCACCGACCGAAGGTAGCGCATTGACGCGGCGGCTTCCGTTGTGCCGAGCGCCGCGGCCGTTTCCTGATTGGAAAGCTGCTCACCGTGCCGGAGCAAGATCACTTCACGATCCGCGTCGGGCAGCGCGGCGATGGCCGTTTCGAGACGACGCTGCAATTCGCGGCGCACCGCCTCGGAGGCGGGCGTCAATTCGTTATCGAGCAGCTGGCCTGCCAATTCAAACGACGACTCGTCACCGAGTCGTGCAGGCGCCAAGGGTTGTTCCCGGTCCAGACTGCGACGTAGGGCAACGCGGTGCCGGCGGTGAGCGTCAATGAGATGGTCTTTGGCGATGTGCCTCAGCCACAGTTGGAAAGGCATAGCCGGATTGCGTAGGTAATCGCTAAGGCGGCGGTGGACTTCCACTAATACATCCTGCACCACGTCACTCGCATCAAGGCGTGCGGCGAGAGCCGGGTCGAGACGCAGGCCGATCATGCGCCGAAGCGGTTCACGGTAAGCTCCGAGCAAGCGCTCGACGGCTTCGGACTCCCCTCGCCGGACTTGATTGAGCATTTCCTCGGTACGCGGCGCCTCGGGCCACATGTCGCCCTCCCGTCGTCGGACGGAATGAATCGGCCGTGGAACGACGCCGACGCCGCTCCCGAAAGTATTCTAGCGGATTACAAGCCTCGAGCGCAAGCGAGGGGGTTTTGCCTCAACCCCGCGCTTGCGCTCGGGGCTTGTAAGTCTGGCCCCGCTTTGCTACGGGGCCCGATTCTGCTATCCTGCACCACGCGGAGGCCGCTTCCCGCCACTCCTTCCCGACAGGCGCGCCATGCTGTTCCGTCTGGTCGTCAAAAAGAATGGCAAACGCATCCGGGTGGTCGAGGTCGTCACGCCTATCACCCGCGTCGGCCGCGCCCACGGCAATGAGATTCGTATTCCCTCCTCGCAGGTGAGCCGCAAACACTGCCAGCTTAAAATGCAAGACGGTCTGGTCATGGTCGAGGATCTCGAAAGCGTGAACGGCACTTTTCTCAACGATAGCCTTCTCACCAGCGTGGCCGCAGTGCGCCCTGGCGATCATCTGAGCGTCGGCCCGGTGACGTTTATGGTGGAGTACGAGTTGACTCCCAAAGCGCTGAAGCGGTTGGACGAAATGGAATTCGAGATCGTTGAAGAGATCGTCGAAGACGAGGACGTAATCGACGTTGTGGAGGCGGAGGACGAAGTGACGCAGGAAAAACGCCAGACGAAACCTTCGCGCCGGCCGGCCGAGGTCGAGGAAGTTTTGGCCGTGGAAGAGGCTGTCGAAGAGGAGTACGACGTAGAGGAGGCCGTCGAAGGCAAGGATGTCCCTCGCGCCGGTTTGGAGGAATTGACCTGGACGCCGCCCGAAGACGGCGATCTGCGCGACATGCTCTCTCACCTGGACGAGGGGCAAGAGTCGCTCAAGCCCAAGAAGCGAGCCGGCCCGCGGAAGCCGAGCGATAAGAGCGGTAAAAGACGGCCGCAGCCGGAGGAGTGACCTCCCTCAAGTCGCGTATAGCCATTTCCTCCGGTTGAGGTAGACCGAAGGCGCCATCAACACGGCCAGGACCAATCCTACGGTCCCCGCCAGCGCCGTCGCCAACACCATATCCAACAGAATTAGCCCCATCAGAGAGCGTTTGACCGACGACTGAACGCGGCCGGGCGTGGGAGCGCGAATCGCGGCGACAACGGGAAAGCCAACGAAAAACCCCAAGCCGACGAGCAAATAGGGGAACAACAGCGAGCTGGCCTCGGCCGGCGGGACTAACGGCAGCGGTAGTATCGGCAACGGCAGCGCCATGAGTAGGCTCCCCAGCATTACGGAGGCCGCACCGATCAACGCCCTTCGACTGCTCGCCCTCGCTTCCGTCCGGGCCAGCCAGGTGACGCCGACGATATACAGGCCCACAACAATCGCCAGATACAAACCGCGCGACCACAACAAACCCGCGACCGGCGTGATACCCAGCAGCACGTTCAGGAAACGACACATCCCCATGCCTAACGGACCTACAAAGGTATGCTTCAGCCACGCATCGTAGAGGAAGATCGTTCCCGTAAGCAAGAGTGCCAATACCGTCGGCGCAACAGGACTGCCCTCACCACGCGCGGCCTGGGCCACGCCCGCCAGAAATGCGAGGATCACGCCGGCGGTCACCAACGCCGCGGCGCAGACGGCCGCATGAAATGGCGTGATGCGACCGGACGGAATGGGCCGATCCGGCCGTTCGCGGCGATCCTGCTCCAGGTCGAAGAAATCATTCCAGGCCATGCCGCCGCAATAGAGACAAACCGAAGCCAGCATCAACAAAAGGTAAGCCGGCCAACGCCCCGGCAGGGTCAGCGATCCGGTCACTAACACGCCAAGGAAAATGTCCGCCAGCGCGCTAGGTAGATTAGGCAGTCGAACTAGCTGGGCGTAGGCTTGCATTCGGTTCATGCGGAGGCCAACGCTTCCTTGATGCGCTTCAATCCGCGCGTGGCGGCCTCGTCGGGGTTTTCGACGTAGGGATATAGCTCAATCGTCAGCCAGCCGTCGTACCCGATGCTCTTGATCGCCCGCATCACGGCGAGGAAGTCGATGGCGCCGTCGCCGGGGATGAGGTGTTGATGGACGCGCGTCGCGGCGATGTCTTCGAGATGGAAATGGCGGATATATTTCGCCACGCGCGGAATGGTCGTCGCCGGGTCGTCGCCGACGCAATAAGAATGTCCCACGTCGAAGTTCATGCCGACGGCCGGTGAGTCGATGTGCTGCATGAATTCCAGGAACTGGTCGGCCGTCTCGATCAACAGACCCGGCTCCGGTTCGACGAGCAACAGAACGCCTTCCTTTTGGGCGTGATCGGCGACGGGCTTGATCCCCTCGACAAATAGCTTTAGCGCCGCCGACCACGAAGCGCCCGGCTCGACGGGGCCGCCTGGCTCCGTGGTGATGCAAGGCGCTCCTAGTTCTCGGGCCAGGGTCAAGGCGCGCGTCGTGTGATCGATGCGGATCTGGCGATAATGGCGGTCGGGTTCGATCCACGACGGATGCCAATAGTGTTGGCGTGCGTCGTTGACCGCGTGCATCATAAAGGCGTTGACGTTAGAGATCGCCAGGTGGTTTTTGTGGAGCGCATCGCGCAAACCCTGCTTCTGCTCCGGCAACATGAAGGCCGGCCAGGCATGCGGCACGTCGGCCATCACCTCCACGCCCTGGTAGCCGATGCCGGCCACGCGCGTTACGGCGTCGTCAAAGGAGAAATTCAGGTACGCATTGGTGCTGAAAGCGAGTTGCATGATGGTTCCAGGTATCCCCGGACTCACGAGTACGTTCGCCCAGAGCTTTATCTGGATCGCCCTCCGGACTCAGGCCGCTGGATGCTCTCCGGTCTTGGAGCCTGGCTGAGGGCGACTGAAATAAAGCCCCGGGTGAATGTACTCATGAACCCGGGGTCCGAGGTTCATTCGCCCGTCACTTCCTCAATCACATCCTCGGAAACGTAAATGGGTACGCTGGCGGTGACGGCCAAGGCGATGGCGTCGCTCGGCCGGCAATCGACCTCGACCATCTCGCCGTTCTGGCGAATGCGGAGCTTGGCGTAATAGGTGTGGTCGCGCAGTTCGCTGATGAAGATGTCGCGCAGTTCGCCGCCCAGGGCGTCGATGGTTCCGGTGACAAGGTCATGCGTGAGCGGCCGCGGCGAGGGCAAGTGCTTGACGCGGCGGTCGATGCTAGTAGCCTCGAAGATGCCAATCATAATGGAGAAATTGCGATCTCCGTCTACCTCTTTGAGCAAAATCACTTGCTGCTCGTGGATCTCGCTGATGATGATGCGTTTCAACTCCATATGGATCGGCACAACAGCCTCTCTTTCAACGGACGCGGCATGGGCGCCAAAGGGGATTATAGAAACCGCGACGGAAGACGGTCAAGCAGTTGATTCGGCTCGCCTGTGAGTTTGCGCTTCTCATAGAATATCCAGGGTGCTTCCAGCCGTAAACAAGGGCGATCCGCCGATGACGTGGACTTTCGATAGCGCATTACTCACCCTGGTCGCTGGTTTCGTGGGGTTCGCGCTTGGTGGATTGCTAGTCTGGCGCTTGAGCTTCGGCTCATCGTCCGGTCAGACTGATGCGGCGACCCTTCGCCAGGATCACGAGTGGTTCCGCATCACCCTGGCGAGCATCGGCGACGCCGTTATCGCCACGAACACCGATGGCAAAGTGACGTTCCTGAACGCCGTCGCCCAATCCTTGACCGGCTGGACGCAGGAGGAAGCGCGGGGAGCGCCCTTGGCGGAAGTGTTCAGGATCGTCAACGAAAAGACGCGGGAGACGGTCGAGAATCCCGCCGCGCGCGCGCTTCGGGAAAGCGCGGTTGTTGGGCTGGCCAATCACACCATTCTGATTGCCAAGAATGGCTCAGAGAATTACATCGACGACAGCGCAGCCCCGATCCGAGATGAGAGCGGGCGCGTCATCGGCGTCGTGCTAGTGTTCCGGGACGTGACCGAACGCAGACAGTCGGAAATGGCCGAAACCCAGTTGCGCGAAAGCGGGGAGCGTTTCCGCTTTCTGGCCGAGTCCATGCCGCAAAAGATATTCACAGCCACGCCCGACGGCGCCGTGGACTATTTCAACAAGCAGTGGACGGAGTTCACCGGCCTTTCCTTTGAGCAAATCAAGGATTGGGGCTGGACGCAGTTTATCCACCCTGACGACGTGGACGAAAACGTCAGCAGCTGGCAACACTCCATTGACGCTGGCGAACCGTTTCAATTCGAGCATCGTTTTCGCAATAAGGACGGCGCCTATCGCTGGCACCTGAGCCGGGCGCGGGCCATGCGCGACGCCGATGGCCGGATACTCCTGTGGATCGGCTCGAACACCGACATCGACGACGTGAAGCAGGCGGAAGAATCCCTCAAGGAAGCCGACCGGCGTAAGGACGAGTTTCTTGCGACCCTGGCCCACGAGCTGCGCAACCCTCTAGCGCCGATCCGCAACGGCCTGCAAGTCATGCGCTTGGCGGGCGACGACGGCAAGTCGTTGGCCCCTATCCGGGAAATGATGGAGCGCCAATTAGGGCAGATGATCCGGTTGGTGGACGACCTGCTCGACCTGAGCCGGATTGGTCGCGGCAAGATCGAACTCCGCAATGAACAGTTAACCGTGGCCGCGGTGATCGAGGCCGCGCTGGAAACGAGTCGGCCGCTCATTGAGGCGGCGCGGCACCAACTCGTCGTCCACTTGCCGGCGGACCCCCTGTGGGTTATGGGCGACCTTATCCGGCTGGCGCAGGTCGTCTCGAACCTGCTGAACAACTCGGCCAAGTATACGCCGGAAGGCGGTCACTTATGGCTGACCGTCGAGCGGCGGGACGACCGCGCGCTGATCCGCGTCCGCGACGACGGCATGGGCATTCCCGCTGACATGCTGCCGAAAATCTTCGAGATATTCACGCAAGTGGATCGTAATTTGGAACGCTCGCAAGGCGGCCTCGGCATCGGCCTAACCCTGGTGCGCCAGTTGATCGGGATGCACGACGGCACGGTCGAAGCGTTCAGCGAAGGAGTGGGTAAAGGCTGCGAGTTTGTCGTTTCCTTGCCTTTAGCGCCGATCCAACAGCCGGCGGACCGCAATGGAAAGCCACAGGATGAAAGTACCAGCAGCCCGAAATCTCCGGCCCGTCGTATCCTTGTTGTGGATGACAACAAGGACTCCGCGGACAGTCTTGGGACGTTGCTGCGGGTCATAGGCAACGAGGTCCGCACGGCTTATGACGGGCCGAGCGCCCTGGAGACGGCGAAGGAGTTTCGGCCGGCCGTAGTGCTTCTGGACATCGGCTTGCCGGGCATGAGCGGTCACGAAGTCGCCCGCAAGATGCGCGAGACGCCGGAAGGGAAGGAGGCGTTGCTCATCGCCCAAACGGGCTGGGGACAGGAAGAGGACCGTCTTCGCTCGACCGAGGCGGGCTTCGACGCTCACCTGACCAAGCCATTGGACCTCGCCGCCCTGCAAAGCGTGCTGGCGAAGTTGGACCGAGAGCCGGCCGCGCGGAAGGTATGATTGAGGGCCTGAAAAGCGGGAGTGTATGGGAATCGAACCCACTGAGAGCTTTGTTCAAACCCTCCACTGGTTTTGAAGACCAGGGCCAACACCAGTTGTGCAAACACTCCCAGGGCCTTGTTTTTCCGGGGTTTTCGCGGAAAACGCTGAAATCGCAAGGCTTTGGGATTCTACCGTCGCTGCCGCCAACAGTCTACCAGCGCCTCCCAGATTCTCCCTCAATCCACCTGAAAGCGCCAAGCAGGACGCCAAGACAGCGGGGCCGTCCGTGCCGGTAGCGCGGGCCGTTGCCCTGCCCGATGGGGATAGGTCTGGCAAGACGGCCAAGGCGTCGGCTTCCTGTTCGCGCAGCGTGTGAGAGTAGTTGTCCATCGTCAGCGTGATTGTGCTGTGCCGAGCAAGAGTTTGGGCCGTCTTCGGGTGAACACCAGCATTCGCAAGATTCGTGATGAAAGTGTGCCGCAAGCTATGGAAGTCTGCAACCCTGCCCGCGTCGTCGCGGTAGAGAATGCCGGCGGCTTCCACGTCGGCCCGGAACATTCTCGCGGCCTTCTTGCGGTCGGTCGGAACGCGGAAGGCCGGCGCCTCGGCCGTCTTCGCGGCCAGGAACGCGCCCAGGGCCGCGGCAAGGACGGGGCGAAGGGATAGGGTGTCCTCGCGCCGGTGCTTACTGTATGCGGCCTCGACGATGACGGTTGGCGGGTCGGCGTCGAGGTCGAAGGATGCGCGGGTCAGGCTTCGCAGCTCGTTCGACCGCAAGCCCGTCTCTACGGCCAGCCAATACAGCACTTCCCGCGCGGCGCCGTCGATGCCATGACGCTCAGGGCCGTTGCGGGCGGTGTCCAGCAGCCGGCGCAGTTCCTCGACGGTGAAGGCCCGCCGGTCGCGCCGCCGGTCGGTCTTCACGTTCAGGCCGTCTAAATGGGCGAGCGGGTTCTCGACGGCCCGCCGGTCCTTCACCATCCACCGGCAGAACTGCTTGACTGCTTGCAGGTAGAAATTAGAGGTCTGGGCGCTGATTCCGCGTTTCTTGTCAGCGTCGGCTCGTAGCGCGTGTAGCCGCTCCATCACTTTGCTTGCGCAGATGTCACCATAGAATCGGAAGCCGCAGCCTTCAACCAACAGCCGTCGGGCGCGGCCAGTCACAACCTCGACGTGAAAATCGCTATTGCCCTTCGCCGTCAACGCCGCCGCGAAGTCCGCTAGGTGGTCGGCCAGTAGCTTGGCCGTGGCGATACGATCCCGCGCCAATAGCCCGATGGCAACCAGCTTCTCCCGCGTCCGGGCAGGCAACCCCGCCAAGAATCGGGTCAGGGCCGGATCACACTGACCGCCACTGGCCTTGTGGTAGGCGATCAGCTTTTCCAGGTTGCGGCCCATCTCTTCCGACGCGGCCTTGCTCTGGAACGCTGGCAGTCGGCGCACTGTGTCCAACTGGTCCCGAATCTCGACGTACCACGCGGCCGCCTCTTTGGTGTGGCCCTTACGGTCCTTGTAGGTGGTCTTGAAGACGCGCATGTTTGGCCTTCCTTTCTTGCAGGGGGTCTCAGTCTCGTGGCGGGGTCTTAAACCCGATACGCCCCTGTCGGGCATCGGCGGTCGGCGCCATCAGCTGCCGGATCGCGTCAAACACCACCTTGAACTGGGTATCGTATTTCTTCTCCAGCGCTTCCAGCTTGCGGGCCAGGTCCGCGTGCGTTGCCAGCAGCTGCCGCAGCCGGACGAAGGCCCGCATGATTTCGATGTTCACTTTCACGGCCCGTTCGCTGTTCAACACGCTGGACAGCATGGCGACGCCCAACTCCGAAAAGGCGTAAGGCCGGTAGCGCCGGCCGCCCCGCCCCTTTGAGGTGCCAAAATGGAACCTCAAAGCCTCAACCTCCTCCTGCGTCAGCTGGAACATGAAGTCGGCTGGGAAGCGCGACAGGTTCCGTTTGACCGCCCGGTTAAGGGTCTTCGTCTCCACGGCATACAAGTCAGCCAGGTCCGCAGCGAGCATCACCTTCTCGCCGCGGACAAACAAGATGGCCTTTTCAATCCGGTCGGCGGGAATCAGCACTTCCTCGTCGGCCATTAGTCACCTGCCCTTCCGCTTGCCGGTCGTGATATTCAGGTCCAACAGGTCCGCGAGGGCGTCGAGGTTCTCCATCGACAACCCGCCGTGACCTGACATGAACCGGCTCATGGTCGATTCCGCGACGCCGAGTTGCTTGCTGACGCGGTAGCGGCTCAGGCCGCTGGCATCGACCGCCCGGCGTACTTGGTCGCTCAGCTTCTCGCTCCGTTTCTCCATGCCCTGATTCTACGGACTACTTCGGTTGAATGCAAGCATAGCCGTCGCCCTCATTTCCCTGACGATTGCCGTTAGGGCCAGGGCTTCGGCGCGCTCGCGGCACAAACCGGCGTTGTACTCCATGACGGCGGCGCGTTCCTCCCATTCCACCCGCCAGTCGCCGGGCAAGTCGTCGGGGCCGATGGCGGCGGCCGTTTCCGTCGTCAGAATGTGGACTACTTCATCCTTGTGAGCGAGGACGCGCTGGGCAATGGTTTCTGCCCATCGCGGTCCCCGGATTCGCAGGCGGTTTCCCTCGACCGTCACGGTCAGCCCCGCGATGCGGGCTTCTTCAAGCAAGGTCAGGCCGTCCATTCGACGATCTCCTCGCCGTTCTTCGGACAATCAGATAAGGGACGCGATAGACCGTCCCGACCGTCCCGACCGTCCCGCGCTTCGGAAAACACCGAGGTATTTTCGGGACGGTCGCGGCCGTTGTTCCGGCCTGCTTCGTCCCGATACCGTCCCGCTGTTTCGTCCACGTTCTCTTGTGGTTGGGACGGTCGGGACGGTCGGGACGGTTCGGCGCCTTCCCGTTCTATGCGGAGCAGTCGCCGGCGCTTATCACCGGGTTGCCGCTTATCAAAGGTAATTGTTATCCCCGCCCGTCGTAGGTTTGGCGCGAGTCGCCGCAGATCGCCGGATAGCTTCCGTGGGTTAGTCGGCCAGTCTTTTCGCTTTCGCGTTTTTTCATCCGCGTGGCCGGCTTCCAGGGCGTCCAGCAACTCTTGGGCGGTGCCTTCCCATACGGCGGCGGCGGTTAGCGAGAGGATGGGACCGCAGATAATCGACGCCTCCAGCGCTAGTTCGTTCGCCGCGCCCCGGTTGCCCATGTACGCTGTAAGAAACGCGCCCCGCTTCCAAGGCAGAGCCAATTCCGCCGCCGAAACCCATAACGCAAAATCCGCCATTCGCGGCTTGGACGCCAATTGCGTAGTCGGTAGTTCCCGTAGCCCCATGACGACCGCATCTAGCAACGCGCCAAGTACGCGCGGCCGGACGCGCTCGAACTCCGCCCACAATGCGGCCTCATCGCACCGCGCGGCGTCGGAGATGGTTGGCAAGGTCAGGCAGATAGCGCGGTCCAGCAAGTCGGGCCGCGTCGCCACGTCCTCAATGCCGTTAAGAAGGATAGGGCGCGTCGCGTCAAAAAGCTTTTCCTCATCATTGGTGTACAGTTCGCGGGTTCCGAATCCCCCGCCCGTGGCCAGGGCGCAAAGTGCATCACTCAGCGCCGGCGTAATGCCACTCAGGTTGTCGAGGGCCACCAGCCAGCCGTTGTTCGCCGCAATCATCAGGTCACGGTCGTCGCGCGGCGGACGACGCAGCGGGGCGGCATTGGGGTCGGTCAAGCCGCGGGCCATTCGGCATAAAGTGGACTTGGCGGAACCTTGTTCCCCGTTGACCGCCAGGATCGGAAACGGCCGGCCTGAACGCAGCACTGCCACGAGCCAGGCGACAAAAAGAGTCCAGGAATCGTCGTCGGGCAAGTTGACCAGCGACCGCAGTTCTTCGACGCTGCCGCCGCAGACGGGTTCCGGCAACGCCAACATTCCGCGCCGGCGGATGAATCGCACCGGCGCGTCGGCGACGACGCGCCAACCATCAGCCGTCACCTCGACGGCTCGCCATGCTGGGTCGGCAAGGTCCAGGTAAATCGCGCCCTGATGTTCCACGACGCGAAGAGCGAACGGCAGTTCAGGCGCGTCATACATTGCCTTGCCAGCGAGAACCCCCAACGCGTCTTGCAGGGCTTGCGCGTTGGGCGCCCGGCCCGTTTCCACGAAGAAGAGGCGCGCCAACCAGTTGCGGAAGCCGCAACTCTTGACCGGCCACGTTTCCTTGTGCCCGTTTATGGTGAGGGTAGCGAATGTTTCCGAGTCGCCGTTGCCAGGAGCGTGGAACAACTCCGCGCCGACGGCCAGCGCCAACATTACGTCGGCTTGCGAACGCCGTGCGCCGCCGTCCTCTCCCGACTTCGCGGCCGCCTCGCCCGCCAAGCGGTCCAACTCCATCGCCACGGCCTTCTTCACTTTGGCGACGCCTCTCCGTCCTTTGCATAGAGCCTTGATAAAGCGCTCTCGGTCTGCGGCGTCGGCAAGGTCCACCTTATCAGTGTGGCTTTCGCCGCCGGGAAGTCGGGCGGTAACCGTCCCCTTGCCCTTCCCCTTTGGGGGTAGATATTCAAGTTCCAGAGCGGATTCATCGACCATTTGCTACCGTTTCGACCCGATAATCGCGGCTGCATTGATGGACAACCGCCGCACCGATGCCGCTTGAATCGCCGCCTCCACTTCTGGCCGTCCGGCGCCGGCCCGCAACCAGTCCCGTGCGTCCTTGACGCCTTGCGGCGGCGCGACGACGCGCGCCGCCGGGACGTATGCGACCAGCACCGACGCAAGATTGTCCGCCCCGCGTCGGCCTGGTTCGTCGCCGTCCGCCAGGATGACGACTTCGCTGACGAATCGACGCCGCACCAGCTCCACCAACAACTTGATTCCCCCTGTGCAGCTGGGGCGTCCCGCCACGTTGCTGAAGCCAATTTGCAGGAGTGCGGCGGTGTCGGTCGGACCTTCACAGATGTAAAGCGGGGACAACTTTTCGCCGGCCGTCGCGGGGAGGAACAGACCTTCGCGGCCTCCCTTCACGGCGAACTTCACGCCGTTCGGCCGGCGCAACCGGACCCCAAGCACCGCGCCGCCAGCGTCGGTCATCGGGAAGGACCACGCCCGATGGTCTGCCGACCAGCCGACGCCAAGCTGACATAGCGATGCCACTGATAAGCCAAGCGAAACGGCCAATTGATGTAGCCGGCCTGGGTCAACGGCCTGCTGAAACTCGTCTGCCAAGCGCTCCATGTCCATGCTGCCGCTTTCGGTCAATGGGATACGGCGTATGCACCGGCCCTGAGACCGCCAGGGGATATTTTTCAGTCGGTGCAACCAGCCCGCTTCGCCGATCCGGCGCGGCGACTCGACGCGCTGGCAGAGCGCCACGGCGCCGTCAGTCGCAACCGCGCACCAGTCGAAGCGCTGGCAGACCGGGCAGGGGTTCGCCCGATTGACGCGCCGCCACTGACTAGGCGTTGTCATCGCTGCGCCCCCCGCATCCGCTGCCAAGTCTGGCGGTCAGGCGCGCCCGCCGCCAGCCAGTCGCGCAGCTCGTCGGCGCGCCATCTGGGAGCCTTGGTTCCCAAATAAATCGGGAGCGGGAATTTGCCCGCGGCGTGAAGTTTCCACAACTGGGCGCGAGAGATGCCAAGCAGCGCCGCCGCGTCTTTAGCGGTCAACGCCAGCTTCTGCGAGTCGAGATGGGTCTTTTGTGCGTCCATGCTCTCAGTATCGAGCATGGGTTTAGAGAGGTCAGTCCTGACCAAGTCCTGACTATCGGGGTTTCTTTGCCAGCGCCATACCGGCGGGGGTCAGGAAGTACCCACCTGAAAGGCCGTGGTCGCGTCCGTTTCCCAACCATCCGAGGTCTACCATGTGGGCCAGGGTCGTTTTGAATTGACCGTCGCACGCCCGACCGATGGCCGCAAGGGCAAGCCGTTCGCCGGTCGGCCGTTTGTCAGCCGCGAGGGACCGCAACCCATCCAGCCCGATAACTCCCAACTTGAACAAGGCGTCGATGGTGGGCTGTTCCGTCCTTTCGTTCGGGAGGGCGCGAGACAGCCCGACAGGCGGGGTATCGGTCGGCACGGCAGTACCGACCGCTTGTTCGTGGTCAGTCAACCGCAGGGGCTTGGGCTTCTCCGCTCCGGGCGCCGGCCCACAGTGGCACAGGTTGCGCTTCCACGACTCATGTCCGGTCCAGTGAATGGTGCATCCTTCCGGGATTTGGCAGAACTCACGGAACACCTTCTCGACGTGGTGCAAATACTCACGCGGTAAGGGAGGCGATGCGTCCGGGCAAACGCTGGGCGCGTCGCCGGGAATGATTCGGCAAGATGCCGGATATATCGGTATTGGAGGGTTTCCGGGCATTATTATGAGATCATCGAGAGTCATAATGGGGTACGCCCTCAAGTCCTCGGCCTTGATGCGTGTTGGCAGGGTGCGGCCAGGGTGGAGGAATCGCTCCACCGGCAGAAACGCCCTCAAGTCCTCGGCCTTGATGCTTGTTGGCAGAGCCGATGGGCCTCTGTCCTCAAGCAGGTTGACCACTTCAGGCAGGAATAGCTCGTTTGCAAATTCGAGGGAGCAGCTTAGTTGATGGCACAGGTCGGCGCGTATCTGACGGACGTTTGGAATCGTCAACCCCGTCCCGTTGAATGCGCGATCACAGAGGAGTGTGAGCTGGTTAATCCCAGGCGCTGTCTTCGTATCAGGCAGAGAGGATCCCTTGGCCGCCTCCAGTTTAAGCAGCAGCCGGCCAAGTGTATAAGGAGTGTGTTCGTCGCGTTGTTGGGTGCGTGACATGCAAATTACCCTTGCGAAGGGGCCGGCCGACCAGAGCGAAGCGAAGGGTAGGGACGCTCGCCCTGCCCGGCCTCCTGACCGTTGCGCGACGGTCTGCCCGCTTTCCGACATTTTACTGGGTAAGGAAGCGCGTGCAGAAGGGGAGTAGGCGTTTACGTTTTGCGGCAACGGCCCGGCTTCCGCGGTGTTGACGCGACCGCGCGCTCAGCCCGGACACGGTCCAAAAGAACGGACACGGGTTCGTAATCGCGGCCTTCGGCGCAGGCTAGTTCCGCTTTCATCGGAACCAGTTCGCCACGGAACGCCTTGACTTGCGCCGCTTGTCAGACGGTTCTCGCCGTACCCATTCGTAAGGCTGTCGAAAATAATCCCCTCTTTAACGTATCCGCTTTTGATGTTTCTTGACACGGAGATCAGGCACGTTACTATGGAGCAGCGAAAACACTAAACAGCGAGGGATTTTACGCCGGCCCCAGAACAGATTCTACCACGGACGACTTCGTTGCAACGGACGCCTGATTTACAGCATGATAGCCAAGGTTATGCGTCTGCCCACGTCCGTATGTTGAAATGGCGCCGTGTTCGGCAGAGCAACTGGCAGGATACTTCGTAGTGAGGACCGTAGTGGCGGAAAACAATTCTCCCCGTTTTCCCGGCGCGCTGGGGTTTCGGGACGGAACAGCTAGCGTCCACACTAGCCGCACGATGATGTTCAGCGAGCTATCGCTGGTTCTGGAACACGTGGGTAGGAAGGCCAAAACTGACGAATACCTCGCCGCCGTGGTGGAGCAGAACGTCCTAGGAAAGCCAACGCAGACGACCAGGAAACGAACCGCCCAGAGGCTCGTGGAACTTTACTCGCTCGACCAGACACGGGCTGTGTTCAGGTTGCTGCGGCATTTCTGGGCCGCCGACGCTGCGGGCCGGCCCATGCTGGCGTATCTTGCCGCCGCCGCCCGCGATCCGTTGCTACGGGACAGTACGCCCTTTGTGGCGGCCGTCCCGGTTGGCACCGGCGTGAACGCCGCGCAGGTCGCTGGTTGTCTTGAGGAGAAGTATCCGGGGCGGTTCAAGCCCACCACGCTGTTGTCCACGGCCCAAAATCTTGCATCCTCGTGGACCCAGGCCGGGTATTTGGCCGGGAAGGTCAACAAGAAGCGTACCCGGCCCGTGGTGACGCCCGTGGTCGTGACGTTCGCCCTCCTGCTGGGCTACCTATGCGGCTTGCGCGGCAAGATGTTGCTCGATACGGTTTGGACCCGAATGTTGGACAGGACGCGAGCCGAAATAACCGACCTCGCAACAGAGGCTTCCAAGCAGGGGTGGATGAGCTTCAAGGCGGCTGGGTCCGTTGTCGAGATTACCTTCCCCGGACTGCTCTCGCCCCAGGAGGAGAAAGCGTCCCATGAACCGGATTGAACTCCTCAAAAAGAACTTCCAGCGACTCTGCGAACATTCGTGGGACCGCAACATGGCCGGCGCACAGCGGGTGTGGCTCGCCGTTTACGACAAAGAAGACGAGCGGAAGCTGCGGCTGCGGCTAGGGCTATTCGAGGAAGCAACGCATCAAACTGGCCACAAATGGACGGCCATCGACCTGACCGAAGCGTTTCCGAACTGGATATGCGGTCCTGACAACGCCGACTTCGCCGAGAGTTATTTCGAGTCGCCGGACAGTCTCGATAACGCCGCGCTGGCTGACTTGATGCAGTCGGTCGTGGCCCGCGTCCGCTCGGCGTTGACTGCGCTCGCCGACCCCGAAAATACTGTCCTGGCGCTGTACGGGGTCGCGTCCCTGTTCGGTTTCCTCAAGATTTCAGAACTCCTGCCAATGGTGGAAGGGGACGTGAAGGGCCGGTTGTTGGTATTCTTCCCTGGCGTTTACGAACAAAATAATTACCGCCTCCTCGACGCACGAGACGGCTGGAACTACCTTGCTTTCCCGATTACCGCCAGCGATGTGGAGGCCCATTCGTCATGATGAATCGTGAGATATACGACAAAGACCCGCGCACCCACACGCTGCTCAATCAGGGCGTCGCCAAAGTCACCAGCGGGCAATCGTCCGCCGAACTTGACACGCTGCGCTACGAACTCAAGAACTTTGTATGCGAGGGCCAATATGCGGAAGGACTGACCCGTATCCTCAGCACTTATCTAGCCCACCTGGACAAGAGCGAGCAGCCAGGCGTTTGGGTCAGCGGTTTCTTCGGTTCTGGGAAGTCGCATCTAATCAAAATGCTTCAGTACCTCTGGACCGATTTTGAATTTGCCGACGGCGCCAAGGCGAGGGGCGTTGCCAAGTTGCCGACCGGCGTAAAAGACCTCCTCAAAGAACTCACAAATTCGGCCAAGCGGCACGGCGGGCTTCACGCCGCCGCTGGCGACCTGCGAACGGAGGCCAAAGAGAGCATCCGTTTGGCCTTGCTAGGCATTCTTTTCAAATCGGTCGGATTGCCGGGAGATTATACCCGTGCTTGCTTCCAGATGTGGCTTCGCGACGAAGGACTGGAAAGCGATGTACGCCAATACATCACCGACGCCGGAGGAACGTTTGAGAAAGAGCTGGCTAACCTGTACGTCAGCAAATTGATGGCGAAGGCGCTACTGGCCCACCGTCCCGAGTTCGCATCGAAACCGGCCGATGTCGCATTAGTCTTGAAAAGCCAATTCCCGCCCGACCCGAAGGACGTTTCGATTGACGATATGATCGACCGGATCATGCAGGCCGTCGGCCGTAAAGGAAAACTGCCCTACACGGTGGTCATACTGGATGAAGTCCAACAATTCATCAACGATGATGCGGCGCGATCCAAGGCGGTGCAGGATGTCAAAGAGCAATGCTGCGCGCGGCTGGGGGCAAACTTCCTTCTTATCGGCACCGGCCAGAACGCGTTGTCCGGTGCCGCGCTTCTGCAACGCCTCCAGGGGCGTTTTCCCGTCACAATCGAGTTGCAGGACACCGACGTTGAGCAAGTTACTCGTGAGGTCGTCCTCAAGAAAAAGCCCACCGCCGAAGCCGGGTTGAAGAAACTCCTCGACGACCACAGCGGCGAAATCGAACGGCAACTCGCCAGCACCAAGATCGCCTTCTCAAGCAAGGACCGCGGCCTGCTCGTGCAAGACTATCCCATCCTTCCCGTGCGCCGGCGGTTTTGGGAGCGGGTGCTGCGCGCCGTCGATAAGGCCGGGACCGGCGCCCAGCTGCGCAATCAATTGTGGGTTGTTTACGAAGCCGTGAAGCAGACCGCAGACTTGCCTCTCGGAAACGTCGTGAGCGGCGCGTTCATCTACGACGCCTCCATCAAAAGTTCGGCCCTTAAATCCGGGACGCTTCTGCAACAAATTTCCGAAACCATCGCGAAGCAGAAGACGGAAGACGACGGCGAACTTCGCTATCAAATCTGCGCGCTGATTTTTCTGATCGGCCAACTCCCCCACAACAACGCGCCGCTGGACGCTGGGATTCGCGCCGACGCCGACACCCTGGCTGATCTGCTCGTCACTGACTTGAACCAGAGCAGCGCCGAACTCCGCAAAAAGGTTCCGGCCCTGCTGGAGTTGTTGGTCGCTTCCGGGGCGATCATGCAGGTGGACAACGAATACCAAATGCAGACAAGTGAAGGGTCCGAATGGAATAAGATGTACCTGGAGGCCAGGAATAAACTGCTCAACGACCCCGGAAAACTGGCAAGCGCCCGGTCGCAACTGCTGCGTTTCCAGTGCTGCGAAGTCCTTAAAAAGTTCAAGCTCCCCCACGGCGACAGTAAGGAAGCGCGGAAGATTGATCTCCATTTCGGCGACGCGGCCCCGCTAACGGACGGCGCCACGATCCCCGTCTGGGTGCGGGACGGCTGGGAGGTTGAAGAGAAGGCCGTCCTCAACGACGCGCTCGCGGCCGGCGACTCGACCGCGATGGTCTACGGCTACATCCCGAAGAAAATGGCTGAGGATCTGAATAAGGCCATTGCCGAGGCACACGCCGCCGCGACCACGTTGCAAACCAAGGGAACGCCTCCCAGCGACGAAGGCATCCAGGCCCGCAAAGCGATGGAGACGCGCCAGGTGCGGTCGGAAGGGGATCGCGCCAAACTCATCACCGACATCCTGGACGAAATGCAGGTCTACCTTGCCGGCGGCGACGCCATAGGAGGAACGCAGCTCAACCTGAAGATTCAGGAGGCGGCGACGCTCTGCTTGGATCGGCTCTACCCCTTGTTCCATCAGGCCGACTCGGCCGACTGGCACAAGGTCATCGAGCGGACCAAGAAGGGCGACGGCGACGCCCTGGCCGCAGTCGGCCACAAGGGCGGCGCGGACAATCACCCGGTCTGCAAAGCGATTCTTGACTACGTCGGCAGCGGCAAGAAAGGAACCGAAGTTCGCAAGCACTTCGGCGGCGCGAAATACGGCTGGCCGCAAGACGCCATCGACGCCGGGCTGATCGTGCTGTTCAACGCCGGGTCGATACAGGCCCGCATCGGAGCCGAACCCGCGGCCAAGGGCAAACTGGACCAAAAGAACATTCCCGCCGCTGAGTTCCGTTGTGAAACCATCATTCTCTCGAAAGTTCAACTCATCGACCTGCGCGGCCTGTTCAAGAAAATCGGGCTGAACACCCAGCCGAACCAGGAATCGCTTCACGCGGTCGAATTCCTCAACCGAATGACCAAGCTGGCCGAGACCGCGGGGGGCGAGGCCCCGCTCCCCAAATGCCCGGACGTGAGTTCCATCGCCGATATGGCCAACCGCGTCGGCAACGATCAGTTGAAGGCGATCCATGAGAACAAGGATGTACAGGCCAAGCAGATCGCCGACTGGCAGCGCGACCGCGACCTCATCCAGCAGCGGCTTCCCTTGTGGCGTCAATTGACGGCGATTGTGAAATTCGCCGGCGATCTCCCCGTTGCCGCCGAGGTTCAGCCCGAAGTCGCCGCCATCGAGCAGCATCGCAAGCTGCTGGCCAATCCCGATCCGGTCCCCGGCATGGTCGAGAAGCTGACCAGCGTTTTGCGGCTGGCTCTCAACGAGGCCCACGGCAAGTTTTCGGCGGACTACGACAGGCGCAAGGCCGCCCTCGTTGCCATGCCCGCCTGGAAGCAGATTACTCAGCCCCAGCGTTACGAAATCCTCAGCGCCAACGACATCCGGGTGCTGCCGACCATTGCCGTGGGGACGACGGAGGAAGTCCTCGACACGCTCCGACACACCGGGTTGAGCGAACTCCGGACAATGAGCGACGCCCTGCCGACCCGGTTTAATAACGCGGCGACGGCGGCGGCGAAGTTACTGGAGCCAAAGGCCCAACACGTCCAACTTCCGGGCGGCACGATCAAGAACGAAGTTGATCTTTCGTCGTGGTTGGGCAATGTAGAACAAGCGATTCGTGACAAACTCAAGGACGGTCCAGTCATTGTGTAGTGCAATATGAACTATCACGTCGATGTCCGGATAGGTTTTCATGGGGCCGAGCAACCGTTAAATTCGGTGACGCTTGACCCAACGGTTATAGATTCCATTTCTACTTTTGCCGGATCCAACCACATACTTTCGATGGGAAACCATTTCAACGAGTACGTTATCAGTTCAGCAGGACCGCCGCGTTTTCCTCCGTGCGTTGGATTGCCGCAGGCCTACCCATATCTCGCTCTCTCGAACAAGCTGCGGGCCGCTGGCGTGACAGGAAACATCGGAGAAGGTGTCTGTGGTGTTATTGCGAACGCTATATTTGGGCTGCCTTTAGGGAGTTTTCTCCATGTTAAGTTAAAGCCCGCGGCGGGACTTCGGAAAACGCCTGACTACATGTTCCGGCTTGGCCCGTTACTACCAGGGCCATGTTTGCCGGTCTGGCCTGCGGTCCTGCTTCCCGCACTTCCAACATGGTGGCCGGTCGAGTCCAAAGCGCGGACAACGCTGGCCAACGTAAAGACAGCGGTGAAGTCGGAAGCGTTGCAGCAACTGGCTTCTTTTTGGTACACGATTAGGAACTCATTTCCCAACGAGGTCGGCTTCGGAATGACCGTAGGTTTTGCTTACGAAACAAACCCTCGCGTCATCATCAATGTCTTTCTGCCGTCGAACCAGGCGAGGCTGCAAGCCTATCTCGGCGGCAAGCCAGATTACGAGTCATTTCGAGAGGAGATTAAGGACCAGCCCATGCTGATAAGGAGGGATATCCATGACTGCTGATTTTGGCAGTGGGGTGTTGGATGACTACCTTGTGGCTCAATATGCCTTTTGGGCGGGTGACTACGATTATGCCCAGGAACGCTATTCGAGGGCTGCCGGTCGTGAACCTTCTGGGTTAAGGCGAGCGGACCCGCCCGATCAAGATCACGCCGATGCCATCATTGAAGACCTGGGAACTGCTGATGACCTACTTGTTTTCGTTGCGAACAGCCGGGAGCGTCGTATCGCCGACAAGCGGCGTCAGTTCCAAAAATTGGCAAGCGGGCTTCCTGCTGATTCAAGCGACTTGGTCCCGCAGCCGTTGGTGCTACGCACAAGTATTCTTCGAGGGGCTGTTTGGCGGTTAAGCGCCAGGCAATTTGCGATGCGGGCCTATGTGACTGTGGTGAAATCCGGGTACCACGTCCTTGATCGTGCGAGGGATATTGCACGTGAACGGGGGACCGAGCAACGTCCGCAGCACGAATCAGGAGATCGGTCCGAAGGACAACCCTATTCGACCGCGCTATACGAATGGGAAGACCCTGGAAATCCTTTTCTGAGTATCGTTGTAACCGGACTTGTGTTCATCGAAGTTACAGCATTTTGGACCGGACGCAGAATGCCGACATCATTTACGCCTGTTCAGGAACGCCTTCAGGCAGTTCTTGATTCCCTGAGTCAATGACGGTTACCGGTCAGGATTCTGTAAGAACCGCAGTGAGTGGGGTAACGGACAATGCCGGCGCTTGAATCCGATTTGCGGCGACAACTGGAGAGCGTCGTCATCCAGGCCCGTGAGGCGGCCGAGAATGCGGCACGGTCGGCCCTCGTGAAGCGCGCCGTCGATGTGGCCGAACCGTTTCCGCACTTTGGCCCCAAGGAGAAGGACTTGCGGAATCGGCTGCGCGCGCGGGGGCGACAGGTCGGCGATATTCGGAGCGCGGACAAGAAGCAGTCTATCGACCAACTTACCCAGGAGCTTGCTTACGAGTTTTGGCATCGAATGCTGTTCGCCCGATTCTTGGCCGAGAACCATCTGCTCATGCATCCGGAAGGCGTGGCGGTCAGTCTGGAAGAGTGCGAGGAACTGGCCAGGGACGCCGACCCGCCGGCCCCGAACGGCTTCGTACTGGCGGCGCGTTACGCCAGCCGGATGTTGCCGCAGATTTTCCGCACCGACGACGTGCTGCTGGAAATCGACTTCGCTCTGGAGCAACGGCTGGCGCTGGAGAAGTTGCTGGCCAGCCTGGCGCAAAAGACCTTCCTCGCCGACGACAGCCTCGGCTGGGTCTACCAGTTCTGGCAATCGAAGAAGAAGGATGAGGTCAACAAAAGCGGCGACAAGATCGACGGGCGGACGCTCCCCGCCGTCACGCAGCTTTTCACCGAACACTACATGGTGCAGTTCCTCCTGCACAACACCATCGGGGCGTGGTGGTGCGGGCGGCGCGGCATCCAGGGCCCGGCGGGCGGCGCGGGCGTCCCGGTCGGCAAATCCCCAGTGGAAATGGAGTATTTGCGCTGGCGAGACGACGGTACACCCGCCGCGGGCACGTTTGAGGGCTGGCCCAAGACGCTAGCCGAATTCACGATGCTCGACCCCTGCTGCGGCAGCGGTCATTTCCTGGTGAGTGGATTCAACTTGCTCGTGCCGCTTCGGATGCGCGACGAGAAGCTGTCCGCCCAGGAAGCGTGCAAGGCCGTCCTCCGGGACAACCTGTTCGGCCTGGAACTCGACCCCCGCTGCACGCAGATCGCCGCCTTCACCCTGGCCCTGGCGGCGTGGAAGTATCCCGGCGAGGACGGCCAACCGCTGGGCTACCGCCAACTACCGCCGTTGAACATTGCCTGTTCCGGGCAGGGCGTGACGGGCAAGAAGGAGGAATGGCTGAAGTTGGCGAACGGGGACGAGAAGTTGCGGAACGGCATGGACCGGCTCTACGACCTCTTCCAGCAGGCCCCCCATCTGGGATCGCTGATCGACCCGCGGCGCGAGAAGAACGGCTTGTACGAAGCGGGCTACACCGAGTTGCAGCCGTTGCTGGTGAAGGCGCTGGCGAAGAAGGCTGCGGATGCGGATTTGGTTGCGGTCGGCGTGGCAGCGCAGGGCATCGCGCGGGCTGCCGAATTGCTTGACAGGCGGTATACATTGGTCATGACCAACGTGCCGTACCTCACAGTCAGCAAGCACGGCAAATTCCTGCGAGACTTCGGGCAAAGCTGCTATCCCGACTCTCGACACGACCTTGCTACGATATTTGTGGAGCGTTGTTTACCTTTCGCCCTTACGACTGCTGTCGTAACACCGCAAAACTGGCTCTTTCTTCCGAGATATAAGAAGCTGCGCCAGAAGTTTCTCAAGAAGGAGACTTGGCACATCGTCTGCAAACTTGGACCTGGCGCCTTTGAGACGATAAGTGGTGAGGTGGTGAAGGCCGCACTCGTGGCGATCTCGCGTTTGTGTGCAGATACTCCTAGCACGTTCATCGGCGTTGACGTATCTGACAAGGTTTCTCCCGCAGACAAAGCTGCTGCGTTGATGAGAGACGCATTGCGGGAGCGTAGCCAAGCTGATCAGTTGCTCAACCCTGACGCTCGGGTGATCTTGGAGGAAATGGACGCCGAGAACTTACTTATCGTGTTTGCAGATAGCCGATATGGGTTACGCACCGCAGACTCATTCCGCTTCCTCCGCTCGTTTTGGGAGATTTCAAGGCTACAGGAAGAATGGGTGCCTTCTCAGGGCACGGTTGAGAAGACGATTGATTTTGGTGGCCGCGAACAACTGTTGTTGTGGGAGAACGGTAAAGGCGGGCTTCGGGAGTTTGCAGATCAGGGTCTTGCCAGCCTCCAAGGCGGGGATGCATGGGGCAAACAGGGTGTTACGGTTAGCTTGATGGGAGACTTACCTGTCACACGTTACACGGGGGAATTCTTCGACAACAATTGCGCTGCATTGTGGCCGAAAAATCCGGAGGATCTGTCGGCAGTATGGGCATTCTGTTCATCGCGTGAGTTTGCCAAACATGTCCGTATTCTCGACCAAAAAATGAATGTAACCAGTGCGACACTGTTGAAAGTCCCCTTCGACCTCGCCCACTGGCAGGCGGTGGCCGCGGAGAAATATCCGAACGGCCTGCCCGAGCCGCACTCGGACGACCCGACACAATGGCTCTTCAAAGGCGACATCGCCGCCAGCACCGACCCGCCGCAAGTGGCCGTCGCCCGGCTGCTCGGCTACCGTTGGCCGGACCAGCCGAAGGAACTCGACGCCGTCGATGCACTCGTGGACGCGGACGGCATCGTCTGCCTCCCCGGCGTCCGCGGCGAAGCCCCGGCTGCCGAGCGGTTGCTGGAAATCCTGACGAAGGGATTTCAGCCACGAATCAAACACGACTCAAACACGGATCAAATCCCAAACAATTCTTCCATCCGTGTTTCATCCGTGTTTGATCCGTGGCCGCTTTTGTCTTCCGCGGGTTGCAAGGCCGGGACCACGCTCGACGACTGGCTCCGCAACCAGTTCTTCGAGCAGCACTGCAAGCGGTTCCACAATCGCCCGTTCATTTGGCACATTTGGGACGGTCGAAAGGACGGCTTCTCGGCCCTGGTGAACTACCACAAGCTCGACCACAAGGCGCTGGAGAACCTGACATACTCCTACCTCGGCGATTGGATCACCGCCCAAGGCAAGTCCGATAAGGCCGGGGCTGACTCACGACTCGGCGCCGCCCAGAAGTTGCAGGCCAAGCTCAAGCTGATCCTGGCCGGTGAGCCGCCCTACGACATATTCGTGCGCTGGAAGCCGCTCCACGAACAGGCAATCGGTTGGCGCCCCGACCTCAACGACGGCGTCCGCATGAACATCCGCCCCTTCGTCAAAGCCGACGTTTTCCGCAAGCCGCCCAACATCAAGTGGACCAAGGACCGCGGCAAAGAACCGGAACGGGACAAGGATGATTACCCCTGGTTCAATGCCGCCGGTGAGCGGGTCAACGACGTTCACCTGACGAACGCCGACAAGCAGGCCGCTCGCAGTATGCTAAAGGCTAGGAGGGCCAAGCCATGATGACCAAGGTTTCGATCCGCAACTTCAAGTGTCTCCGGGACGTACAGATCGGTCTGGAGCGGTTCACCATCTTCGTTGGTCCCAACGCTTCCGGGAAGTCCAGCATCCTTCAGGCGTTGGACCTCCTCTGCCGGACGTTCCGTTTCAACCACCCTCAACAGGGTGAGGGCGAGGTACAGCAGTTCATGAGCCGCGGGGCCACCGGGCCGGTTGAATTGGCCGGGGAATCCGGCGGTAAGGCGTATCGGTATCGCACCCGATCTCCGTCGTCTCCACCCACGACCCCCCCGCCCTTCGTCCAAGGGCAGTGGAATGGGGACGGGTGGGGCGTTGCCGCCAGCCTCGCCGCGTCGGACTGGAAGGCCTGGAGTACAGGGCCGTCCGGATCGCCGCCGCTGCCGCTTTCGGTGCTGCTTCGTCTGGAGGCTTCCAAACTTGTCCAACCAATCCCCGCCAATGCTGATCCCACGATTATGGCGGCGGACGGCTCGGGCCTTCATTCGGCGTTGGCGAGCATGGCCCTCAACGACCCGGATTCGTGGCAGGCGTTGCAGGCGAACCTCCGGCAGATCATCCCCACGATCCGGCGACTCCGGCACACGAAAACGGTGGGTATGCACCAGCCCGCTTCCCTATTGTTCGATACGGTCGGGGCCGACTCGTTGCCCGCGAACCAGGTCAGCGAAGGCACCCTCCTCGTGCTAGGCCTGCTGGCGGCCCTCCACGCTTCGGGCCGTCCGAGCCTAGTGCTGCTCGACGACCTGGATCGGGGGCTGCACCCCAAAGCCCAAAAGGAGTTGATTATTCTCCTGCGGGGCCTGCTGGAAACGAACCCTGACCTCCAGATCATTGCCACCACGCACTCGCCTTACATGCTCGACTGCATGGGGACGAACGAAGTCCGCTTAACCTTCCTCCGGGACGACGGGGCGACGGTGTGCGCCTCCCTTACCAGCCACCCGAAGTACCCGAAGTGGAAGGACGAGATGACGCCGGGGGAAATGTGGAGCCTGTTCGGAGAGAAGTGGCTGGTCGAAACGGAGGTCGCCTCATGAGTCAACGCTTCGCCGTCGTCCACGAAGCGGGGGCCGACTTCCACACCGCGACTGAGTTGGCCGACCGGGTGCTGATCGACGCTATCGACTGGATGGACGAACACCTGATTGCCGACCAGCGGGAGTGGGTCGGGACAGTGCCCGTGGACCGCCGGCTGACGTGGAAGGCCATCCCGCAGATGGCCCGCGAGGCCGGCATCCGCGCCCGCGGGCACTTTGACGGCGAGCCTGGCGAGGCCGATGCGGCGGCGGCCCGCCGGGCGATTCTGTATCTTCTGGCGACCATCCCCGACCTGAAAGCCATCCTGCTGATCCGCGACCAGGACGACCAGCCTGAGCGACGGATTGGTTTGGAGCAGGCGCGAGGCCAGGACCACGGCGGGGCGGTAATCGTCGTCGGCCTTGCCGTCGTTGAACGGGAGTCTTGGATAATTAGCGGCTTCGACCCAAAAGACGACGCAGAGACGGTGCGGCTCGACGAGGAGAGAAAAACGTTGGGTTTCAATCCTTGTGAGCGGAGTCACGAACTAACGGCCTGCAAGAACGACCACGCTGCACGCAGTCCGAAGCGCGTCCTGCGGCAGTTGTCCGGGAACAACGGGGACCGGGAACGCCACTGCTGGACGCACACCCCGCTGGACCGACTGCGGGCGCGGGGCGGTGAGAACGGCCTCGCGCCCTACCTGCACGAAGTCCGGGACCGGCTGGCCCCGTTGATCGGGCACGTTGCGGAAGGATGAGACGGCCATGACCCAACCCGGCACTCTGTTCGATGCTCTGCTCGCTTCGATCCTGAAGGCGGCGGATTACAACAGCAACGATACCGTGCCCCCCGCCGCCGTCTTGTGGCCGGACGAAAAGCGCGAGTGGGAGCGGCTGGCAGCGCGCCTGCGGGCATTGCTGCCCCATTTCTTCGTCTTGGGAAACTACGACGCCGCCAACCTTACTGGCCCGGCCATTTGGCTCCGGTGTGTCCTCGCGGGCAAGATTCCCGAAGCTCTAGTTGCACCCGGCGCGACGCCGATTCTGTACTTGCCCGGAGTTGGCCGTTCGACCCTGCGCGCCACGGAAGACTGCCCTAGCGAGTTGAGGCCCCTCGCCGAACTGCAATACCGAGGCGTGTTCTGGTCGCAGGTGAACGCGAAAGACTGGACCGTCTCCGCGTTCCTCCAGACCGAAAAGGGCGGGTTAAACCTGACGGTTGCCAGGGATCAGGCGACGGCGGCCTCGATCCGCCGCGCCATCGACAAGCTGGCCGATACACCGATTTCCGACCTCTTGGCCAAATCGGCGGCCGGCGAATTGAACGCAAATTATTTCAACTCCTTGGTGAGCGACGATCCGGTGGACGATTTGCTCTGCTGGATGTCCAACCCTAAAGAGGCGCGGGATCGCTGGGAGCCGGGCCGGTGGGAAACATTGTGCAGCAACTGTATTGCCAACTACGGCTTCGATCCCGCTCGTGACGGCGAACTGGTCGGTGCTGAAAAGCTGGGACTCCAGCCCAAGCCGGTGTGGAAGACGGCCTGGAAGCGCTACGCTGTCGCTCCGGCCCGATACCCAGGGCTGGAGGCATTGCTCAGGAAAGCTAAACCGCAACCGAAGGGCGGCGCGTCCCTCTTCGTCACCGCTGACGAATACTGGCCACAGGACAACGAGGCCGAGGAAGCCGAACTGCGGAAAGAACTACTGGACCTGTCGTCCGCACCGCTGGCCGCGGCACGGCAGACCTTGACCGGCCTGGAGCAGAAACATGGATGCCGCCGAGAATGGGTGTGGGCCAAGCTGAACCGCAGCCCCCTCGCCGGGGCGATCCAGCACCTTGCCACGCTGGCCGAGGTCACGGCGATCCCATTGACCGGGGCGACGACCGCGGACATGGTGAAAGTGTACACCGCGGGCGGCTGGAAGGCCGACGCCGCAGTGCTGGACGCTCTCGCCGCGGTCGCCTTATCTGCCGACCAGGAGGCGGCGAAAGCTGCGGTGGCCCACGTCTACGCCCCCTGGCTCCGTGACGCCGCGGAGTTGTTCCAGAAGCGGGTAAAGAGCGCCCCGCTACCGGGCGGTGAGACGCCGCGCCTCGACAACGTGCCGGCTGGCGCTTGCGTCCTCTTCGCGGACGGTCTGCGGTACGACGTGGGCCAAAAACTCCTCGCCTTGTTGTCGGGCCGAGTCGGGTCGGTCCAGTCGCGTCACCAGTTCGTGGCCCTGCCGTCCGTGACGCCCACGGCCAAGCCGGCCGTCTCACCCGTGGCCGCGAAGATTAAAGGTACGGTCGCCGGGGAGGAGTTCCGCCCCTGCGTTGCCGCGGACGGCAAAGACCTGACCCCGGATCGGTTCCGCAAGCTGCTGGCCGACGACGGCGTCCAGTTCCTTACGGTAAGCGAAACAGGCGACCCGACGGGAAGGGCATGGACCGAGTTCGGCAACCTCGACAAGACCGGCCACGCCGAAGGAAGCGGACTGGCGCGCCGCATCCCGGAGCTGTTGACCACCCTGGCCCAACGGATCGAATCGCTCCTGACGGCAGGGTGGCAAGAGGTTCGCGTCGTCACCGACCACGGCTGGTTGCTTATGCCGAAGGGACTGCCCAAGTGCGAACTGCCGAAATACCTGACGGCGACCCGGTGGCGCCGGTGCGCTGTAGTGAAGCCGACCGCCACGGTCGAACTACCCTGCTTCTCATGGTTTTGGGCCGAGGACGTGCGCATCGCCTGCCCGCCTGGAATCGACTGCTTCATGGCCGGCGAGGAGTACAATCACGGCGGCCTGAGTTTGCAGGAGTGCGTTGTTCCGCAGTTTGTCATCCGCCCTGGTAGAATAGCCGTGATTTCGGCGACAATCGAATCGATCAAGTGGTCCCGGCTACGATGCCGCGTCCGGATCGCCGGGGAGTTTGCCGGGTGCAAAGTCGATCTCCGAGACAAGCCGGCGGACCCGGCGACAACATTGACGGGGGCCAAGGCCGTAGGGCAGGACGGGGCCGTTTCCCTGCCCGTCGCGGACGACAGTCGGGAGGGGACGGCGACGACGGTCGTGTTGCTTGATCCCATAGGCAACGTCATCGCCAAAGCAGCGGTAACGGTGGGTGAATAAATGGCCGAAATGGAACTCGATCACCTCGACCGGCTCGTGGCCGGCGCTTTCGACGGCTACATCGTTCGGAAGGACTTGGTGCGCAAGTTCGCCCGGCAATATCCGGTCCCGACCTACGTCTGCGAGTTTCTCCTTGGTCGCTACTGTGCCAGCACAAATGAGGAGGAGATTCAGGAAGGTTTGAAAATCGTCGAGCGCCAACTTCGTGACCGCGCAGTTCGCAGCGGTGAGGAAGAACTGTTCAAAGCCCGCGCCAAGGAAACCGGCTCGGTCAAAATCATCGACATCATTTCGGCCCGCCTCGACGCACGCACGGATTCCTACCTTGCCACCCTGCCCAGCGTGCAACTGAAGGACGTTAGCATCGACGGCAAGCTAGTCAGCGACAACGAACGAATGCTTACCGGCGGGTTTTACGCCGAGGTCGATCTGAACTATGACGCCGTCATTGCCCAGGAGAAAAACGGCAGGCCGTTCGCCATCGCAGCACTGCGCCCCATCCAGCTGTCCAAGCGGGACGTTTTGACGGCGTTGTACGAAGGCCGCTCCAAGTTCACGACCGCCGACTGGAAACAGTTCCTACTTCGGAGCATCGGCCTGGAAGCAAGCGCCATGACGGAGCGGAATGCGGACGTAATGATCCTTCGCATGATCCCGTTCGTGGAAAACAACTACAACCTGGTCGAACTCGGCCCCAGAGGGACGGGCAAGAGTCACCTTTACCAGCAGATTTCCCCTTACTCCCACCTCGTCAGCGGCGGCAAGGCTACCGTGGCTCGGATGTTTGTGAACAACGCCACAGGCCAGCGAGGGTTGGTTTGCCTTTACGACGTGGTCTGCTTCGATGAAGTTTCCGGCGTCACCTTCGACCAGAAGGACGGCGTGAACATCATGAAGGGCTATATGGAGTCAGGCGAGTTCAGCCGCGGCAAGGAAAGCATCCGGGCCTACGGCGGCATTGTGATGGTCGGCAACTTCGACGTGGACGTGCAGCACCAGCAGCGCGTCGGCCACCTGTTCAGCCCCATGCCGCCCGAAATGCGAAACGACACGGCATTGATGGACCGCATCCACTGCTACCTACCCGGCTGGGACGTGCCCAAGATCAGCGAGGCCGTTAAGACGAACCATTTCGGCCTCGTCAGCGACTTCCTGAGCGAATGCTGGAGCCGTCTCCGCAGTCAGAGTCGGGTTTCAACCCTACAGGGCCGGGTGTCGTTCGGCGGCGCTCTGAGCGGCCGCGACCAAAACGCGGTCAACAAAACCGTCAGCGCTCTGTTGAAGTTGATCCACCCTTCGCCGGAAGAAAAGGTTCCCGACGAAGACCTGGAGTGGGCCGTGCGGCTTGCCCTGGAATGCCGGCGCCGTGTTAAGGAACAACAGAAGAAGATCGGCACTGCCGAGTTTCGCAACACGCAATTCAGCTACACGCTCGGCAACGACGGGGTGGAAAAGTTCGTCGTCACCCCGGAACTTCAAAGCGAAGATCACGTCGGACGCGACCCGCTTCCGCCCGGCCAGGTTTGGGGCATCAGCCCTGGCGGCCCCGACGAAGGGGCCGGCCTATATCGAATCGAAGTCACCGAAAGTCCCGGCAGCGGCGTTCGCATCCTGAACCGGCCCGCGCCGCAATCGTTCTCCGAGTCGGTGAGGTACGCCGAGGCGAATCTGTATTCGCGCGGGGCCGAATTGGTTGGCGACCGCAACCCGCGCGAACACGAGTTCTCGATCCAGCTACGGGCTTTCGACGCCAGCAAGGGCGGCCGCTCATTGGGCGTCGCCGCCCTCATGGCGATGTGCAGCGGCCTGATCGGCAAGAGCCTGCGGGGCGGTCTTGTCGTGGTCGGTGGGCTGAATCTGGGCGGGTCCATCGACCTCCTGCCCAACGCCATCGACGTTGTGGAATTGGCGGTGGAGAAGGGCGCGTCGGTGGCGCTGATGCCGGTGTCCGCCCGGAAGCAACTTTTCGACCTGTCGGACGACATGGCTACGAAGGTCAACGTGCTATTCTACGGAGACGTGCGGGAGGCGTTCATCAAAGCGATTGCAGATTGACGGTTTCAGTATCCGACTTTCCGCCACGGCGGCCTCGGCCGGCTTACAACCTCAGCCGCGGTCATATACGTTGATCTGCTGCGCCGCGACGTTGACCTGACCCGCCCGGCGGACGATCACCGGCGGATTCGCCCGCCTCCGGTCTTGTAGCGCCCGCAAGGATCGCAAATAGCGGTTGTGCATCAACTCCACCATCGCCGCAGCGCTTTGCACAGCCTCGACCTGCGTGACCCGCGGCGGCCCTTCGGACGGTTCCTCTCGCTCCGCCCGCCTCCTCTTGCGGCCTACCGCCATCGTGTAGGAGGTTAGCGTCTCCTGCCAGCACTCCATCAGAGTCTGAAACTGCGCCATCTGGTCGATCAGTTGCTGTTCCTGCCCGTCACGCGGCTGCCAAGCCTCTGTCAACTCGGCGTGCAGGGCGATGAACTGCGCCCGCTCCCAGCACGAGCCGCCGTCCCTTGCCACGACGCGCGCGGCGCGATGCCCACTCCGCCGCTCGTCCCGCGCGGCGTGTTTTACTTCTTCCCAGCGCCGCAGGGCCAAGTCGGGATCGCGCTCGGAGAGCGCCCGCAGGTCGTGCCAGTCCAGTTCTTTGGGCGGAGACTTGAGTACGCGCTCCTCGGACTCAAGATGCCTTTCTTCGGCACGGGCGACGGCCTCTTGCACCGACAGCTTGTACACCTCGCGGTAGAACTCAACGGTTCGGCGGAAGGAAGCAGCGATCTCCGCGGCCAATTCCCCCGCGTCGCTGCGCGCGGCGGTAGGTTCCAAGGCCGCGAGTTGGACAACCGTATGGCCTGCCGCAACCTCGGCGCGAGTCAAACGATGAATTAAACGTGCGCGGCTCATTGGCGGCCTCCCTCTTCATGTACGGCGGTCTGTCGCTCCACGGCCTGCAAACGCTCTTCCAAATCCGTCATTTCCCGCAAACGCGGGGTAGCCTCAAGGATTGCCTTGGCCGCCGCCAGCTGCACCTTCTCGTCTTGCGATTTAAGCAGTTTCGCCAGCGTCCTTGCGGCCCGCACACTTACACCGCACAGTGCGCCGACCGCCCGGCCGAAGACTTCGCTCCGAAGGGTCTGGACGCGGGTCTGGAAGGCATCCTCGGCCATCCAGTTCCGCAGCGTCCTTTCCGCGGCGCCGGCTTCGCTGGCGGCGGCCCTGACGGAGCGGCCCACCGCCAGTAGTAGGGCCGCCGCTTCGCGCTTGCCGCCGTTGCCGCTTTTTGCCGACATTTCGCTGCCCTCAGCCGGTGTCCACGACCGCTATCGGAGCTACATCGCCTTCACCATCGCCACGATGCCGGCGCGCACCGCATCCGGTAGCGCGTCCCAGCGCTCGGCAACCAGCGCCAAGTCGGGGGATTTTTGGGCCAGAAGCGCCAAGCAGGACGCCAAGACATCGGGGACGCTTTGCGGTTCGGCGCCCGAAGATAATGATGGATTGGAAGTTACGTCAGCGAGGGGAGGGTCAGAGAACTGGTTTTGAAGACCAGGGCCAACACCAGTTGTGCAAACACTCCCAAAGCGAGGTCCGTGGTCTCATGATAACTGGGTCGGGGCGGATTGCCTAGTATCAGAAAACACGCTCAAATCAACACAATCACCCCGTTCACCACGGTCCCTGAAAACGCCATCTTTCATCCTCCCGCTTTGAAGTTCAATCATCCTTACACAGGCTACGAGGAGATTTGCTTCCAGCCGCCGAAGTCCGGGTTGTTCTCCCACACATTCAGGTCGTCCGGCAGGGCGAACACCACCGGCGCCAGCGAGCGGTTCCGCGTCGCCGTGATGGCCGTGAACCCACCTGGGTCCGAGATCTTCTCCCAGGGATAGCCGAAGGCGGGGTCGTACTCCCAGAGGGAAGCGTCCGACGGGACCGCGTAAACAATGGCGTTGCCCGAAGCGTCCTGCGTCGCGCTTATCGCGGTGAAGCCGCCCGGTGTGGAGATTTGCTGCCAACCGCCGCCGATCCATTCCCAGAGGGAGCCGTCCACCGGCACGACGAAGGCCACCGGAGCGCCCATGGCGTCGCGCGTGGCGCTGAGCACGGTGAAGCCGCCCGGCGTGGAGACCTCGAGCCACGGGTAGCCGAAGGCCGTGCCGTACTCCCACAAAGAGCCGTCAGCCGGAACCACAAACGCCACGGCGCGGCCCCCGGCGTCGCGCGTGGCGCTGAGCGCGTTGAAGCCGCCCGGCGTGGAGACCTCGAGCCAGGGATAGCCGAAGGCGGGATCGTATTCCCAGAGCGCGCCGTCGCCCGTGACGCCGAAGACCACTGCCATTCCCGCTGCGTTTTGCGTGGCGCTGATCGCGCTGAATCCGCCGGGTGTTGAGATTTTGCCCCAGTAGCCGACGGCGGCGTCGTTCTCCCAGAGTGAACCGTCGCCCGTGACGCCGAAGACCACCTGGTCGCCCGTAACGTCCTTAGTTGCGCTGATGGCGGTGAAGCCGCCCGGCTGAGAAATCTCCTTCCAGCCCCGGCCTGGAAAAGTCGGATCATTTTCCCATAGAGCGCCGTCCGCGCTTACCACGAACACGACCGGATTGCCGGCCCTGTCGGTGGTCGAGCTGATCCGTGCGCTCCCCGTGCCGGCGGCCACCGTCGGCAGGACGGGCAGTTGCCCGAGGGCATTGACGCCGCTCTCCGTGATATAGATTGTTTTGTTCAGCCCGACGGCAATGCCCTCGGGAGAGCTGTTCGGGTCCGGCGTCGCGATTTCAGCGATCGCGCCAGTGACCGGATTGACTATGCCAATTTGTGAAGCGTTTTCTTCAGTGAAATACATGGCGCCGTCTGGGCCTTCGACGATGCCCCACGGTTTGCTGTTGGTCGTCGGGATTTTGAACTCACTCAGGGCGCCGGCGTCGAAGGAGAATTCGCCGATCTGATTGGCGTTCTTTTCGGTGAACCAGAGGGTGGCGTTCGGGCCAGTCGTAATCTCCCAAGGCAGGGAGTTGGCGGTAAGCGTTGCGGGGAGCGCGTATGCGTCCAAAATAAGTCCGGTGCCTTTTCCTGGAGGGGTTGCGGGTAATTCAAACCAAATCTGATTGGCCGCGGGTGCAGTAAAAAAAAGGGCGCCGTCGAGCGATGCAATTCCTTGGAAGGGGACGCCGGCGGCGTCGCCGTATTGCTGGAAGACGCCAGATGTCGTGATGCCTCCGAGCGCCGCCAGGCCGGCTTCGGTGAACCATAGGGAGTTATACGGCCCGGAAACGATGTCTTGCGGATGGCTGCCTGGCGTAACGGCGAATTCGGTGATTGTGCCGTCGGGCGTGATGCGGCCGATCTTGTCCGCCGCCGACTCGGTGAACCAAATGTTACCGTCGGCGCCGAGCGTGATGCCGTAAGGCTGGCTGCCGGGCGTGGGAGTAGCGTACTCGGTTCGCGTTCCGTCTAGCCCGACGCGGCCGATGCGGCCGAGGTACGTTTCAGTGAACCACTGAGCGCCGTCGGCGCCGGTCACGACCTGCGTGGGGCGAGTTTCGCTCGTCAGCGTCACGGGAAGCTCCGTGATTGCGCCGTCCATGCTGATCGTGGCTATCTTGTTGGTGTAGTTCTCAGTCATATAGAGTTGGTTTCCCGGCCCGCTTTTTATGGCGAAGGGAAAGCTGCCGGGCGTCGGCACGTCAAACACGCCGGTGATTTTGCCGCTCAGGTCCATCCGCGCGACTTGATTCGTGTCGTTCTCGGAGAACCAAAGGTTGCCGTCCGGGCCGTTGGTGATCGCCCACGGGCCGGCGTTGGGAACAGACGTCGCGAACTCGGTGATGTGGCCAGTGGGGTCGATCCGGCCGATCTTGCTGCCCGTTGCTTCGGTGAACCAAAGGTTGCCGTCGCCGGCGTCGGTCATGTCCCACGGTTGGCTGCTGAGATTCGACGTGGGGAATTCAACGATGGCGCCTGTGGTGGAATCGAGGCGGCCGATCTTGCCGCCGTTGTACTCGGTGAACCAGATGTTGATCCCGTCAATGACTATGGCGGCGGGGCCGCCGTTGGGCGTGGGGACGGCGAACTCGGTGAAGACGCCGGTGGTGGGGTTGAGTTGACCGATCTTGTTGCCGCCGTATTCGCTGAACCAGAAGTTGCCTTTGGAATCGACGTCGAGGCACTCGATGTTCGCGCCGGGGGTGCTGGTCAGGGTGTACTGGTTGAGGACCACGCCGTTGAGGTCCATGCGGGCGATTTTGTTGACGCCCGGCTCGCTAAACCAAAGCATGTTGTCCGGCCCGACGGTGATGTCGTGCGGCAGACTATTGGGCTGCGGCAGGGCAAACTCCGTCAACACTCCCGATGGCGTAATGCGGGCGATTTGGTTTCCCAGGTACTCGGTAAACCAGACGTTGCCGTCCGGCGCTTGGGTCAGGGAGCGCGGCGCGGGGTTGCCGGTCGGAATTGAAAAGACGCCCGTGGATAGGAGGGTGCGATCCTCAAGGCGTTCCAGGAAGGGTCGAAAGGTCGGTCGGTTCCGTCGAGCGGCATGTGCAGTAGAGCGGAAGAAGGTGAGGAAACGAGGCGAAAACATGGCTGCCTTTCTACTCCGTGGAGTGAGCCGACTGACCGCGGACTCTTCCTGAACTTGAAGGCACGTTCCTTTCAATAATGACGGGCCGGTTGCGCCTTGTCAACGGTCCGCCCGCCTTGCCGTCTCCCCGACTTCGGTTCCCGCCAGGAATACAGCCGGCTTCACAACGTCTTTGCTTTCTACCCCATTTCCCCTTTACAATAACCGAAGCCTTCGCCGCGCTTCCCCCTAAAAGAGGAACCGTCCCGGTGTCTACCGACCGTATCGCCGAATACTTGGCCCAGTTCACTCAGACGCGCGGCCTGATGATGAACCAGCTCAGCCGCGTCATCGTCGGCCAAACGGACGTCATCGATCAGGTGCTCGCCGCCATTTTCACGCGCGGCCATTGTCTCCTCGTCGGCGTACCAGGCCTGGCCAAGACGCTCATGGTCAGTTCCATCAGCCAGATCATGGACGTTTCTTTCAAGCGCATCCAATTTACGCCCGACCTGATGCCGTCCGACATCACCGGCACCATGATCCTTGATGAGGCCGAACCGGGCCGCCGTGCATTCCGCTACGTCAAGGGGCCGATCTTCGCCAACATCATCCTCGCCGACGAAATCAACCGCACGCCTCCCAAGACCCAGGCCGCTCTGCTCCAAGCCATGCAAGAACGCCAGGTCACGTCCGGTCAGGATACCCATAACCTGCCTGAGCCATTCTTCGTCATCGCCACGCAGAATCCCATCGAACAGGAAGGCACCTATCCGCTGCCCGAAGCCCAACTCGACCGCTTCATGTTCACCATTCGCGTCGATTACCCCTCTTATGACGAGGAAAAACGCATTCTCGCCACCACCGGCAAGGGCGAAGCCGTGGAACTGACCAAAGTACTCAGTTCCAAGGCCATCCTTAATCTGCAAAAATTGATCCTTAATGTCCCCGTCGGCGATTACGTCCTCGACTACATCACGCGGTTGGTGCGCGCCACGCGACCGAAGGATCCGACGGCGCCGGACTTCGTGAAGAAGATGGTGGACTACGGCGCCGGTCCACGCGCCGGCCAGTTCCTGCGCGACGCCGGCAAAGCACTGGCGGCGATGGACGGCCGTTTCAGCGTGGCCATTGATGACGTAAAGAAAGCGGCCATTCCCGTGTTGCGACACCGCATCATGACCAACTTCCAGGCCCAGGCCGAAGGCAAGAGCAGCGAAGACGTTATCCAGCAGCTTCTGGCGACCATCGGCGACCCCGACGTGGCCAAGTACGAAAAACGCAAACGCTGAGGATGCCGTTCCCTTTCCCTTCCAATAACAATAATCGTTATTGATTGGTCTCCGAGCGAGCCGGGTCGCGTAAGCGCTTGGAGATGGTTTCCGCGTCCGCACGGAACTCCGGGCGCTTACGCGACCTGGCTCGCCCCTTCCCACTCTCTCTCCTGGAGGAACTGCATGTACGCTTTGGCGAACCGAGGTTGGTCGCGGTGGCTGCCTTGGGCAGTCATGACCATCGTTGTCGTCGGCTGGACTGGCGCGTCGATGATCCAGTCCAAGCCGCCGGACAAGCCGGCCAACCCTTTGAAACCGGAAAAACCCAAGCCGGCCGAACCGCCAGTGAGCAGCTACGACCAGATATCGCCCGCCCTGCTCGGGCAGGTGGGCTTCGCCGACATGAAAGCCAAAGATCTAGCCGGCAAGGCGGCCATCGAGGCCCGGCAGAAGAAGCTGTTGGACGAGCGCTACGACCTCACGGCCCACCCGAGCGCCGACGCCAAGATGACGCGCGGCAAGCCGATCTCAGTCGGCCCGACGGCGAAGCTGCCCGCCGACCAAACCTGGGAAAAGCTCGCGGAAATGTCGCCGGACGATGTCAAAACAAACGACCTCTTTCCCAAGGGCTTCTTGCCGCTACCGCATCCTCATCATGAGGCCGGCGGTATGCTCTTCCCCCAGGCCGAGGTCAAGTTGTTGCCTCGCCTGGAGCGCTTCGACCTCGATTTCGACCTGCCAGAACAGTTCTTGCCCGAGTTTCCGCCCGCCATCTTCCTGACGACGCGCAAGGATCTGGGCGACGTCTCGCAGGGCAAGGTGCTGACCGTCGATAACTTCCATGAGATCTTCGACGGCATCTTGAACGCCAAAGACCTGGAGGGGGTGCGGCTGCTCGTGACGCAGTTCCCACAGCAGCAGTTCAACGCCACCGCGGATCGTAAGACGGACAAGCCCGAGGGCAAGCTCGGCGTGGCCTGCTTCGACTGCCACGTCAATGGGCACACCTCGGGCGCGACGCACTTGGCCGGCGACATCCGACCGCAGTCGCACCGCCGACGCATCGACACGCCGAGCCTACGCGGCGTGTACATCCAGCGCCTGTTCGGCTCGCAGCGCGCTTTGAAGACGATCGAGGACTTCACGGAGTTCGAGCAGCGTGCGGCCTATTTCGACGGCGACCAGGTGTCGGCTGCGGCCAAGGGTATCAACCCGTTGGAGCGCGGCAGCCAGGTCCACTTTATGAGCGAGGTCCAGGAACTTCTGGACTTCCCGCCGGCCCCTGGCCTTGGACTGGACGGCAAGCTTGACCCCAAGAAGTTCAAGGAAGACTCGCCGGAGATGCGCGGCCAGAAGCTGTTCTTCGGCAAGGCCGCTTGCGCCAGCTGTCACCCGGCCCCGTTCTATACCGACAATCTGATGCACGACCTCAAGGTCGAGCGCTTCTACAAGACGCAGACGCACAATGGCCTGGTCGCCACGGCGCAGGGGCCGATCAAGACGTTCCCGCTGCGCGGCGTCAAGGAATCGCCGCCGTACTTCCACGACGGCCGCCTCCTGACGCTGGAGGATACCGTCGAGTTCTTCAACCTGATCCTTGAAACGAAGTTGACCGCGGAAGAGAAGAAGGATTTGGTTACGTTCCTCATCGCGCTGTAAGGACGGCGCCAGGGTTTGGCATATGACCCTTTGGTATCGCGTCTTCGGCGCCGGCGAAACGGAGCCGGCGCCGGGGGCGCTCTTGCAACAACTCAACCATCATGCCGTCGTCACCGGCCGGTTCAGCGCCGACCAGGGCGGATGGTTCGGCGCGGAGCTTGTCGTCGCGGGATCGGAGCCGCTGGAAGTAGAACGATTTCTATCCACTGAGGATGGGGTTCGCGCGGAATTGAACAGCTGGGCGGCCCACCTGGAAACGTGCGGCGAAGGCCCGCAATACACCCTTTTGATGGAGCGAATGATCCAGACAAAGCAGATGTTCACCATCAGCGATCCGACAGGCGCTAAAAGTGAATTGTGCATCGTCTTATGCCGCTGCTTGGCGGAAGTCGCCGAGGGCGTCTATCAGGTGGACGGCGGCGGGTTCTACAGCGCCGACGGGTTGTTGCTGATAGAGGACAAGTAACGGCTATATTACGACCACTAAATTATCGCGATGAACCACTTCCTCATACGGCAAATCGCCCAGCGTCTCACGGATTTGCTCAGAGCGCAACCCGCGCAGCCGGTCGGCGGCGGACGACGAATAATTGGTCAGACCCCGCGCGAACTCCACGCCCTCCGCGTCGCACAGCGCCACCACGTCGCCCTTGCCAAACGCGCCCACTACCTGCACCACGCCAATCGGCAAGAGACTGCGGCCCTGCGACTGCACCGCCTTCCGGGCGCCGGCGTCCACGACAAAACGGCCGCGCGGCCGGGCGGCGTAACCTAGCCAGCGCTTCCACGCCGGCATTGTGGTGCTGTGTGGTAGAAAAAGCGTACCCACCGGCTCACCCCGGAAGATGGCGTCGAGTACGTCCGGCTGTTCGCCGTTGGCCATGACGACCGACTCGCCGGCCGCCGTCGCTTGGCGTGCGGCGCGGAGCTTGCTGCGCATTCCGCCCGAGCCGAGCGAGCTGCGGCTGGCGCCCGCTTTGTCCAGCACTTCCGCGTCGATGGCCGCGACGGTAGGTACCAGCACCGCGCTGGAGTCGATTTTCGGATCGGCCGAATAGAGGCCGTCCACCACGGACAGCAGGACCAGCAGCGGCGCCTGCAACAAGTTCGTCACCAGGGCCGCGAGATGGTCGTTGTCGCCGAAGCGGATTTCGGCCACGCTCACCGTGTCGTTCTCGTTGATGATCGGCAAGCAGCCCCACTCGAAAAGCGTGACGATAGTGTTGCGAGCGTTGAGGTAGCGCGACCGGCTGTCGAAGTCGCCGGCCGTCAGCAGCAATTGCGCCGTCGGAATGCCGTGTTTCGCCAGGCAGTCTTCGTAGGCGCGCATCAGGAAGGCTTGCCCGACGGCGGCGCACGCCTGGAGCTGGCGCAGGTCGGCCGGACGTTTGCCGAGGCCGAGTCGGCCCATGCCCGCCCCGATGGCCCCCGAGCTGACCAGGACTACTTTGCGGCCCGTGGCGCGCAGGCGGTGAATCTGGTCCGCCAAAGATTGCACGCGCGCAGGCTCAAGGGCGCCGTCGGCGCGGGTAAGCACGTTGGTGCCCACTTTGACCACGACGGTATGCGCTAGGGCGATTACTTCCTGCCGAACCGGATCGAGCATGGAGTTCCTTACAAGCATTAACACAACGGTGAGCCGGGTCGCCTGGCTTCGGCGACTCTGCTAACATAAATACTAGTAACCGAAAGGCGCCGACGCTATCGGCAAGCGCCACCGAAGGAGATATTATGGGTAATGTAAGTTCCTTGTCGTCCACGGACCCCGCGGCGGACGAAGCTCGCGCTTGGCGAGCGAGCCTGCCGCCGGAGAGCCGACGCGGTACGGACCTCCGCGGCAGCCTGATCTTCGCCTTGAGCGCGGCGGCATATGTTCTGGCGTTCGTGGGCATATTCCGATTGCCGACTTGGTGGCTGCAGCTTACCGCCTTGTGGATCGCCCCCATCATCATCGGGGCGCTGTTCGTCATCGGCCACGACGCCTGCCACGGCAGCTTGACCTATTCCGGGCGGCTCAACCGCATCCTCGGCCGCTTCGCTTTGTTGCCCGCATGGCATCCGGTTTCTTCCTGGGTGCATTCCCATAACACCTTGCACCACGGCTGGACGAATTTCAAAGGCCGTGAGCCGGCTTTCGTTCCGTTCACCAAGGCGGAATACGACCGCTTACCGCTCTGGCGCCGGCTGCTGGAACGAGTCTATCGCCGACCGGTCGGCACTGGTCTATGCTACGCCGTTGAATTCTACTTCTGGCGCCTGCTGTTCCCCCGGCGGGAACACAGCCCGCCGCGCTCGCTCAGCTTTCACCTCGACCGGCTGCTAGTGGCGGCGTTTCTGGGTCTACAAATCTTAGCCGGCGTGATCCTCGTACAAGGTGCGCCTGACCCGATCCTGCCGCCGTGGCTGCACGTCACAGTAGGCGTCGCTGTACCGTGGATATTGTGGATTGGATTTATGGGTTTTATCACCTTCCTCCAACACACCCACCCGCAAATGCCGTGGTACGACAAGGAAGAGGAATGGTCTTTCTACCACGTGCAACTCACCAGCACCGCCCATGTCGTCTTCCCCTGGCCGATTGAGCGCATTCTGCACAACATCATGGACCATCCGGCCCACCATCTCGACCCCGCCATCCCGTTGTACGAATTGCCGCGCAGCCAACGTAAACTGGAGCAGGCGAGTCCCGAACACTCCGTAGTCATCTACTGGACGCCGTGGGACTGCTTGCGCGCCTGTGCGGCCTGCAAACTGTACGACTTCGAGCGGCACTGCTGGACCGACTTCGCCGGCAAACGGACGTCGGGCTGCACGCTAGAGCCGTTTGGCCGCAAAGCGGAAAACGAAACTGCCGTTGCCTCTGTTCCGTAAATTCTTTTTGATAGCGCTTGCTATCGCCAGAGCGCGTCGGTATTATCAGCTTTCACGTCGTTCACCACCGAAACTTGCTTGAGGCTTCACCAGGAAAGGTCCACCGATGCGCAATCAGGAAAAAGCGACTTTTGCACCCCCCCCATATCTCTGATGCGTGGTTCGGCCCACTGACCATCCGCGACCGCTTCCTGGGCATCAACCGCGCTGCCCCCGGCCCGCGCCCGTGAAAATGGCTCCGACCCCTCTATGATTTCTTTTCAGCCGGGTCGAGATGGCATCTCAAGGAGTCTCCCACCTTGGCTCGTTCCAAAAAGATCACCGCGCACAACAAGCAGCAGCCTTATCTCCCTATGGATTGGCCTGCCTTCAAAAACAAGGGACTTTTTGCCGACAACTTCTTGGATAATCGGCTCAAGGAGGAGCCCGAATGGCAGGCAGCGGACGGAATCGAGGATGCATTTGATGCTATCCAGAAGCTCTACAGCCAGAAAGCGGCTCACTTCACAGCCAGGACGAACGAGGCTCAGACTGAACATGATTTCATTCAGCCTGTGCTAGACCTCCTCTGGAAGGAACCGGGCGGCGACGATTGCTATCAGGTGCAGGTTCGCATCCCGCACACCGACCTTCAGCGCCAGCCTGACTATGCCTTTTTCCGGCGCGCCGTGGATCGGGATGGGGCGCAGCCGCGCGTCGGGTTGATCGATTATTGGCGTGACGTGCCTTGCCTGGGTGACGCCAAGAAGTGGACCGCCTCGCTGGACAAGGAGCGCGGCGCCGACGAGAACCCGACTGCGCAAATCTGTAACTACCTCTATCGCTCGCGAGTGCGCTGGGGCATCCTTACGAACGGCCGGGTCTGGCGCCTGTACGAGCGCGAACGGTCGAGCGCCGGAGGCATCTACTATGAAGTCGATTTGGAAGACATCCTCCGACGTGGCAATCCCGACGCCTTCAAGTACTTTTACCTCTTCTTCCGCCGCTCCGCCTTTCTACCAGACGCCGACGACGTTACCTTTGTCGAGAAGGTTTTCCGGGGAAGCATCGATTACGCTGCCCAGGTCGGTGACCGGCTCAAGGAGAGCGTTTACGACGCTCTGCGCGCTTTGATCAACGGTTTCATCAGCCACAAGGCGAACAACCTCGACCCGCAGGATTCGGCTGTACTGAGACTGGTTCATGAGAACGCGCTGATAGTGCTCTACCGCCTGTTATTCATACTTTACGCCGAGGACCGCAACCTGCTGCCGCGCAAGGAGGAGCCTTATGCGAGCTATAGCCTGTACCAGCTGCAACGGGAAATCAACGTTCGGCTCCGCTCAGGGACCGCTTACCCACCCCTCGGGCACCGCTTCTGGAGCCAGCTGACGAACCTTTTTGAGCTGATCGATCAAGGTGATCAAGGTTTTCCGGCGTACAACGGCGGCTTGTTCAACCCAGCAAAATACCCATACATCGCCCATACCGCCCTATCAGGGCTGACGCGCTGGGAAATCGGCGATCACTTTTTGGCGCAGGCGATCGACCTACTCGCCTACGAGCGTGAGCGCTGGGACGTACCTGGGTCCAAGGACGTGGACTACACCACCTTGGCCGTCCAGCACCTAGGGAGCATCTACGAAGGGCTTCTGGAATTGCAGCCACAACTCGCTGCTGAGACGCTTGTCGAGACTCTGGAAGATGGCAAGCCAGTGTTTAAGCCAGCCCGCGAGATCGACAACCCGCGGCCAGTACGCGGCCAACCACCACGCAAGGTTGACGAGGGCGATGTCTACCTTGTCACCAACAGCGGCGAGCGCAAGGCAACCGGCAGCTACTACACGCCCAAGATCATTGTGGATTATATTGTCGAGCACACAGTCGGCGCCCTTGTCAGACAAGCCGCCGAGAAAGTGGCCGCTTTGGCCTGCACTTTCCGAAAAAACCTAA
>DHJA01000022.1:4179-4755 GCA_002404095.1 Planctomycetaceae bacterium UBA4732 | reverse complement strand
TTCGAGCCGTTTTTCACCACGAAACAGGCGGGCCAAGGGACCGGCCTGAGCTTGTCCGAGGTTTACGGCGTAATAAAAGGACATAAGGGATGGATAAAGGTGGATACCGAGGCGGGTCGCGGCTCGACCTTTCGCCTTTACTTGCCGGCCGCCGAGGAGACGCCTGCGGGCGCGTCGATTATGTCGGGGCCGACGCCGGACGGCGGCGCATGCGTCCTGGTGGTTGACGACGAAGATGGGGTGCGCGAGCTGGCGCGAGCCGTGTTGGAGCAGCACGGCCTGCGCGTACTGGTCGCGGCCGACGGCGACGAGGCGTTGGCCCAATACACCGCCCACCGCGGCGCAGTCGATTTAGTGTTGCTGGACTACAGTTTGCCGGGAATGACCGGCTTGCAGGTGTTCGAGGGGCTAAAGAAAATCAACCCCGAAGTAAGCGTCTTGTTCGCAAGCGGCTACGCGCTAGAAGGCGATGCGTCGCCATTGTTGGTCGCTGGCGGACGGGCGTTCATCGCCAAACCGTATCGGCCCGATGAGCTAATGGAGGCTGTTCGCAAGGCGCTTGCGTCGTTTAGCCGC
>DHJA01000022.1:3518-4038 GCA_002404095.1 Planctomycetaceae bacterium UBA4732 | reverse complement strand
GCGGCTAAACGACGCAAGCGCCTTCGCGTCACTTCAAGTCGATATTGTAAGAGTTGAGTGTGTTCGGCTTAATGGTGAATTTCAAGTCGGACTTCTGCGGGTTGGCGTACTTGTCGGGGATGGGGAACCACAAGGCGGGATCAATGGGCGGCGCCTCACGGGGTTTTCCGGCTTTGTCCAACGGGACCGAGGAGGCCGGGTCGGGGCTGTTGACCAGGACCACTTGTTCGCCCGCCGCAGCTCCGTCCAAGTGATAGCTGCCGTCTTTCTCGATCCGGGCCAGTGTGGGCGTGTTGTCACTGCCAACGAATTGCACGGACCCGAAGACGACGGCTCGCCCCTTGTAGGACACCTTGCCCGCAACATTGCCTCGGCCGGGACCGCACCCGACCAAGCCGATCAAGGCCGTCGCCGCGATGGCCAGCGCGGCGCGGGTACGCATGGCGCGAATAAGCTGGTGAATCATTGGTTGCTCCTCTCTGATGGGCCGCCGAGTCCGCGCCGCCGGCCGGCGGCGCGG
>DHJA01000022.1:0-3379 GCA_002404095.1 Planctomycetaceae bacterium UBA4732 | reverse complement strand
CCGCGCCGCCGGCCGGCGGCGCGGGCTTCATCGTCTAGTACTGCGAGGCATCGACGACCTCGCCCCCCGCGAAGGTGGACAAGGGGAGGAGAACCAGGTAGGCGCTGTAAGGGATGAAATGGACGGAACCGTCGCCGAAAGCGAAGTTCGCCCCCCCGATGTGCATGCTGTACAGGTGGTTGTTCGAGCAGGGGTTGTTCACGCCGCCTGGCTCGGGCGCTTTGAAGTAGTAGGGCCCAGGGGGACAGGCTTTGCCGTTTTGGTCTTTCGTGTAATTCGGATACGTTACGTTGGCGACGCCGGTGTTCACGTCGCCGCCGCCATTGACCCACCAGCCCCAGTCCAGGTCCGCCCCCGGGGGACGTTCGCCGATCATGACCGTGTTGCTCAGGCCGTCGGTGATGCTGGTGAACCGCACACCGGGATGAAAGGCCGTCAGAATGCCTTGGAGGTCCTCACGCGCGCATACAGCCTCGATGGACTGCGCGCACACCGGGATGAAAGGCCGTCAGAATGCCTTGGAGGGGAATAGTCGCAGCTACGCTGCCCGACGAATTGTCGTAGCCATTGACGGCGACATAGTCCGTGGTCGCGAAGGTGTGATCGGAGCCGGCGCCGTCCCAGGGCTGGTTGAAGATCAGGGCGTTCCCGGAGCGGGGGTCCGACGGACAGACATAGGTTTTGATCCGCTGCGAAGAGTTCTGGACCATCCAGGATCCGGCGATCGGGTTGGTGTATTCGCCTTTGCCGGGAGTCGAATGGATGTTTTTGTATAGGTTGCCCTGTTCGATGTAGGGCAGGATCGCCACCAACCAGCCGCCGTTGTACGGTTGAAACTCGTGAGAGGGCGGAACTTGGCCGTGGTCGCCTTCATAACCGTGGACGGCCAAAGCCATCTGCTTAAGGTTGTTGGTGCAAGAGAGACGGGCGGCGGCCTCGCGGACCTTCTGCACGGCCGGCAGGAGTAGTCCGATGAGGATGGCGATGATGGCGATCACCACCAGCAACTCGATCAGCGTGAATGCGTCTCTTCGGAGCGTTTTCATGGCGAATTCCTCGCACGACAGAGAACAGGTTACAACGGACGGAACAGCAAAGGAGAGTTGAACCGGGTTAATGTAGCAGGTCGGCGGCTCCGAACAATAGAGCAAATATGAAAAAATCGTGAGAATCGCCGCCAGCGTTTACCTCTCGATTTGGGGGCCGCGCCTCATTCATCCACCACATCCTCAAGCCGGCTCACGGCGACCACCTCGGCGCGCACCACCAGCACGCGCTTGCGATTGCGTTGGACGCCGGTGACGCGAGCTTCAAGAACGTACAGCTCGCGCGTGGAGTCGGCGTCGCGCAAATCGTGCAGGTCGGCGTTGCGCAACTCCAGACAGTGATCGTCGAAGCGGAGCAGTGTGCCGAGTACGACATATTGCCCGCGCAAGTCCACGACGATGATTTGGCCGATCATTTCTTCCAACATGCCGCTTCCTCGACTCCCGGTAATGCTTTTCCTACTTTAGCGGAAGAGCGAAGTGTAGTCTTTCCTTCTTTGACGAGGGGTTATGTCCGATTTGCCGGAAGAGATCGTTGCCACGCCCGAGGAACTTGCCGTTTGTTGCGCCCACCTCGCGGGGCATCCGCATTTCGGCTTCGACACCGAGTTCGTCGGCGAAGACACCTATCACCCTCGTTTATGTCTCATTCAGGCGGCCGCGCCCGACCGGCTCTTCCTTATCGACCCGCTTTCGACGGGACCGCTCGACGCCTTCTGGGGCCTTGTCGTGGACCCGAGCCGGGTCGTCGTCGTCCACGCCGGCCGCGAGGAGGTGCGCCTGTGCCGGCTCGGAACGGGAAAGATTCCGGGCAACCTCTTTGACCTCCAGATTGCCGCCGGCCTGGTAGGAATGACGTATCCGCTTGGCCACGGCCCGCTGGTAGGCCAAGTACTCGGCGTCCATTTGTCCAAGGGCGAGACGCGCACGGAATGGCGCGACCGGCCGCTGACGCCGGAGCAAATACGCTACGCCTTCGACGACGTGCGTTTCCTGTTGCGGACGTGGGAAAAGCTGTCGGGCCGTCTCGAAAAGATGGGCCGGACGCCCTGGGCGCGCGAGGAGTTTGCGCGCCTGGCGCAAACCGCCTCGCCGGAAGAACCCGCGGCGGAGGAGAAATGGCGCAAATTACGCGGCATCGGTTCGCTCGACCGTCGGCGGTTGGCGGTGGTGCGCGCCCTGTTTCACTGGCGCGAAGAAACCGCCGCCAGGACCAATCGCCCCGCGCGGACCATCGTGCGCGACGATTTGGTGGTTGAGATCGCCCGCCGCAATCCGACGCAAGAGCGCGACCTCCAGACGTTGCGCGGCCTTCCGCGGCGCGACCTCGCCGCCATCGTGCAAGCGGTCGTCCAGGCCCGCGAATTGCCGTTGGAAGAATGCCCGGCCGCGATGGAGCGCGATCAGGATCCGCCCCAAGTGCTGCTGACGGCCGGCGTCATTACGGCCGTTCTCGGCGATGTGTGCGCACGCCTTCGCTTGGCGCCCAACCTTGTCGCCAGCAATCAGGACGTGAAACGATTGGTGCGGGCGCGATTCCTCGGCGCCGCGCTGCCGACCGACTTGCCGCTGACGCAAGGCTGGCGCGCCGCCGCGATCCTGCCGGATTTGCTGGCCGTCCTCGACGGCCGCCGACTGGTCCGCATCGCCGACGTGACGGCGCCGGCGCCGTTCGCGTATGTCCAAGCAGTGGAGAAGGAAGCTGGCGGAGCCTCGTAGACGGCGGCCAACAGGGGCGCCCTGCCGACGAGTCGTGCCCTTGCGAGCGGTCAGGGGCGGCCTATTCCGCTCGATCAGATCACCTTACGCCTCCAGGAGAACAAGTGACCAATATTTCAACTCGGCAGTGGGGAGTCCGACACTGATCGGGAATGCGATCATAGGGCACGGACGTTCCTCTTGGCCTGTGACGCTGATTCATACAACGGGGTGAGAACGTGCCGGTCGATCCAGCTGATGGCGGGCACGCAAACTGCATCGGCGAAGCCCCAAAGTTGTTGGATCGTCGTCCCAACCAGCGGAAAGTCGGGCGCCCCTTGTAGCCGGGCATACTCGCGTGGGTTCATCCAACGCATCCGCAGCTTTCCAGCGGAGGCGGCAATCACGATCTGCTTGGCGCTTCCGCCCTTCGGTGTTCGTAGGCATCCGGCCAGGCCGTCGAAACGGACCTCGGCACGCATCTTTTCTCGCGTTCTACGGAAAATCGTCCCTACCCATCGCTTCTTGGACGCCAGGATTTCATCAACCTGCCGGCGGTGCAGATTGCTCATCATCTCGTAGTGAAATAGTACGGCATCTTCGTCCCACCACTAAGAGGGCGTCTAGAAATCGGT
>DHJA01000049.1 GCA_002404095.1 Planctomycetaceae bacterium UBA4732 | reverse complement strand
CCAGCACCGTCGTCATAACTTGTTACCGGGCAAGGACCTCAAAGCTGGACGATCTGTTCACGGGGCTTCTGCGTGTAGGTCCGCGTTTGAACGCGGGTCGGTCGCAACGCGGGTCGGTCGCAACGCGGGTCGGTCGCAACGCGGGTCGGTCGCAACGCAGGTTGGTCGGCCGGGATGCTCCGGGCGCCAAAATTCCGAGACACAACTGTCGTCTCCGGACGGCGCCTCACGCTTACCTGGTGGAGGCGAAGAGAACGGCAACCGACCCGCTTCTCAGCCGGCTCCGAATACGGCCCCTTGGTGGGGTTCGTCTGAACCGGCGGCCTTCCAACACAAAAGGAAACGACACATGCTGACTCTTTGGATCAAACGGTGGGCGGCGGCGCTGGCGACGACTGTGGCAATCTGTGGCGGAACGGCAATGGCGTCCGAGACGTACTGCCCGCCGACCTACGTCGTCAAACGGGTGGTGTGTTACGAGACGACGACCGTCTACGAAACGCACCGCGAGGCGTATCAGGTGTGCGTCACTCGTTACGATTCCTGCGGCGATCCGTACCACGTCTACAAGACGTGCTACCACGACGTGCGGACGCCGGTGCAGAAGCAGGTCGCCGTCGTTCATTACGAAACGGTCCCGAAATAATTGGCGAAGGCAGGACCGAAGCGGGTAGGATCAAGCGTCACGAGAACCGCTTCGGTTTGTTGCAGAGGGCGGCTGGGTGAGATCGAGACGGGCGGGCGTGGGGTTCAGGTTCAACTTCTAAAGACGTCTGAAGTTAGAGGAGCAATGTCATGATGCGAACGGTAGGCCGGTTCGGTTGGTTGTTGGCGGCGGTGCTGATTGGCTGCTTCCTGAGCGCCGGCCTGTGTCGGGCTAAAGACAACGACGAGGCGGCGCTGCGCGAGGCCTTTGCCAGAGGAGAGGCGCTTCAGAAGGAAGGAAACCTGAAAGAGGCTGCCGCCTCCTACGAGACAGCTCTCAATCTGGCACCGAAGGTGTTCAGAACGGACGACGTAAATACGGCAACCATCCTCCACAATTTGGCAGCCTTGCACAGCGCCATGGGCCAGTATGCCAAGGCGGAACCCTTCTACCTGCGCAGCCTAAAAATTATGGAGGACGAAGTCGGCACAGACCACCCCGACGTGGCCAATAGCCTCAATGGTTTGGCGATTCTGTACTGCAATATGGGCCAGTACGCCAAGGCGGAAGCTCTCTTCCAGCGCAGCCTGAAGATAAACGAAGACAAGTTCGGCAAGGACGATCTTGCCGTGGCCACAGGCCTCAACAATCTGGCGAGCCTGTCCAGTAGTACGGGCCAGTATGCCAAGGCGGAGCCCCTCTTTCAGCGCAGCCTGAAGATCCGGCAGGACAAACTCGGCAAAGACGCCCCCGACGTGGCCATCGCCCTTAACAACTTAGGGGGACTGTACCGGGTCAGGGGTCAGTACGCCAAGGCGGAGCCGCTCCTCCAGCGCAGCCTAAAAATCAAGGAGGACAAGCTCGGCAAGGACCACCCCAGTGTGGCCGGCGGCCTCAACGACTTGGCGTGCCTTTACCATAACATGGGCCAGTACGCCAAGGCGGAGCCGCTTTACCGGCGGAGCCTGCAGATCTGGGAGGATAAGCTCGGCAAGGACCATCCTGATGTTGCCACCTGCCTTAACAACTTGGCGCTGGTGTACGCCGGCCAGGGGCGCTGGACGGAGGCCCTAAAGCCGGCCGACCAAGAGCGCCGCATCGTCCGCCACCATGTTACGCGCGTCCTCCCCGTCCTATCGGAAAAGGAGCAGCTCGCTTTCCTGGAGCACAACGATGCGCGAAACTTCCACGTCGCGGAGTCACTCGCCCTCAGCCGGCGCGAGGAAGCGGCCACAGCGGCGCTGTCGGCCGGCTGGCTGCTTAACGGTAAGGCGGTGGCTCAAGAGGCCCTAGCCCAGCGCGTCCTGGCGGCCCTGGACGCCCGCGACTTCGCCGCGCGCTTGGGGAAGACCAGCGCCCCATCCTCGCGCGCCGAGCCGTGGGTGGAATTGGCCGAGGTCCGCAAGACACTGCCCGCCGACGCCGTCCTCATCGAAATCAGCAAGTTCCAGGTGGCCAACTTCGAGGCCAAGGGCAATGACAAGAAGTGGCTGGGGTATCGCTACGCAGCCTGGGTCATCACGGCCGAGGGCGACGTGCATATCGTGGACCTGGGACCGGCCGACGCCATTGAGGACGCCGTCAAGAACGTGCGCCACGCTCTGACCGACGCGCAAGGATCCCCCAAGCATCCCAGCACCATCACGCAGGAAGGCGAGCCGGACGCGGAGAAGGCGATGCTCAAACCGTTGGCGGCATTGTCAAAACTGGTCTTGGAACCGTTGGCCGAACACATCGATTCTAAGAAGCGTTGGTACATCAGCCCCGACGCCTCGCTTTGGCTGGTCCCGTGGGCGGCGCTGCCACTCAAAGACGGCCGTTACGCCGTCGAGGCGCATACCATCAGCTACCTCGTCAGCGGCCGCGACCTGGCCGCGGTCGCATCGCAGGCCAAGCCGGGCCGGCCGCGTATGATGGCCGACCCCGACTATAACTTGGGCGTGGCCGAGGCTCGGAGTGTTACGAAAGAACTGGTTGGCAAGGCGGCGGCGCCGGACCCGTCGCTACGCAGCTTGTCCCCTTCGCTGGGCCGGATGCAGGCGCCGCGTCTTCCCGGCACGGCGGCCGAGGCGCAGGCGGTCAAGCCGGCGCTGGAGAAGTATGCCGGCGAGGAGGCTTGGCTCTACCAGCAGGACAAAGCCCTGGAGGGCGTATTCAAGACCTTTCGCGGCCCGCGTGTGCTGGTACTTAGCACCCACGGCTTCTTCCTTGAAGATCAAGTGGTCGCCCCCTCCAACAAGCTCGGTTTGGAGGAGAAACGTCCGGCTCTGGACAAGGATGGCAAGCCATTGGAGAATCCGCTGTTGCGTTGAGGCCTACTGCTGGCCAGCTGTAACAACCGCGACCAAGCCAAGGAAGGCGACGAGGATGGCGTACTGACCGGCCTAGAAGTGGCGGGCACGGACCTGCGCGGCACCGAGTTGGTGGTGCTGTCGGCGTGCGAGACCGGCCTGGGCGAAGTGCATAACGGCGAAGGCGTGGCCGGTCTGCGTCAGGCGTTCCAACTGGCGGGAGCGCGAGCGGTGGCGGCGACCTTATGGCAGATTCCCGACCGCGAGTCGGCCAAGCTCATGGGCGACTTCTTCGCCAATCTAGGAGACGGCAAGCCTAAAGCGGAAGCGTTGCGCGAAGCGCAATTGGCGATGATCCGGACGCGGCGCGAGAAGAACGCCGCCGCCCATCCG
>DHJA01000016.1:62266-70415 GCA_002404095.1 Planctomycetaceae bacterium UBA4732 | reverse complement strand
CGGAAGTACTTCAGGCCGTGGAGGTCCTTGTCACGGATGTCAACGCGGCGTGGCTGCGCCATGGGGTTCTCCGCCCAGCGGGCCATAACAACTGCGGAGAATCATGCGCAAAAAGCGTGCCGGACGTAAGTGGAAAATCGCGGGAATTTGGAAAAAGTACTCGCCACCCGACCCGCTCGTCCAAGAAGCAAGAAGTGAGCCGAACACTATTGGTCTGGCAATATGTTCCCCGCGGCCCGGCGCGGCACGGACCCGCGCGACGGACAAGAGCGCCGGCATCATCTTCATGAGACCGTGATTCAGCGCGCGGTGCGCGAAGCGACTCGTCAGGCCAAACTGACGAAACCCGTGACGCCGCATACGTTCCGGCACGCTTTTGCCACGCACCTGCTGGAAAATGGTTATGACATCCGAACGGTTCAGGAGTTGCTGGGCCATTCCAGCGTGGAAACGACTATGATCTACACGCACTGCTGAATCGGGGCGGGCGGGGCGTGCGCAGCCCGCTGGATCGTTCCTGAAGCCCGGCTGGATAGGCAGCGAATCGGCGCCGTCTATCCACGGGACGCGAATGGCTAGCAATCGACCGTGTTGATTGATAGTAAGGAAGTTAGGAAAAAGAGTGGGAACTCGCGTTCCCACGATAGGCGGCAAAACCTCGCTGCGTTGGCGAGTGCTTCGCTGTCTAATCATTGTTCGGCTGGGTCAACGATTCCTGAAAGGAGACAGATTATGAAACGCGTCGCATCCGTCACGGTCGCCGTGTCGGTCATCGCCGGTGTCTTCGCCGTCGCCGTCAGTAGCGGGCTTTGTCAGGAGAAAACCAAGGAGGAGGGCGCGGGCAAAAACGACCGTGCCAGCCTTCAGGGGGTGTGGGTCTGCACGAAGGTCAGTTTCAACGGCCAGGCGCTCGACGCGACAGACAAGAAACAGGTCCCCCGCCCGATGACGGTGACCTTCGATGGGGAGAAGATCGTGTTCGCCCAGGGCGAGGACAAGGGGCCGGGCACGACTTACGGGATCGACCAGTCGAAGAGCCCCAAGGCCATCGACATCGGGACGGCTAAGGGCATCTACGCCATCGACGGCGACAGCCTCAAGCTCAAATACTTCAAGGAGAAGGACCAGGACGACAAGCGTAACGTGCGGCCGACCGACTTCGGAACGAAGGAAGGCGACGGCTTCGCTTCGTTTGAGTTCAAGCGGCAAAAGCAGTGAACAAGGGAAGCGGGCCGAACAAACCGCTGCAGCAGACCGGGGCCGCAGTGAGGCTCTCTGAGTTGTGAAGTCTCCTCAGCGGCCCCGGCTGCTGAGCGGTGCCGTTCGGCGGCTTGGTTTTTTCGATGAGTGTCGCTCCACTAATTGCCGTCGCGTGTTGCGTAGTCGGCTGCCTCGGCGGTGCGGCGTCCGGATTCCGGCACTCTTTCCATTTAGCTGCCGCAGGGGCGGTCCTCGGCCTCGGCCTTGGGATTGTTTCTTTCCTCGTTCCGGTATTCCCGTATGTATGGTGCTTGGTTCGATTCGAGAACAGCCATCGTCTCTGGGTTCTATGGCAGCGTCTGGCCTTGCCGTTACTGGCCGCGACGCTAATCCTGGCGGCGCTCTCGTCCTGGTTTGTCGTGGGCGTGTTGCCGTAGGAGGCCGCCGCCGAACAAACCGCTGGGGGTGGAAAAGGTGTCAGGGGTGGAAAAGGTGTCAGGAACGAATGGCACTGACTTAAGGCGCAAACAGAAGTCCTTTCTGTACTTACGTTAAACCGGCCGACCCTTTCGGGGCTGGCTGCCCGATAAGCGACCGCCGGGGGCGGCGTAATTCCTCGGATGCGGAGCAGAGGTAAACAAATGTCCCCTGCCCAAAGGTTGAAATCATAAGTGCTTAAATAGGAAGAACTTGCTCCTTAAGTCAGTGCCATTCGTTCCTGACACCTTTTTCCGCTCATTCTGGCGGCGCCAGCATCTGCACCACATTCTGGATTGCCAACTCCAGGTTTTCCGACGGCGGGTCCAGTTCCCGGCCCAGTCGGTAGATGCTCCACCCCAGTCGATAGAACTCGAACACTAGCCGCAATTCCGCGGAGTCTTGCGGCATAAGCGCGGCGGTCCCCGGCGCGGCCCGGTACTCCTTCAGGAACACGACCGACGCCCACCGCTGCCAAAAGAGCGCCCACGGCCGCAACGTCGGCACGTCCTCCGTGCGCAGGTTTCCCTGAAGCAACGCCGTCTGAGCGGCTTCCTGAAGCGAGCGATGCAGGCTCGTCAGGTCGCGGATCGGAGAACGCTTGCGGCGCCGATGGCTCAACGGCCGTTCCGCCTCGCCCTCGAAATCCACGACCAGGAAATCGCTGCCGATCGACACCAAATGCTTGAGATGATAATCGCCGTGACAACGGATGCGCACCGCCGTGATCTTGTCCAGGATGCGCCGCGCCAGGCGTAAAAAGTCCTCTTCGCCGTGCAGAATTCGCCGCGCCGGTTCGTGCAGCGCTTCCGGCAACGCCTCCAACCGTCGCCGCAGACGTTCGAGCGTTTTGCGGATTTGGACGCGCATCGACTGGTAGAGCGAACGCTGGTACATGGCCGTGAACGGTTCCGGCGCGAAGGCCGGGTCGTCCACGCCGGCGGCCAGCGCGACGTGCATCTCGGCCGTCCGCCGGGCAATCAAACGAGCCGTCTCCAGGTAGGCGCCGAGCAACTCCAGCGCTTGCGGCGGCACGTCCTGTTCGCTAAGGTCCACGAGCGAGCGCGGCCCGACTTCCAAATCCGGCGGGCCGAACGCCCCGGTAAGCACCTGATCGAAGAAGCGACGCAGCGAGTCGAGCGTCAGGTTCCAGGCGTCGCCCTCGCCGACGGCGAACTCGCGGAGAAGGCCAACCGTCATCGTCTCGCCGGCTTCGGGCTTGTATTCCAGCACGCCCAACAGCCGCGGCGTGTGCGGGAACGACCCGCTACGGGCGAAATAGCGCAAGACCTCCACTTCCGGATGCGACCCTTCCTCGACGCGACGGTAGAGTTTGAGCAGCACCCCGCGCCCTTCCAGGATCGCGGAGGTATTGCTTAGCTCAACCAGGCGCGGGGCGGCGTCCGCCGCGCCGTCCGGGAGTGGAGCCGGATTCGGACTCGGTTCGCCGCGCAGGTCGCCGGCGTCGCCCTCCAACCGGCCGCCTTTGGTCGCCACGTCAAGCAGCGGCGCGATGAACGCACGGTCGCCGCATGGTTCGTACAAGACGCCTTGTACCGTCTCGTCCTCACCGCGCGGCCGGACGCGCAGCCGCGCCACGACCGGGGCGGTCGCCCCGGCTTCGGTGTTGGGAGCGGCGTCCGGGGCGAACGCCAGCGGCAGCAGATACAGTTCCGGGTCACTCTCGACGTACTCAACCTGCACCAAGGCGATCCGAGACGGGCCGTTCTCACGCGGAACCGCGATGGCGTCGCGCACCGTCACCGCCTTGAGGGTTCGGAAACGTCCCTGGTACCAGCGCCGCGTCTGTAGGTACGCCGGCAACGCCTCCTCCAGAGCGAGCTTCGCCTTGCCGCGGAACACGCCTTCCCACCCCGCCGAGCTGGATACCGTCAGCGTCGGCGGTTCCGCGGCCTCGGCCGTAAGCGCCGTCCCCTGCGGCGTCAGCGTGAACCAGTAAAATGTATACGGCCCCAGAGTAAGGCAGTACGCCCCTTCTCCGATCGGCGGGAACTTGGCCCGCCCCAACATTTCGACCGGCGCCATGCCTTTGAACTCGGCCAGGTCGATCCAAGTACACTGCGCGAACCGCGACAAGTTGGCGACGATTAGCAGGCTTTCATCGCCCCAGCGGCGGACGAACGCCAGCGTCTTGGGGTTGTCCGACGACAGGATGAGCAAGTTGCCGCGGCCGAACGCTTGATGTCGCTTGCGCAAGTCGAGGAGGCGCTTGGTCCACCACAAGAGAGAGTGGACATTGTTCTGTTGCGCCTCGACGTTGACGGCTTCAAAGTGGAACTCGGGGTCGAAGATGGCGGGCAGGTAGAGCTTCTGCGGATTGGCCGTCGAGAAGCCGGCGTTGCGACCCGGCCCCCACTGCATCGGCGTGCGTACGCCATTGCGATCACCCAGATAGATATTGTCGCCCATGCCGATTTCGTCGCCGTAGTACAGCACCGGCGTGCCCGGCAGCGACAACAGCAGGCCGTTCATCAACTCGATCTTGGCGCGATTGTTTTGCAGCAACGGCGCCAGACGGCGGCGGATGCCGAGGTTGATGCGCGCTTGCGGGTCTTGGGCGTAGACGCGATACATATAATCGCGGTCGTCCTCCGTCACCATTTCCAGCGTCAACTCGTCATGGTTGCGCAGGAACAGCGCCCACTGGCTGTTTTCAGGGATGGCCGGCGTCTGCTGAAGGATGTCGATGATCGGATGACGGTCCTCCATCTGGATGGCCATGAAGAGGCGCGGCATGATCGGAAAGTGGAAGCACATATGGCACTCGGCGCCGCCCGCGTCGCCGAAGTAGGCGACGGCGTCTTCGGGCCACTGGTTGGCTTCGGCCAGAAGCAGACGATTGCGATACTTTTCGTCCACGCGCCGGCGCAGGCTCTTCAGGAAGACGTGCGTCTCCGGCAGGTTCTCGCAGTTGGTCCCCTCGCGCTTGTAGAGGTAGGGAATGGCGTCGAGGCGCACGCCGTCCACGCCCATGTCCATCCAGTAATCGAGCGCCTGAAAGACGGCCTCATGCACCAACGGATTGTCATAATTGAGGTCCGGTTGGTGCGAATAGAAGCGGTGCCAGTAATACGCCTTGACGAGCGGATCCCAGGTCCAGTTGGACGACTCGAAATCCTTGAAGATGATGCGAGCGTCCTTGAAGCGCTCGGGGTTGTCGCTCCAGACATAGAAATCACGTTCGGGACTGCCGGGGGCCGCACGGCGAGCGCGCTGGAACCACGGGTGCTGATCCGAGGTGTGGTTGACGACCAACTCCGTAACGACGCGTAGGCCGCGGCGGTGCGCCTCTTCGAGGAGGCGCTTGAAGTCGCCCAGGTTGCCGTAGATCGGGTTGACGGTGCTGTAGTCGGCGATGTCGTAGCCGTCGTCGCGCAACGGCGACGGATAGAACGGCAGCAGCCAGAGAGCAGTGACGCCGAGGTCTTGCAGATAGTCGAGCTTTTCGATCAGGCCGGGAAAATCGCCGATGCCGTCGCCGTTGCTGTCCATGAAGGCGCGGATGTGGATCTCATAGAGGATCGCGTCCTTGTACCACAACGGGTCGTCGTCCAGCGCGATGACTTCCTGTTCGCGGGTCTTCCGGGCCACGGTTGTTCACCCGCTCGTCGTGGCGATGGGTAACGAACCCGACACGGCAGTCGCAGGTGCTTGTGCTTCTTCAAGCAGGTGCAGCAGCTTTGTCTTGGCGGACGCGAAATCTTTGAGTCCGAAGCGATAGCCCGAGTTGAAGCCGCCGTCCCCTGTCAATTCATCCACGCCAAACATGTCGTAACTCGGAAAGTAATCAAGGACGAACGCTCGCTCGCCGACACGAATATGCAGGCACACCGCTCCCGAAGGGAAGGTGTCGATCTCGGTATCAACTTCCGCGGAGCCTTGCCGAATGTCTTCCGCAAGGCGAGTAACGTCGTCGATTAACGCCATGTCAATTTCCCCCGCCTGCTTGCCAAAACTCAACCTGACCAGTCGCCCAGTTCGTGATCGTGATGCTTCCGTCAGGCCCAATCCGGATTTTCTGTCTCAAGGTTAAAGCGGTGATACCGCCGTCGGGCAGCCGTTTCACGTTATCGTCAAGCGGCGGGTACATACGTCCGTCCGATTGCCCGATAGAAGGCGGCGGATCGCTTCTCGGAATGCCGCTGTAGGCGTCCTCGACTTCGATCAATGTGTCCCGCAGCCGCTCAAGCGCTTCCTCCGCCGTGGTCGCAGGAGGTTGCCCGTGCAGACGCTTGTAATATTCTACCAAACGCTGCCGCCTGGTCATTAACTCAGCCCGCCGACGTGGCGATAGGGAACGAACCCAACACCGTCACTTCCTCGCATGTTTCGCCCAGCGCCTTGAGGGCGCGGCCTACCTTAGGTTCATCCGCATGGCCATCGAAATCGACGAAGAAGCGGTACTCGTATTTGGAGGTCCGGGCGGGGAACGATTCGATCCAAGTCAGATTGATTTTGTTCTGTTTGAAAACGTCCAGAGCCTGGACGAGCGAGCCGGGGTTGTGGGCCACGCGGAACATCACGGCCGTCTTGTCGTGGCCGGTCTTGCCGCACTTCTGATGGCCGATCACGGCGAATCGCGTCTCGTTATGCGGCGAATCCTCGATCTCCGCGAACAGGATGCGCAGGCCGTAACTGACGGCCGCCTGTCGGCTAGCGACCGCGGCGGCGCCCGGCTCCATCTGAGCCAAACGGGCGGCGTCGGCAGTGCTGGACACTTCCTTGAGCAGTGCCTGAGGCACGTTTTTGCTCAGCCAGCTGCGGCACTGGGACAAAGCTTGCGGCTTGCTGTAGACCCGACGGATTTCCTGCTGCTCGCAATTGGCCATCAGGTTGTGATGGATAGGTAGACGGACTTCGCCGCAAATGAGCATATGCGGCATGCGAAGGAACATTTCGAGGCTATCGGCGATTCGGCCGTCCGACGAGTTCTCGACCGGCACGACGCCGAAATCGACGTGGCCGCGGTCCACTTCCTCGAACACGGCCGCGATGCTGCCGACGCCCATGAATTCGATCGACGAGCCGAAGCGCTCGACGGCGGCAAGGTGGCTAAAGCTGTACTCCGGCCCGAGAAAGGCCACCTTGAGGACTTTCTGTAGGGCGCGCGAGCCGCTCATGATCTCGCGGAAAACGGCGCGAATCGTCACGTCGTTGAGCGGCCCCTCGTGCTTGGTGTTCACGTCCAAGACGTTTTTGAGGACTTCTTCTTCACGCGCGGGGGAGAAAACCTCACCGCCTTGCTCGGCCTTGAGTTTACCGATCTCCACGGCGAGGCTGGCGCGGTCGTTGATGAATTTGAGAATCTGTAAATCGAGCTTATCGACGCGCTCGCGTAGAATACGCAGGGAATTGGACGTGCGGGACGCTGCTGTGTTGTTGGAGGTCGTCACGGTGGCATCGGATTTCCGCGACATATCAATTCTCTTCACAAAAGGGGTGCGCGTTGGCTCGCAGTCAATGTAGGAATAGAGAATTGGCGCGTCAACAGTTTGCGGCGTAACTTCAACGGGATGGACGACTTCAGGGTCGTCTGCCAGATTGTCGGCGGTAAGAAATGAGGCTTCGACCGCTACTGCCATTCTGGCAGGACGGTGCCAAAACGCCAATGGTAGTTTCGCCATAACTATCCATTTATTCAGGACATATGCCACGCAATACCCTTCTAAGACAAGTGGCACATAAGTTGCTTAATTTCGTCGTCGTTAAGCGAAAGCAGGTTAGCGAAAAGCGAGAACCCAAAACAATCCTATCCTCATAAAATAGCCGGCCGCTGACACGAATGGCCGTGAAAAAAGGAGACTGAAGATGGCGGAAGAGAAAATCATCGGCATCGACCTCGGAACCACAAACTCCGTCGTAGCCGTGATGGAAGGCAACGAAGTGAAAGTGATCGCCAACCAGGATGGCAATCGCCTGACCCCCAGCGTGGTGGCGTTCACCGATAAAGGTGATCGCCTCGTTGGCGATCCAGCGAAACGGCAAGCCGTAACCAATCCCCGGCGCACTGTTTATTCAATCAAGCGCTTTATGGGCCGGCGCCGTAAGGAAGTGAGCGGCGAAGAAAAGCTGGTGCCCTACAAGATTACCGGCGGCGCCGACGAGCCGGTTAAGGTGGACATCGACAACAAGTTCTACACGCCGCCGGAAGTGTCGGCGATGATCCTGCGCAAGCTGAAAGAGGCGGCCGAAGCCTATCTCGGCCAGACCGTGCGCAAGGCTGTCATCACCGTACCCGCGTACTTCAATGACGCCCAGCGCCAAGCGACTTTGGAAGCGGCCAAGATCGCCGGCTTCGATACGGAATGGTCGATCCGCGACCCGAAGGACGGCACGGAACGCACACAGCGGATGCGCATCATCAACGAGCCGACGGCCGCGTCGTTGGCCTACGGCCTCGACAAGAAGAAGAGCGAGCGTATCGCCGTGTTCGACCTCGGCGGCGGCACGT
>DHJA01000016.1:60793-62177 GCA_002404095.1 Planctomycetaceae bacterium UBA4732 | reverse complement strand
CGGCGGCACGTTCGACATCTCGATTCTGGACGTCGGCGACGGCGTTTTTCAGGTCGAAGGCGTCAACGGCGACACACATCTCGGCGGCGACGATTTCGACCAAGTGCTGATCGACTACATCGCCGAGGAGTTCAAGAAAAGCAACGGCATCGACCTGCGCACAGACCAGATGGCTTTGCAGCGGCTCAAGGAAGCGGCGGAACGCGCCAAGAAAGACCTGTCGCAACAGGCGACGACCGACATCAATCTGCCGTTCATCACGGCCGACGCATCCGGCCCGAAACACTTGCAAATGTCGCTGACGCGGGCGAAGTTCGAGCAGCTGGTGGACCCGCTTGTGGAGCGCTGTCGCGGCCCCGTGCTGAAGGCGTTGGCGGATGCCAAGCTCAAGCCGTCCGACATCGACGAAATAGTGATGGTCGGCGGCATGACGCGCATGCCGAAGATCCAGGCGCTCGTGAAAGACATTTTCGGCAAGGAAGGCCACAAGGGCGTCAACCCGGACGAAGTGGTGGCCATCGGCGCCGCCATCCAGGGCGCGCAGCTGCTGTTGGGCAGCCAGTCGCAGGTATTGTTGGTTGACGTGACGCCGTTGTCGATGGGCATCGAGACGCTAGGCGGCCGGCTCACGCGGCTTATCGAGCGGAATACTTCGATCCCGACGAAGAAGACGCAAACGTTCTCCACGGCGTCGGACAACCAGCCGGCGGTGACGATCAGCGTCTATCAGGGAGAGAGCGAAATCGCCAAAGGATCGGGCAATCGCTTGCTGGGCGAGTTCAATCTGGAAGGCATCCGGCAGGCGCCGCGCGGCGAGCCGCAGATCGAAGTGACGTTTGACATTGACGCCAACGGCATCCTGAAGGTGTCCGCGAAGGACAAGGACACCGGCAAGGAAGCTCACATCGAGATCAAGGGTTCGAGCGGTCTGGACCCGGCGGAAGTCGAGCGGATGAAGAAGGACGCGGAGTCGCACGCGGCCGAGGACAAGAAGAAGGTGGAGCTGATCGAGGCCCGCAACCAGGCGGACCAAGCGGTCTTCCAGACCGAAAAGCTGTTGCGCGAACACGGCGACAAGCTGCAAAGTGCAGACAAGGACGCGATCCAGTCGGCGGTCGAGAAGACGCGGCAGGCGATGAGCAAGGAGGACGTGCAAACGATCCGTCAGGCTACGTCGGACCTGGGCGTGGCGGGGCAGGCGTTGGCGGCGCACATGCAACACGGCGGCGGCGCTCATCCGGGAGCCGAGGGCTTTCAGGGGGCGCCGGGCGCCGACGGGGCCGCGGCGGGTGCTACGAGCGGCAAGGACGACGCCATTGATGCGGAGTATGAGGTGAAGAAGTAAGCCTTGCCAAGCTGATAAGAGCCTGTGCGAAAAGGGCGG
>DHJA01000016.1:47067-60706 GCA_002404095.1 Planctomycetaceae bacterium UBA4732 | reverse complement strand
CCCTTTTCGCACAGGCTCTAAGATGGAACGGGCGATCTTCTTTCGGAGGAAAGAAGATCGCCCGTTCTTTGTTTTCCAATGTTCATAACGAGCGAGAGGGGGCGGCGAAGATGGATGTTGTAACGCAATCTGATCGATTCGCCGTTAACGACTACCTTTTCAGAGAATTTGGCCTCAACTCTGATCGTGATCCGCCGCCGATCTCAGAGGAGTGGCCGTTCCGACTCGATGAGGCCGGAACCATCGACTCGTACAAGTTCTACTGCTTTACGGAAGATCGCGTGTCGTATTGGGCTTTTTCAGGTCGAGTAATTGGGTTTTGGCCCAAAGCGGAGATGTCGTTCGAGGATCTAGTGGTGCAGGAAGGCGGGTCCGCTTGGATAGCAGAACGCGACCCAGTCGATCTAAAAACGACGAGAATCGGAGACGACCGTGTGCCCTACACGTGGGTACGCCAAGGCGCGTTGGAATTGTTGGCTCAAACTATACCAGGGGCCGAACCGTCCATACTCTTGGAGGGCATCTATCTGGCAACCTCCTCTTGCTACCTCGCGCTTGCTCAACGCGGCGCATCAAACCTCGCTTTTGTGGTTGGTACGGAGGTGACGCCTTTTATAGTGGGTTTTCCAGAAGCTATCGCGTGGCGGCGTCTGGCTTACGGAATCGGGATGCTTCTCCAGCAAGGACGGCTGTAATACCAAGTCAGACGCAAAAACTCTTTGAGTTGCCGACGCGGTTCATCCGCCCGCCGCCTCGGCCTATTGTCCAGAAAGGAGAAAACCTGTCATCCTGTTGATCGCGCGCCCATCCCGGCCGTGTAGCGGGCAATCTCCTCGCGGAGTTGGTTGACCAAACTCTTGAGCGACCGCAGCGTCAACGCGCGGACGTGAGGGTCCGCCGCCGACTGGCCTTTTAGAGTTGCCACACGCTCCTCAAGTAGCCGAAGTTTTTTCCGCGTGACGGCCAATTCATGGTTGTTTTGAATACTCATAACACGACCTCGATCATCCCTATCGGGACTTCCTTTCCATTTCACGCAGACCCATTCGCCGAGGGCGCCGAAACCGGCATCATTTCGATCCCAACGACGTGAAGAAGGTCCACGATGGTGGTTCGGTCGTAGGCCGTGCCGTTTTCGTCCTTGGTGAGGCCGATGGTCGCTGACCGAGTCCCGACCATGATGAGGTCCGGGTGGCGGACATCATGAGTCGCCCCTGTGGTCAAGATCACGCGGAACGGGATGAACGGTTGACGCCGTGCCGCGTCGTGCAATTCAACATGTGTCATCAATCAGCCCTCCCATCATCAAGTATAATCAATGAACGCACGTGGGCAAGGCAACGAGACATAGAGAGGGTTTAATCCATGAAGGTGCAGATCGTCATCCACAAGGCGGAGGAAGGCGGCTTTTGGGCCGAAGTGCCCGCGCTAGGCTGCGTCACCGAGGGCGATACGCGCGAGGAACTGCTGGCCAACCTCCACGAAGCCGTGGAAGGCGTCTTGCTCGGGCCTGAAGGTAAAGCTGGCACGGTCCAAGAAGGCGGCTTGGTCGAAGAGGTGGATCTGTGAAGACCGTCTCCGGCAAGGCTCTCTGCAAAGCCCTTGAGCGGAAGGGTTGGATTCTCATCCGGATCAGCGGCAGCCATTATGTTTATGGGAAGCCGGGCGCTCGCTCCATTCCGGTGCCCGTTCATGGCAACCGCACTCTCAAGACGGGTACTCAACTGGGGATCATGAAGCAAGCCGGCCTGACCGCGGCCGACCTGTGAAGAAACGGGACCGGGCGTCATTCCAAAAGACCCAGTCCCACGGCCTTCAATCGCCGACGTAATTCCTCCGCATTCTCTTCCGTCACCGCCAGCGCCGCCGGACCCAAACGGGCCGCGATCAGCTCGCGCGTCTCCGGCCATTGCATCAAGCCGTCGGCCGTCTCCGCGTTCGGAACGTGAAGTACCAAATGCTTCTGGAAGTGCGACGGCGGCATTTGGTCGCCCGCCATCAGCAGCCGCGCCGCGGCCGGCAACGGCTGTCCCGCCCGCTGTTGAAACCACGCCTCCAGCGTTCCGAGCAGCATTCCGCCCGTGCGCGCGGCTTCCAGCGACATCGGCGTCAGGCGGTAGAGGCGTCGGCCGTTCGTCGGCGGCCGGTCGATCAGTTCCGCGAAGCGCGGCAGCTCCGTTTCCAGCAACAAATCGGAACGGGCCAGATCGACCGCCAACGTAACACCGTCGGCTTCGACGGTGACGCAGCGATCTGGCGGCAAGGCGTAGTCGCGTGTGCCGCTCAGCCGGAAATGGCGGAATTCCATCTCATCTTCGTTGGCGACCACCGCCATGCGGTCGGAGATGCGCACGCCCGGTACGCCGCGCGCCAGCGCTTCCTGAAGATCCTCCGGTGTGGCGAACTCCAGCAACGTCGCGGACGGGTAAACGGTGATGCGATCGCGCTTGTTCGACCACGTGCGCAGTAGGTCTAGTACCGCGTTAGGAAGAACCTTCGAGCTGTGCTGCTCAAGCGCTTGGCGAATGGATTCGTAGGTTTCGCCGGATTCCAGGGCGCGGTAGACGGTATCAGGTTCCAGTTGCAGCGTGCAGGCGGTGCTAAGGTTCTTCCACGCCGCGAACCGCGTCAGCTTGGCGATCAGCGAGGACGACAAACCTTGTCGGTAAGCGATGATCTCCAGGTTCGGCTGGACGAGGAGAGTCTGCGTGTAGGCGATCTCCAGGGCCGGCGCCTCGGCCAATCCCAATAACCAGCGGCCGGCCGGGGACAAGCGTACTCCCCAAGCCCCGGACGGATCGCAAACGGCCTGCACCAATCGCAAGTGGTAGGCGACGCCCAGAAGAAAGGTCTCCACCCACGGGCCGCGCCGCGACGGCCGTCTCGATTCGTCGGCCCAATAGGGATGCTGTTCGTTCAACCACGTCTCGATCGCGGCCGGACGGACCCAGGCGTCTTGCGGCGCGCGGGCCAACAAAAGGAACGCCAGGAGATAGGCCGATGGAAACGGATTGCCGGCCGGCGGCTCGCCGCCGCGCCAGCCGTCGAGGGGGTTCCACGCCCGTAGTCGTGGCAGCTGCGACCACAACGATTCCAGGGCCGGCCCCAATCCAAGTTCCCATGCGGCCGGCAGCGTACCGGCGCGGACCTCTCCTTCGGTTTCGTGAAGGATGCCCTCGCGCTCGGCCAGGACGGCGATGAAGAAGCCGAGGTCGGGAACGTCCGCCAGGCGATCCGCCGGCGGCCCGCTGAGGAGTGGGTCTTGTCCCAACCTTTCCAGATCGCGTTTGAAGAAATCACCCTGCTGGGTGCGCCGCAGCGGCGTGGCCTTCGTCTGCTGCCACAACACCGACATGCGCAACAGCCATTCCAAGCCGTCCGATTCTTGCGCAGGGGCGAGGGACGAGGGACGAGGGGCGAGTGGGGTGTGAACAGAGGCCTTCCGCTTGTCGCTGTCTTCTTCACTCGCCCCTCGTCCCTCCCCCCTCGCCTCTAGAGAGAGGTCCGGCAATCCCAGGTCTTCGCCGATGGCGCGCGACGCGATCAACGGCGACGTAAAGACGGCGAGACCGGAGGCGCCGGGGAAGGCCAACCATTGCTCGAACGTCTTGATGCGCACCGAGCCGCCGCCGTCCGTCTCCGGCAGGCGCGGATAGAGTAAGCCGGCGTTCAGCAGGGCGAAGACGGGTTGAAGGCCGTCTTCTGAACCGAGAGCGAACAGCATCTCGATCAGATTGCCGAGATCCCACGACGGCTGCCGGCTATGGCCGATCAGAGCGAGCAGGCGCCGCGGCGCGGCGTCGAGGTCCGCCAGCCGACGGTCGAGGACGGCCGGGTTTTCGGCGCCGGCGACGCAGCGTTCGATCAAGTCCTCGACGGGCCATTGATTGCGCGGCTTGATAAGACTGGCCGCGACCTGGCGCAGCAGAGCTTCGTCATAAGACGCCAGCGTGGACCGCAGGAGATCGGACCAGAAAGCGGAATCGGGGGTCGGCATGATGGGGAGCGGTCAGCCCGTGCGCCGCCCCGGCTCCTTCGCGACGATTTGCGGCGTGTGTCCCATACGTTGCAATTCTTGGACGACGGCATCGACCCGGCCCGGACGCACCAGCAGAATGCGTTCGGTGAGCCGGCCGACGACGTCTTGCGCCAGCTTCTTGCGGGCCAGCAGTTCCTCGGCCAACACGGCGTCTTCAGTCTGGATCAGACAAACACGCCGGTGCAGCTTTACAGGTATCCGGGCGCCGGCGGCGGGGCGGGGGGAGTCGTTCAGCATGTCGCCTCTTCTCTAAGAATGTCTCACGCAAAGGCGCAAAGGCGCAAAGCAAATACTTTCTGTCTTTCTTTGCGCCTTTGCGTGAGATATTCTTTTGAATCATCCCGCCGCTTGCATCTGCTCCGTCAATTCCACGCCGTCCGCGATGGTGTAGCTGTATCCCTGCTCGGTCAGGAACAGCTGCCGATGGTGGGCGAAGTCCTGTTCGCGCGTGTCGCGCGTCACCAGCGTGTAGAAGTGGGCGACTTCGCCTCCCGGCTTGGGTCGCAAGATGCGCCCAAGACGCTGCGCTTCTTCTTGACGCGAACCGAAAGTGCCCGACACCTGGATCAGCACGTTGGCGTCCGGCAGGTCCAAGGCGAAGTTGCCGACCTTCGATAAGATCAGTTGCCGAACCTCGCCGCGGCGGAACTTGTTATACAAATCCTCGCGCTCGGCCGTGGACGTTTGCCCCATGATGAGCGGCAGATTGAAGCGCTTGCGAAGCCGTCGCAACTGCTTCAGATATTGCCCGATGATAATCACCCGGCTGTCCGAGTAGCGTTCCAGGAGGGCCGCCACCATGTCGTCTTTGGCCGGGTTTTCGCTGGCGATGCGGTACTTGTCGCGCCATTCCGCGACGGCGTAGTCCATCCGCAAAGGCTCCGGCATCGCCACGCGCACCTCGGCGCACGTCGCCTCGGCGATCCAACCGCGCGTCTCCAATTCGCGCCACGGCACATCGTACTTCTTCGGCCCGATCAGACTGAAAACGTCGGCCTCGCGGCCGTCTTCGCGCACCAGCGTCGCCGTCAGACCGAGCCGGCGCCTGGCCTGGATGTGCGCGGTCACGCGGAAGACCGGGGCCGGCAACAAGTGTACCTCGTCATAAATGATGAGACCCCAATCGCGCTGATCGAATATCTTGAAGTGCGGAAACTCCTCCGTCTTGTCATTACGGTGAGTAAGTATCTGATAAGTCGCCAATGTCACCGGGCCAATCTCTTTCGTGTCGCCGGTGTACTCGCAGACTTGCTCCTCGGTCAGATCGGTCTTGTCGAGGATTTCCCGGTGCCATTGCTTGACGGCCGTGATGCCCGTGGTGAGTACGAGCGTGTTGCGCTGCATCAGCGCCATGGCGGCGATGCCGACGATGGTCTTGCCGGCGCCGCACGGAAGCACCACGACGCCGCTGCCGCCGCGAGCGTCGCCGCCGGCGTAAAAGACGTCGCCCGCCTCGCGCTGGTAGTCGCGGACGTGAAACGGCAGGCCGGAGCGCGCGACCGTTCGCAAGTGGATCGGCAGGGCGGCCCCTTCGGTGTAGCCGGCCACATCCTCGGCCGGATAGCCGACGGTGAGAAGGGCCTGCTTGACGACGCCGCGAAAGGCCGGGTCGATGCGAAAGCTGGTCGCGTCGAGGCGGTCGCCGAGGAAGCTGCGCACCTTTGGCTGCCGCGATAACTCTTCAAGCAGCGGCGCATCTTTGCAGACAAGGCGCAAGGCGGGCGTTGAGCCGTCGCCTTCGTCGGGCATCCGTTCCAAGCGGACGCGACCGTAACGGCTGACGACTTCGGCGATGTCGGCGGCGAGATTGGAGGGCACAGGGAACTTGCTGTACGAATGCAGCACGTCCAGCATGGCGTCGGCGCCCATGCCAGCGGCGGCGGCGTTCCACAACGATAAGTGCGTTAACCGGTAGGTATGGATGTGTTCGGGACTTTTCTCTAGCTCGGCGAAGGGGGCGAGGGCGTCACGGGCTTCGGCGTAGCGGGGATTGTCCACCTCGACCAGGACGGAGCGGTCGCCCTGAACGATAAGGGGATTGTTGGGGTCGTAATTCATGCTGTGTGAATCCGGTAGGAGGGTTCCACCCTTGGGCCGTCCAGCCCCAAAACGGAAGTGTAGTGGGTTCGGATAGGCCGTGCAAGCCGAAGTCCCCAGGGCGCCGCGAGCGACAAACATGCCTTGGGAGCTAAGACGATCTTTCATTATATACAGCGGCGCCAAGTCGGGGCAGGTTATGGCGGGACTCTCGAATGAGGCGTCCTCGCACCCCGGACTCAGGAGTACCTTCGCCCGGGGCTTTATTTCAGTCGCCTTAAACCAGGCTCCAAGACATGAGAAGCATCTCCAGCCTGAGTCTGGAGGGCGAACCAAATAAAGCCCCGGGCGAACGTACTCGTGAGTCCGGGGTGCGAGGATGGTTTCAGACTTCGACGTGAGTTGTCAGGCGCTTGCCCCGCCGGTCGGGCGGTAGACGCGCTTGCCCTGCTGGTTGTACGTCGAGACAAAGCCATTGCCATCGACCTGGCCGGGCGCCTCATCGACGCCCTCGGAAGGCCGCGTGGACATGGCCGCATATAACTCGCGGGTGCCAAGGCCGGCCTTGCGGCCGCGGTTGATTAAGGTGAGGTAACTGCTATGGCTCATCGTTGACGCCTTTTCTCGTTAGAACGGGAACGAATCCCTCCCTGAAAACACTACCATTTTCCCGGCGCCCGTGCGTTGGCGTGAGACAGGGCAATTCCGGCGCCGTTGATGTTCCCGAACGCGCCGCGAGCCGATGGATTCGTCTCAGATGGGTCGAATGACCGTGGAAAACGTTCCGGACAGCCGGAAGCGACCCTTTATCGTTATCGGCAGGAATGGCAGGCGACTTGAGACTTGCGCCGAAAAGCAACACGGGTGCATCAAAAGGCGGCGCCTTTGTCGCTCGGCTCAGGGTGAATGCGGCGCATCGGCAGGTTGAATCGTGCATTCCCAAACGGACACATCCGCGTCCGGCCAACCCTTGCTTCGGCCGACTTCCTGCCAGAATCGTCGGTACAACACGCGAACGCGGACCTTCATCAACTCCGGCGGGAAGTCAAACACCGTCTCATCGTTGCGGCCTGGCGCCAGGCGTGTATCTACCGCGTCCGGGTCGGCGTTCCAGAAGGGGGCGGGACTATGGCCATCGAAATCTCGGAGCAGCTTGGCGTACAGCTTGCCCGGTCGGCCTTCCAGCTCCTTCCCCGCGGCGGACGGCAGCCTTGGGCCGGAAAGTAGGGCGACCGATTTCCCCGCCGCGTCCTCGCTCTCAACGATCAGGATCAGATGTTTGTCAATGAATCCGGTCGGGACGCGATGGCCCGCTCCCTCCGTCCAGAGACGCACCGTGGCGCGCACGCCGTCTTCGCTTCGCTGGCATTCCACCGACGCCTGTAGACATCGGCGCAACATCGCATCCTGATCGCCGTCGAATAGGAGATGATTGCCCAGCGTCCGCGCCTCGCGCTCCACGCCGCCGTTGCCTGGCGCGATGTTCGTCATGCGGCCGGTCGGCGCCATATGACAGTCCTGGCACTGCCGGCCCTCTTTGTACGCCGGACTTTCTTTCCACTCCGAATAGGTGCTGTAAACGTGGACGCCGAACACCACGCCCTCATGGCACGAAGCGCAGTACTTGCTGTCGTGGTAAAAGGACGAGAAGGCGTCGTCGCCGCGCGTCGCGTCGTCGAGCGGGCCGAGGAATATCTGTCCCTCCGCCGGCCTGAGCAGACGCAGATTGAATCGACCGTGGGTCAGGCCGATTTTGCCGTCGCCGACGCCATTGATCTTGTGGCAGTAGTCGCAATGTACGCCTTGCGCGGCCGTGCCGCGCAGTTCGCGCAAGTCGAACTGGGCCGGGTCGTCGTCGGCAACGGCCGGGGCGTGGCAGGACGTGCAGACGCCGGCGCCGGTGGGGTGTTCGTCGAGCAAGCTCCAACCGACGCCGGCCTTGCCGGTCCAGCTCGTACCGTCGTATAGGTTGCGGAAATGGCGGCCGGTCGCGGAACGACTGTGGGCGCTGGCGGACCATTCTTTATAGATTTCCGCATGACATCGGGAACAATTCTGATCCGCCTTATCGTCTGGACCGGGACCGATCCACTTATAAGAAGGGTCGTCCTTGGCGGGCAGCGGTTTCAACAGGATGCGCAGCGGCGAGGCGTCGGATCGGCTAAAGCCGATGAACGTGCCTTCCTTCCAGGCAGTGACATACGTCGCATCAGAGACATTGGGGATGTGAAAATAGCCGTCGGCGCCGGTGGTCGTGTGATGAGGCGTCGCCTGAAGGCGGACGTTGGCCGCGCCGACGGGGCCGTCGGCGTCCATCACTCTACCGCTGAGTTCGGCGACGGCGACCGTCGTCGCGGCGCGACGGCCGCATCCCGCCGCGACGACGCAGACAACCAAAGCGAGGAAGAGCGTGCGCATGGGTTATGTCTTCATGGGATTCACGGCGGAGCGGCCGGCGCCTTCTCCAGATGTCCGAGGGGAATGTAGAACTTCCGGTAGCGTTTGCCGTTTGTGTACGCGACCCCGCTGATATTTTCTACCAAAACTGTAGCTCTTTGCGTAATGCGGTTGACGACGCCGACGTGACGCACACCCTCGAACACGAACGCCACGCGGTCGCCGACGCGCACTCCGAAATGATTGGACGCCCTTTCGTGCTGAGTAATGAGATCGTGCTTGGTTTCCGTGTGGCCGAAATAGCCCCAAGCCAACGCCTTAAATTGGGGCGCCGCGCAGCTGGACTTCGACCAGATCAGCATTTCCAGCAGGTGCAGCAGTTCATGCTCAAAGATACGCTGCAACGCTTCCACTCGGTCGCGGCAGAGCAATCCGTTGACGCGCACTGGCCGTTGCACATCGGCGAAAGTCTGGAACAACAGCGCCGCGGAAATGGCGATCTCATAGCGCGCGGGCATCGGCGGCATCCCGGCCGGAGAGCGGCGCGGCGGAAACCGAGTCGTGGTCCCGGCGGTGCGCGTGAGGCGCCGTGACATGCGGAAGGACAACGGGTTGCCGCTGGCGGCGAGGAGTCGGCTCAGACTATGCGCAAAGAACCGGCAGTCGTAGAGATCGAACAGGAGCGCCAGGTCGGGCGCGACGAGATGGGCGAAGTCGCCGTCATGGACGCGCGGCGACTGGCGGAGAAAGTCGTCGTAGACGGCGCACGTTTTCTCGGCGATCTCTGTGGGCGCATAGAGAAGGCTGGCCATCTGACGCTTCAGCGAATCGTCGTCTTGGGCGGGGGGTGAAGGAGACATAGCGGATAAAACCGTGATTCAAAGGGGGTTAATGACTTGCCCAGGCAGCGGCCCGGCGCCCATTTAGAGATTATCGTCGGCCGGCGTTGACGTGACAATGCGGTCTTCGCCCCCGGACTCAGGAGTACCTTCGCCCGGGGCTTTAGCTCAGTCGCCCTAAGGGGCTCCAAGACCAGGGAAGCCTCCGCGGCTTGAGTCCGGAGGGCGATCCACCTAAAGCCCCGGGCGAAGGTACTCCTGAGTCCGGGGGCAAAGACCGCAGCAATCCCTACGGTTTTCCCTTTAGCCTCGACCCCAAATCCGCTAAGGTATCTCGCATAGCGTGAATGCGAACCTCAAGAGAATCCTCTCATGGACCGTAGACAGTTCCTGTCCGCCGCGGCCGCCGCGACGGTAGCCGCCGTAGGAAAGAGTACACCCATGCTCCCCATTGTGGACACCCATCAGCACCTCTGGGATCTGACCAAATTTCGTCTGCCGTGGTTGAAAGAGGGCGACGTCTTCAACAAGAACCACGTCATGAGCGACTACCTAGCGGCCACCGCTGGCCTTAACGTCGTCAAGACGATCTACATGGAAGTGGACGTGGCGCCGGAACAGCAGAACAAGGAGGCCGAATACGTCATCGGCCTGTGCCAGCGGGCTGACAATCCAATGGTCGCGGCCGTGATCTCCGGCCGGCCGGCGTCCGACGCCTTTCCCAAGTACATCCGCCAGTTCAAAGACAGCGATACGATCAAAGGCGTGCGCCAAGTGCTGCACGCGGAAAGTACGCCGCCAGGCACTTGCCTCGACGAGAAGTTCATCAAAGGCGTCCGCCTGCTGGGCGAGTTGGGTAAGAGCTTCGATTTGTGTATGCGCGGCAAAGAGTTGACTGATGCGGCCAAGCTCATCGACGCCTGCCCCGACACTCGGTTCATACTCGACCACTGCGGCAACCCGGACATCCACGCCAAAGACCCTACGCAATGGCAAAAAGGCATCGCGGAAGTGGCGAAAAGGAAAAACGTGGTCTGCAAGGTGTCCGGCATCGTGGCGTCGTGGGAGCCGGGCAAATGGACGGCCGATGATCTAGCGCCATTTGTCAATCACACGATGGAAGTATTCGGCCCCGACCGCGTGATGTTCGGCGGCGACTGGCCGGTCTGCACCAAGGCGGCGACTTATAAGCAATGGGTCGAGGCGCTCAAGAGCATCGTGGCCGAACGCAAGACGGAGGAGCAGAAGAAGCTGTTCGCCGACAATGCGGTGCGTTTTTATGGACTATCGGAGGATTAACCTCGGCGGCGTCGAACTCCGGGCGCTTACGCGACCTCGCGACCACGCGCGACGCCCTGCTTTCCGGTTGCGGACGGCGGTGAAAGGTGCGACAATCTTCCCAACACGATCCTGGGAGGGAGCAATGACCGCCGACGCGACGACCCCTCACGGCCGCGGCGCCCAGGCGGCGCCGGCCGTTCCCGAGTTGGACATCCTTTGGATCACCGCGGGCCTGAGCTGTGACGGCGACACCGTTTCCATTACCGCCGCCACGCAGCCGGCCATCGAGGATGTTCTCCTCGGCGCCATCCCCGGCCTGCCGCGCGTGCGCCTCCACAACCCCGTCCTGGCCTACGCCAACGGCGACGACTTCCTCAAGCCGTTCCATCTAGCCGCCGACGGGCGGCTCGGGCCGTTTATCCTCGTCATCGAGGGGTCGATACCTAACGAACACAATAAGGCCGAGGGCTACTGGGCCGCGCTGGGAGTCGATCCGGCCACGGGGCAACCGATCCCCACCTGCGACTGGATCGACCGGCTGGCCCGACACGCCTGGGCGGTGATGACGGCCGGCACCTGCGCGGCCTTCGGCGGCATCCACGCGATGGAGGGCAACCCGACCGGCTGCATGGGGCTGGCCGACTACCTGGGGTGGGACTGGAAATCGAAAGCGGGCCTCCCCATCGTGAACGTGCCCGGCTGCCCGGTGCAACCGGACAATTTCATGGAAACGTTGCTCTACCTGCTCTACCAGGCGGCCGGCCGGGCGCCGATGATCCCCCTGGACGACCGCCTGCGGCCGACGTGGCTATTCGGCCAGACCGTCCACGAGGGGTGCGACCGCGGCGGTTACTACGAGCAGGCCGAATTCGCCGCCGAGTACGGCTCTCCCCGCTGCATCGTCAAGTTGGGCTGTTGGGGTCCGGTGGTGCAGTGCAACGTCGGCAAGCGCGGCTGGATGGGCGGCATCGGCGGCTGCCCTAACGTCGGCGGCATCTGTATCGGTTGCACCATGCCTGGCTTCCCCGACAAGTTTATGCCGTTCATGGACACGCCGCCTGGCGCCCACCTCTCCTCCTCCGCCATCGTCATCTACGGCAAGACGATCCGCGCCCTGCGGCGTTTCACGCAGGCGTCGCTCGACCAGGAGCCGAGTTGGCGCCACCGATAATCAGGAGTGATGAAGTGGAGGACGTTAGGAACGAACTGGACGCCCCCTCCCCGGCCCCCGATTTCGGCCGGGTCGAACTGGAGGCCGTCCTCCGGCGGCTGGCTGGCGACCACGCCTCCCCGCGCGGCGCGAAACGCGAAGCGCGGAGCGCTACTCCCCCGGCGCTCGGCGCCCCGCGCCTCGCGCCCCCGGTCGGCGCCGCCAGCCCGGACGAGGGGGTTCAGACCTGGGGCGCCGACGTCCTCGACGGCCTGCTGGAGGCCGTGCCCGACGCCCTCGTCGTCGTCGATGAGCGCGGCCGCATCCTCCGCGTTAACGCCCAAACCGAGCGGCTGTTCGGCTACCGGCGACAGGAGATTCTCGGGCAGGAGATCGAGGCGCTTATGCCTGAGCGTTTCCGCGATGGGCACGTCGGCCAGCGCGACGGCTATCGCGCGGCGCCGCACGTCCGGCCGATGGGTAAGGGTCTGGAGTTGTACGGCCGGTGCAAGGACGGCCGCGAGATCCCCGTCGAGATCAGCCTCAGCCCCCTGCGCACCGACGCCAAGCTCCTGGTCGTCGCCAGCATACGCGACGTCAGCGAGCGGAAAAGGGCAGAGGCCCAGTTCCGCAAGATGGAAGCCCGCTATCGCACGTTGGTCGAGGGAATCCCGGCCGTCACCTTCATGGCGGCGCTGGACGAGGGGCGCAACGAACTGTACGTCAGCCCGCAGATCGAGGCGCTGCTGGGCTTCTCCCAGAAGGAGTGGCTGGATAACCCGGTCCTCTGGTACACCCAGCTCCACCCCGAGGACCGCCGCCGCTGGCACATCGAGTTCGCGCACACCTGCGCCACCGGGGAGCCGTTCCGTTCGGTCTATCGCTTCATCGCGCGCGACGGGCGGACGGTGTGGGTCCACGGCGAAGCCAAGGTGGTGCGCGACGACGACGACGGCCGGCCGCTGTTCCTCCAAGGGGTGGCCTTCGACATCACCGGCATCAAGCAGGCGGAGGAGAATCTGAAGGTTCTCAACAGGACGCTGGAGCGGCGGGTGGCCGAAGGGACCGCAGTGGCCGAGGAGAGGGCGCAGGAACTGGCCCGCTCCAACGCGGCGCTGGGGCAGTTCGGCTACGTCGTCGCCCACGACCTGCGCGCGCCGCTGCGCACGATGAAGAGCTACATCCAGAAGCTGGCCGAGCGCTACCAGGGCCGGCTCGACGAGCAGGCCGACGATTACATTTACCGCGGCGTCAAGGCCGCCGACCGGATGGGGGTGTTGATCGACGACCTGCTGGCGTTCTCGCGAGTGCGGACTCATGGGGTGGCGCCGGCGCCGACGCGGTGCGCCGCGGCGCTGGGGGCGGCCCGCGACGACCAGCAGGCCGACATTGAGAAGAGCGGGGCGGAAGTGACGGCGGACGAACTGCCGACGGTGCTGGCCGACCCGACGCAACTAAGGCAGCTGTTCCAAAACCTCGTCGGCAACGCCCTGAAATTCCAGGCCGACCGGCCGCCACGCATCCACGTCGCCGCCCGGCGGGACGGCGACTCCTGGGTGATCGCAGTCGCCGACAACGGCATCGGCATCGAGCCGCAGTACCTTCCGCGTATCTTCGGGCTGGGCGAGCGCCTGAACAGCATGTCGCAGTACCCCGGCAACGGCATCGGGCTTGCCACTTGCGAGGAAATCGTCCAGCGCCACGGCGGGCGCATCTGGGCCGACTCGCCCGGTCTGGGCCAGGGCAGCACGTTCTCCTTCAGCCTCCCCGCCGCTCCCCCCGAGCCATCGGGCTGAGGCGGCGCCCTGTCGCAGAGTCTGAGCTACGTGACGCCACCGCTCCCTAACCAGTACTTTCAAAATGTACTCCTCACGCTCCGCGTGAGGAACGGCGAGC
>DHJA01000016.1:40749-46986 GCA_002404095.1 Planctomycetaceae bacterium UBA4732 | reverse complement strand
AGCGTGAGGAACACATTAGGGGCGTTGGTTGTTCCTCACGCGGAGCGTGAGGAGTACATTTTGAAAGTACTGTAACGGTCGCGGCTCGTACACCCCCATAGGGGACAGACTCTCAGCCGGGCCGCGGCGCGGGGCGCCCATACATTACGTCGGTCCGCATCACGTATTTCCGCCCGCTCCGGACGGCCGCCCCCTCGTGCCAGATCCGGTGGAGGAACACCAGCGCCGCCCCCGTCTTCGGCCTCACGCATCGGCAGGGCAGATCGCAAGAGACGTTCTCCACGCTCGCATAGAAATTCGTCTCCCCACCCTCCACCAGATCGTTCAGGTAGACCATGAACGTCAGAAGGCTCTCCTCGCACAGCTCGAGTTGGTTATGCGCGCCGTCGGGATGAGGCTTGAAACGGTGTCCCGGGCCGTATCGGTAGAAGCGAAACCGCTCATTGAACCCGACCGGAATCTCGTCGTCGATCATGGCAGGCAGGAACGGCCTGGCGCGGAGGAACAGTTCCGCGGCCAACACGGCGTCATCGATGATGACCCTCTCGTTATTCCGTACTTCTGGGGCGACGACGTCGCCGACAGGGGCTGGTTCGTATCCCAGATCTTCGCTGTACTGAATCAGCGAGGAACACTCTCCGCCGGACAGGAAGTCATGAAGGACGAAGATCCGGTCGCCGTCCAGTTCTTCCTTCGTCATGAATGCCGCCCCCGTCAGCCAGCCGGCGGTCCCGGCTGTAGAACGCCGTCACGCCGCCGCCAGCTTCACGATGCTGAACCAGAAGTGCTCGATCGATTTGATGACGGCGAGGAACTGGTTCAGGTCAACCGGCTTGGTGATGTAGCAGTTCACATAAAGGTTATACGCGGCCAGGACGTCCTTCTCGTCGTCCGAGCTGGTCATGACGACGACGGGGATGCGGCGCAGGTCGGGATCTTGTTTGACCTCGGCCAAGACCTCGCGGCCGTTCTTCCGCGGCAGGTTGAGGTCGAGCAGAATAAGGTCAGGCCGGGGCGCGGCGCGGTACTTGCCCTCGCGGCGCAGGTAGGCCATCGCCTCGACGCCGTCTTCAACCACTGTCACGCGGTTGTGTACGCGCCCGTCGCGGAGGGCGTCGACCGTCAGGTCGGCGTCGTCGGGGTTGTCTTCCACGAGAAGGACCTCGATGGGGACGCTGTGGTTCGCTTTGTGCATTGACCTCTCCGCGTCGCGGGGTTGCATCAGGCCTTGGGTTGCCGACATGGGCATCCTCCAGCTTCGGTATCGCGCCGCCCGGTCGTCCGGGGCGCGGGCACGTTACGTGGACCAAACCGACAGGGCGTACAGGAGAGCAGTCAGTATCCGGGGCGGAAGTCCCGCCGGCGTTCCGGCGGCGGTGCAGCCCCTCTCTCGCGGTAGGGCCGACGCCGTGAGGGCGCCGCGCGGTGCGCGGCCGTTTGGCGCGGGAGTATCGCCGCGCTCATCGGTCGGGAAAATCTCCGTGTCGTCCGTGGTGGACATGGATCCCTCCGGGTGACAGCAACGTCAGGGGGAACACGGCTCACGCGGCAAATACGGACAATGCGCGCAGCAGGGACGCAAAGAATGTTTTCATGGTCCGAAACTCCGTAGGGGAGGCCAGGGATCGGGCGGACGGTCGATCAGCGATTTATCGGGGGGGCGAAAGGCGCTGTCTCACACGCAGAAGGCGCCAAGGGAACACAGCAAGGCGGTCAGGAACTTTCGCATGGTCTTCTCCTAGGTTCGGGGCGTTGGTCGTGAGATCCGGTCGATTGTTTACGGGCTGGCGGCAGGCCGCTCAGACGCAAAACACACTCAGGGACCGCAGCAGGGAACTGATGAATCGCTTCATGACGTGCCTCGCTTGATTCGTCGCGGTCGGCCGGTCGGGAAGGCTACGTCGCCCTCCCCGTCTCCCGTCCTCGGCGACGGCATCCCCCTAATGCACGGCCCGCGCCAAATCGCCGGCGCGGGCGGTGGCGCATCGGTTTTCCATCCACAAAGGATGATGGAGTAATGAGTTAAAAAATAGAAAAAAGGAGAAGATATGCTGAAGGAGCGCTTGAATCGGCCGCGCCTGGCCGGGGCGCTGATTGTGCGGTGAGCGCTGTCGATCACGGCGTGAGCGCTTCAGGCTTTTTAATCAACTCGTACTTCAGCAGGCGCTTGCCGACGGTGCCGCGCGCCATACCGAGCTGTTCGCCGACCTGGGTTTGGTTGTCGCCGAGTTGGGCCATGGCGAAGGCGAGCAGTTCGCGCTCGAGACGGTCGCGAAGGCCCTCCCACGATTTGTCCTGGCTGTTCCAGGCCCAGGCGATGGCCTTGCGCAGTCCAGCGACGGCCTCATCCTCCCCCTCTTGTCCCGGCGCCGCGCCCCCGCTCCTCTCCCTGGGGAAGACGAGGTGGCTCGGCAGCACCTCCGGCCCGCGGCACAGGCCGAAGGCGCAGCACAGGACGTTTTGCAATTCGCGGACGTTGCCCGGCCAGGAAAAGGCCCGCAAGCGCTGCAGCGTACTGTCGGCCAGCGCGGGCGGGCGCCGTTCCGTCCCCTCCGCCGCCCGCGCCAGGAAGTAGGCCGCCAACTCCGGTAGGTCGTCCAACCGCTCGCGCAGCGGCGGCAAGCGCAGCGTCACCCGGTTGACCCGGTAAAACAGGTCGCTACGAAATTTCCCCTCCCGGATGCGAGCTTCCAGGTCGAGGGACGTGGCCGACAGCAGGCGGACGTTGACCTTGATCGGCTCGTTGCCGCCAACCCGCACCACCTCCTGGTATTCCAGCAGGCGCAGCAGCTTGGCCTGGAGATTCGACGGCATGTCGCCGATCTCGTCCAGGAAAAGCGTCCCGCCGTTGGCGTATTCGAATTTCCCCTTGCGCAGCTTATCGGCCCCGCTGAAGGCGCCCGCCTCGTGGCCGAACCATTCGCTCTCCACCAGGTTGTCGTTGAACCCGGCGCAGTTCAGGGGGACGAACGGCTTGTTCTTGCGCGGGCTGTTGGTGTGGATGGCGCGAGCGACCAGGTCCTTGCCGGTCCCTGTCTCGCCGCGAATGAGGACGGGGTCGTCGCTGCGGGCCCAAAGGCTGATTTGCTTGCAGACTTCCAACATCTCCTCGCTGTTACCGACGAGCATAGGCTCCAACGCCGGGCCGGGCGGCGCGTGGGTGGAAAAGCGCACCTCCTTCGCGGGCTGGGTGATCGCTAGCACTTTCGCGATGACTGGTTGCAGCTTCTGGAACAGCGACTGGAAGGTGTCGGGCTTGATGACGTAATCGAACGCCCCGAGGTTCATGGCGCGGATGGCCGTGTCGCATGTCGAATAGCCGGTCATCAGAATCACCGGCACGTCGATGCCGCGTTTCTTCAGCGCTTCCAGGAAGTCGGTGCCCCACATGCCGGCCATCTTGTTATCGATCAGGACGAGGTCGAAGGGGGCGCCGGCGCCGCTTAGCACCTCCAGCCCCTGTTCGGCCCGCTCTAAATCCTGCACCGCGTGGCGGTCTCCCTCCAATTCCCCCTTGAGGAAGCACCGAAGGTCTTCGTCGTCGTCAATCAGCAGGATGCGTGCCATAGGCGTCCTCCGGTTCACGCGAGGCTTGACACAACGGCAAGGGCCGCCAGCGACGGGCGGCGAACCCTTGAGAAGGCGGATCGCCTTGGTCAGGGTAGAAAGGGCGCTTCCTTAATTTCGCGCAGGAGCATTCTCCCAAAAGCGGCGCCAGGAAGCAAGGGTGGGGGGCGCGGCGGGAGAAGCGCACCCGCTAGAAATATACGTGCATCCCCGTCCGCCGCGTGTTATCATCCCTTTCCTGCCGGGCCTCGACCCAAAGGGCGGGCGAATCGTCGAGGCCGGTCTGATCTCACCACCAGGAGTTTCTTCCATGAAGCGTGTCTATTGGGCCGCCGCACTGGCGGCCGTCGCATGTCTGTCGGTTCAAGCGAGGGCGGACGTTAAGCCGTTCACGCTGTTCTCCGACGGCATGGTCTTGCAAAGCGGCGTGAACTGTCCCATCTGGGGCACGGCCGAACCCGGCGAAGAAGTCAGCGTCACCCTCGCTTTCGACAAAGCCCCATCCGTCGCGACGGGGCAGAAGGCCGATAAAGACGGCAAATGGATGCTGAAAGTCGGTCCCTTTCAGCCGGGCGGCCCCTACACCATGACAATTAAGGGCAAGAACGAGATCACGATCAAGGACGTTCTGGTCGGCGAAGTCTGGGTGGCGAGCGGCCAGTCGAACATGGAATTCGCCCTCAAGGGTAGCGCCGGCGCCAAGGAAGAGATCGCCAAATCGAAGAATGCGAAGATCCACCTGTTTACCGTACCCAAGAGGATTGCCGACGAACCAACGAGCGAATTGCAGGGCAAATGGGTCGAATGCGATCCCGAAACGGTCGGCTCCTTCTCGGCCGTGGCCTACTACTTTGGCCGCGACCTGCAGAAAGCGCGCAATGTGCCGGTCGGTCTCATCCACACATCTTGGGGCGGCACCCCTGCGGAAGCATGGACGCCGCAAAATATTTTGGAAGCCAATGCCGACCTGAAAAATCTGTTTCACCCGAAGGATGAGCTAGTGGCCAAGTACAAGGTGGCGGAGGAGAAGTACAAGGCGAATCTGGATAAGTGGAATGAGGCCGCCAAGAAGGCCAAAGCCGACGACAAAGAGGCGCCGCCGAAGCCCAAAGAACCAACCGACCCGGACCATGACTCGCACCGCGGCGCCGTCCTCTTTAACGGAATGATCAACCCCTTGCTGCCCTACGCTGTCAAAGGCGCCATCTGGTATCAGGGCGAATCCAACGCCGGCGGCGCCTACCAGTACCGTACGCTGTTTCCGGCGATGATCGAAAGCTGGCGCGAGGCCTGGAAAAACCCTGACATGGCGTTCCTATTCGTGCAACTGGCGCCGTATGGCGCCATCGTCAAGGAACCGCAAGAGAGCTCCTGGGCGGAGCTGCGTGAGGCGCAGCTTATGACCAGCGAGAAACTCAAGCACACGGGCATGGCCGTCATCACCGACGTGGGCGAGGAAAAGGACATCCATCCCAAGCACAAAGAACCAGTCGGCGCGCGTCTGGCTTTGGCCGCCTTGGACGTGGCTTACGGAGAGAAAATTGTCGATTCCGGCCCGATTTACGACGCCATGACTGTGGACGGCAATAAGGCGGTCCTCAGCTTCCGCAGCGTCGGCCAAGGTTTGGAAGCGAAAGACGGAGCTTTGACGGGCTTCACCGTCGCGGGCCAAGACAAGAAGTTCCACAACGCCACCGCCGAAATCAAGGGTGATAAGTTGGTCGTCAGCTGCGATCAAGTTGAAAGGCCGGTCGCGGTGCGCTTCGGCTGGGCCAACTTCCCGGTCGTAAACCTGTGGAATAAGGACGGCCTGCCGGCCTCGCCGTTCCGCACGGACGATTTTCCGGGCGTCACGCAACCCAAGACCTCGGCAAAGTAACCGCCGTTTGACCTACCCTATAGGTCTTATAGATCCTATACGACCTATAAGACCTATGGGTGGGTCTCACTTATGCTTGACCGACCTTTCAAACACAAAAGAGAGTCCAATTGCATGAAAAAGTACGTCGTGGAGTTCATCGGCACGTTCTTCCTGGTGCTGACCATCGGTTGCACCGTCCTCGGACTGCCGCCCGCAGTCGCGCCAATCGTCGCGCCGCTTGCAATCGGAGCCTCGCTCATGGTCATGGTCTTCGCTGGCGGTCACATTTCCGGGGCGCACTACAACCCAGCCGTCACGCTGGCAATTTGGATTCGCGGCAAGTGTACCGCGTTGGACGTGCCCACGTACATCTTGGCCCAACTGATCGGCGCCGGGGCGGCGGCATACGCGGCCGTCTATCTGACGGGTAAGGATAAGGTTACACCGCCATTCGACTTCCTCCAACAAATGCGAGCGCTCCTGGCGGAATTTCTCTTCACATTCGCTCTTTGTTATGTGGTATTGAATACGGCAACGTCGAAGGGAACGGCCGGGAATTCGTTCTACGGCCTGGCCATAGGTTTTACGGTAATGGTAGGCGCCTTTACCGTCGGCTCGATCTCTCACGGTGCGTTTAACCCGGCGGTGGCGGTGGGCATTACCGTGATGGGATTGTCGAATGTGTATGATATCTGGGTCTTTTTAGTAGCCAATTTCGCCGCCGCCGCCGTCGCGGGATTTGTGTTCCGAATGCTTAACCCGGAGGACAAATAGCAGGCGGTCCTGTCTTGCTCCCTCCCCCCTTGCGG
>DHJA01000016.1:35471-40634 GCA_002404095.1 Planctomycetaceae bacterium UBA4732 | reverse complement strand
CAAGGGGGGAGGGAGAGCTATCGGACGGGATCAAAACTGGAACGAACAGGTGATTTGCCAGTGGTTCGTTTCGGGCCTAGCGGCGGTCACGGGCACGATAAGGCCGCCCGACATCCACCAGTTCGGCGCCAGACGATAATGGACGCCGGGCAGCACTTCCCAGTTGCTGAGCGGGCCGGGGTTGGCGACGGCCTCATAGCGATAGCGGCCAAGCGCTTCGAGGAAGACGTAGAAATTCGCGTCGCCGGTCGGCCCGGCCGGCAGGAGAGGCCGCTGCACCGCCATGCCATAGTGGACGGATTGATGCAGTTGGCTCGTCCAGTGCGGGTTCACGTTCACGTTCTTGCCAACGAAGCCCTGGATGGCCGTGCCGTCGTCGAGTGCGTGGAACAAGGAGAGCGCCGGACTTACAACTGTCGGGCCGTCTTCCACTCCGTCGAACTCGCGCCCGGCCGGCGTCACGGTTTGCACGGCGATCGCGCAACCTGTGTTGGGCGAATCGAAAAGCTGCATCTGGGTATGGACTTTGTAAAAGCCCACGCCGCCGGGGTCGCCAGGGTTTCGCAGGTCGAAGAAGGGATTGTCGTTGCCGGCCGTCACCTGGAACCAATCGGGCGCCGGCTCCTCGGCGGTTGATGGCGCGTCCCTCGGATCGGTCAGGCCGACTGGGTCGCTGAGGAAACCAGGCGTCATGCCGAACAAAGGAATGCGGTTATTTCTCGGGTTCAGGACGCTGGCGGCGCCATTCAATTGCTGGTCGAGTGTGCGCGACAAAACAGAGTCGTGCGTCCAGTCGATGGCCTCTTCCGCCTGAAGAGATGGCGGCGCGCACGGCGACAACAGGAGGAGAAACGGCAATCCGGGCGCGATCCAGACCGGCCAGCGAGTGATGGTTCTCGTTGCAGTCATTGTTTTGGTAGCGAGTCGTTGCCGATTGTCCGAAAAACGATGAGACGCGAATGAGAGCGGCCTATTCCATATCGGCGACGGGCCACGGAAACAAGAGGAAAAGTCGGCGCGGAACCTTTGACTTGCCGCTTTCCGGCAATCACCGAGGCCGGGGAACGAATAGGTGGTGTAGGGTCTGTCACTACTAACCCGAAGGGCAAGCGAGGTTTTGGCCTAATGCTTCGCTTGCGCTTCGGGTTAGTAGGCAATCCTTTGACACCTTTTTGGCGCCGCCTCTATAATCCATTACAGGCTTACGGCCCCAGACCAGAGATAGGGAAGCGACGCAATCCGCTGGAGCGGCCTTCCGAGGCGCTTATGTTCATGGCAATGCCGATTTATCGATCAGTCTTGGTCCTGGCAGGCGTCGTGTTGAGCGCGGCCTTGATGCCGCGTTACGCTCGCGCCCAGGACGCTCCGACGCCGGGCCTGACGGTGCAATTCCCCGCCGTCATCACCGAAGACACTATCGCCCGCCTGCGCGCTGCCGTGTACGTGCCGCTGCGGCGCTACCAAGCCGCATGCAAGCGCGACGGCAAGCCGGCCGACGGCTTCGAGCTTCTCTGCGACTTCAACCCGCCGCCGGACGCCCGGCCCGACGCCACGGACAAATACGGCCCATGCTGGGAACTCGCCAGTTATTTGCTCGAACTACGACAGAAAAAGGTGAAAACGCGCGCCTACGTCCACGGCGAAGTCAGCCGACATGCCGTATTGCCCGTGATCGCCTGCGGCGAAATTGTAATGTCGTCCGACGCGAGACTCGGAAAAGTCGTGGCGCCGGGCGGATCGCTGCTCGACTCCGAGAAAGCGGCCTATGAAGAGATGAACGGCGGCCGACTTCCGCCGGTGCTGATCCGTAAAATGTACGACAGGGACTTAGTCGTCTTCAAATTGTTCCTGCCCGATAAGGACGGGAATCGTTATGTGGACGAGCAGAAAGCGGAGCGCGAGAAGTTAAAGGGCGCCCCGGTGGACCGCCTCGGCGCCGGCGACGTCGCCTTTTATGACTTCGCCCAGGCGCGAGAGCTTGGCTTGTGCCAGCGCGACGAACCCCAGAACACCCTCGCCGACGCCCTGGCCGCTTTCAAATTGCCGCGCTCCAGCGTCTATCCTTTGCTGGATCACACCACCGCTTATCTGGTCACGGCCCGCGGTGAGGTGAACGGCCAGCTGAAGGAAGATGTGGAACGCCGGCTCGACCGGGCGCTCGGCGACAAAGCGAATGTTATCATCCTGCGTCTGGAGTGCGCCGGCGGCGACGACCACATTGCTTACGACCTGGCGCAATTCATCGCCGGCCTCAAGGAGCGGGCCGACCGGCCGGTTAAAACGGTCGCTTATGTCACGCCGGAGGCGCGGGACACGGCTCTGTTCCTGGCGATGGCGTGCGATCAAATCGTCATGCAACAGGACGCGCATCTGGGCGACTTCGAGAACTACCTTCGTTCTCATCCTGATCGACTGGAGGAGATGCGCAAGCACCTCAAGGAAACGGCGGAGAAAAGTTTTTATCCATTGCCGCTAGTCGAAGACATGCTCAAGCCCGATCCGCGCACGGGGAAATATCCAAGGCTCGGCGCCGAGGAAGCCAAGAGTGACGATCTGGCCCAGGCCGTGGTCAACAACTATGGCGAGCTGTGTACTCTGGAAAACGTCAAGCCGACCGAGATGGACGCGGATTGGCTGAACCTGCTGGCCGAGTTTCTCTGCAATCCACTAACGAGCGTCGTGCTGGTGGTGATCGGCGTGACCTGTCTCATTCTCGAACTGAAGATGCCGGGGGCGAGTCTGCCAGGCGTCATCGCCGCCGTTTGTTTCGTGCTGTTCTTCTGGTCGCAGTCACAGGCGCACCCGGAGATCACCTGGCTGGCGGTGCTATTATTCATCCTCGGCCTGCTGCTGATCGGCGTCGAAGTGTTTGTGTTGCCGGGTACGGGCGTCTGCGGCCTCAGCGGTTTCCTGTTGGCGTTAAGCGGCCTAGCGCTGGTGGCGTTCGGCCACTGGCCGCGGACGAGCGAGGACTGGATGGGCTTCGGCCAGAAGCTGGGGCCGTTCGGCGTGGGCATTTTGGTATCGGTGGGGATGGCGTATTTAGTGGTGCGCTATCTGAAGCACATTCCGTTTTTGAACCGGCTGATGCTACGGCCGCAGACCGAGCCGGGCGACGACGGCGAATCGCTGGCGCCGGAGCCGATCCGGCCGGAGTTGGCGTCGCTGCTCGGCGCAATTGGCGTGGCGGCGACGCCGTTGCGGCCGGCCGGCAAGACGCAATTCGGCGATCAGTACGTGGACGTGATGGCGGAGGGCGGCTACGTCCGGCCGGGCGCGCGTGTGCAGGTGATCGAGATTGAAGGCAATCGCGTCGTCGTTAAAGAAGTCTGATACGCTTGGCGAGCCGGGTCGCGTAAGCGCCCGGAGATGGTTTATGGATCCAAGTTACGCGACCCTGGGCTTCGTTCTTATCGCCGTGGGCCTCGTCTTCCTCGTGGGCGAGATGTTCCTGCCGAGCGGCCTGCTCCTTGTGCTGTCGGTCGGTTGCATCGCGGTCGGCGTCGGCTTGACCTTCGCGGGAGGAACCACGACGGGGACGCTCACACTGCTGGGCGTGTTCATCGCCGTGCCGGTTTTGGCGATGCTGTTCTTCAAAGTCTGGCCGCGAACGCCGATGGGCCGGCGATTTTTCTTGACCAAGCCGCGCGAGGATGCGACATTAGCGTCCACGCCGGCGCACATGGAACTGGACAAGCTGCGCGGACGCATCGGTAAGACGCTGGCGCCGTTGCGGCCGGCCGGCGTCGCCGACTTCGACGGCCGGCGCATCGACGTGCTTACCGAGGGCATGATGATCGACGGCGGCCAATGGGTCCGTTGCATTGATGTGCGGGCCGGCAGGGTTCTCGTCCGGTTGGTGGAGAAACCGAACCTCGGCGATCTGGAAGAAGCGGTATTCAGTTGACTTTTTGGCGAGCCGGGTCGCATAAGCGCCCGGAGTCCGATGCAGTCGCGGAAAGAACTCCGGGCGCTTATGCGACCCGGCTCGCCATCCCGGAGCGTTCAACGGAGAAAATTTGTGTACAATATCCTCTTCGCGGCGCAACCTGCGGGCGATTTCGACCCAAACATCGGCTGGCTGATCGTGGGCGCCGTCGCCCTCGTCGTCCTACTGATCTTCCTGTTCATCTTCTTCAGCTTCGTGCAGCTGTGGATTCAGAGCATGTTGGCCGGCGCCGGCGTCGGCATGTTCGACATGGTTCGCATGCGCCTGCTCAAGCTCGATTACGCCATGATCGTCAAGCAGAAGATCGCGCTAGTGCAAGCCGGCGTTCGCGCCTCTACGCAGGAACTGGAGCAGTATCTGCTGGCCAACGGCACGAAACTCGATCAGGTGGTGAGGGCGGTGATCGCGGCCCACAAGGCCGGCATGGAACTACCGTGGAGCACTGCCGCAGCGATTCAACTGGCCGGCCGTGACATCTACAAGGCCGTGCAAGTGAGCGTCAACCCGGAGGTCATCGACTGCCCGGCGCCGAACCCCAACAAGCCGAACAACACGCTCGACGGCGTGTGCAAGAACGGCATTCAGCTCAAGGCCCGCGCCCGCGTCACGGTGCGGACCAAGCTCGACCGGCTGGTGGGCGGCGCCACGCAAGAGACGATCATCGCCCGCGTCGGCGAGGGCATCGTCAAGGCCATCGGCAGCGCCGAACACCATACGGATGTGCTGGCCAACCCCAACCTGATCTCGCAGGCCGTGCTGCACAACGCCCTTGATTCGCAGACCGCTTTCGAGATCGTATCGATCGATGTGGCCGAGATCGACGTGGGCGCCAACATCGGCGCCAACCTCCAGGCCGACCAGGCCGCGGCCGATTTGCGCGTCGCCCAGGCCAACGCCGAAAAACGCCGCGCCTTGGCCGTCGCGTTGGAGCAGGAAATGAGCGCCAGGGTCGAGGAGAACCGCGCCCTCGTCATGCTGGCCGAGGCGGAGGTGCCGAAGGCCATCGCCCAGGCGTTCCGCGAGGGACGCATCGGCGTCATGGATTATTACAATCTGCGCAACATCCAGGCCGACACCAAGATGCGCAGCGCCATCTCAGGCGTCGCCCCCGGCACCGACCGCACCGACCAATCGTTGACGTGAGAGCGGGTGCCGGGAGGCTGTTCGATTGTCCAGTGGAGGCGATCACCTCCTACCCCCTCCCCCCCCCCCCC